>JAGFNJ010000019.1 GCA_017592775.1 Candidatus Accumulibacter conexus | reverse complement strand
TGGTGATGCCGGCTACAATTCGGCGCATGGGCTGGGCTCCTTTCTATCCGGGCGCTCGTCAAGCTTCCCACGATAGCAGAGGTTCTCCAGCCCTCCCTCCTCCCGAAGCGTCCCAGCCTCCTTCAGGACGCGTTCCTGCTCAAGGCCTCTCCGTTCCCGGGATGAGCGAGCGCCTCAGCCCTCTGGGAGAGGAAGACGTAACAGCAGGTACTGCCCGGTGTGCGCGCCCAACTGTTCGAATCGGCCGGCAGCCCCGGCTACAGCCGGCTGCTGGTGGAGGCCACGCAGGTGAAGGCCACGATCTTTGGCCACCCGGAGTTCACGGCCTTCCGGCAGCGGGTGCAGGCGCGCTTCGAGGACTGGCGCGTTGCGCAGCGCCCCGGCCTCGTGGCGCTCAAGCCCGGCGACTCACCCAAGCACCTGATCGAGACGCTGTCCGAGGCCTTGCTCGCCGCTTTCCAGGGCGCACCGCTGCTCGACGCCTACGACGTCTACCAGCGGCTGATGGACTACTGGGACGAGACGATGAACGACGACGCCTGGGCCATCGCGCTGGACGACTGGCAGGCCATGGCCGACGGCAAGCCGAATTTCGACCTGATCCCCGAGCAACTGGTTGTCGCGCGCTACTTCGCCAAGGAACAGGCGCAGGTGGATGCGCTGGAAGCCGAACGCTATGCGGTGACGCTGCAACTGGAGGAGCTGATCGAGGAGCACGGCGCCGACGACGGGCCGCTGGACGAGGCCAAGAACGACAGGGGCAAGGTCACGGCCAAGGGCGTGAAGGACCGGCTGCGCGAGATTCGGGGTGACAAGGATGCCGACGACGCGCGCGACGTGCTGGAGAAGGTGCTGGCGCTGTTCGACAGAGAGGCGGCGGCTGGCAAGAAGCTGAAGGATGCGCAGAAGGCGCTGGCCGCCAAGGTGGTGTTGCAGTTCGGGCAGCTCACCGCCGACGAGGTCAAGGTGCTGGTAATCGACGACAAGTGGCTGGCTAACCTGATCGCCCGCATCGACGAAGAGTTGGACCGTGTCAGCTATGCACTCACCGAGCGCCTGCGCACCCTCGCCGAGCGCTACGTGACGCCCATTCCGCTTCTTGCCGAGAGCGTGGAAGTCTTGTCTGGCAGAGTTGCCGGGCACCTGAAGGCGATGGGTTTCCAGTGACGGTACTCACTCCCACCCTAGCTTCCGACCTTGGGAGACTCCCGGCGGGCTGGTCGTGGACGCAACTTGGCAAGATCGGCGAGTCGTTCATCGGGTTGACTTACAGCCCGAAGAACGTGAGTCGCTCGGGCACGCTCGTCTTGAGGTCATCCAACGTCGAGGACGGGGCGCTCAAGTTCGACGACAACGTGTTCGTGAAGATGTCTGTGCCCGATCGCGCGCTGGTCCGAAAGGACGACATCCTCATCTGTGCGCGAAACGGCAGTCGAGCGCTGATCGGCAAGTGCGCAAAGATTGACGAGCGCGCCGCTCGGATGGCCTTTGGTGCCTTCATGGCGGTGTTTCGCACAGCCGATCACGGTATCGTCTTCTACAACCTGCAGTCCGATGCGATGAGGCGGCAAATCGAGGCGCACCTTGGCGCCACGATCAACCAGATCACGAACGCGAGCCTAAATGGCTTCTGGATGCCATATCCACAGGCGCATGACGAGAGGACCGCGATCGCGGATGCATTGTCGAATGTCGACGCCCTGCTCACTGGGCTAAACCAACTGATCGCTAGAAGGCGCGACCTCAAGCAGGCCGCGATGCAGCAGTTGCTTTCCGGACGGACCCGGTTGCCTGGTTTTCAGGATGCATGGCGTGGCGCGACGATCGGAGATGTTGCTGACGTGAAGACAGGCCCGTTCGGCTCGTCGCTTCACGAAAGCGACTACGTTGAAGTTGGCACCCCGATCATTACGGTGGAGCATCTCGGGGAGCGATCGATCACGCTGCAGAACTTGCCATTGGTCTCGGATGAGGACTACCGACGTCTCCGAGTCTACTCGTTGGAGGCTGGTGACGTGGTGTTCAGTCGAGTGGGCTCGGTTGATCGCAATGCGCTGGTCACCGATGCAGAGTCAGGATGGCTGTTCTCCGGGCGGCTGCTGCGAGTTCGCATAAAGAGAGGCCGCGCTGATCCTGCCTTCTTGAGTCACCAGTTCCACAGCGAACCATTCAAGCAGCGTGTGCGGGAAGTGGCGGTGGGCCAGACGATGCCCTCGTTGAACACGCAGATTCTTCGTCGGTTGCCGGTTGCGCTGCCATCGCTGGCTGAACAGCGAGCGATCGCCCAGGTGCTCTCCGACATGGACGCCGAACTCGCTGCTCTCGAAACCCGCCGCGACAAGACCCGCCAACTCAAGCAGGGCATGATGCAGGCGCTGCTGACAGGGAGGATCCGCCTCACATGAAGATCTCGACGATCCTGGATCACATCGACAGCCGGCACATGGCGCTGCCGGAATTCCAGCGTGGCTATGTTTGGAACCGCGACCAGGTGCGCGGGCTGTTCGAGTCGCTGTATCGCCGCCACCCCGTGGGTGGCCTGCTGGTGTGGGCCACCGAGAGCAAGACCGCCGCGCACCGCGGCGAAGGCCCGCTGGCGCCGGGTGTCGTGAAGCTGCTGCTCGACGGGCAGCAACGCATGACCTCGCTGTACGGCGTGATCCGCGGCAAGCCGCCACGCTTCTTCGATGGCAATGCGCAGGCCTTCACCGGCCTGCATTTCCATCTGGAGGACGAGAAGTTCGCCTTCTACCAGCCGGTGACGATGAAGGACGACGCGCGCTGGATCGACGTCACGGCGCTGATGCAGAAGGGCACGGCCGGCCTGGGCGAGTTCGTCACCCGGCTGAGCACGCAGCCGGCCCTGGCGCCCAAGGTGGGCGACTACGTGGCGCGGCTGAGCCGGCTGCTGAGCGTGAGCGACATCGAGCTGCACGTCGAGGAGGTGACCGGCGCCGACAAGACGCTGGACGTGGTGGTGGACATCTTCAACCGCGTCAACAGCGGCGGCACCAAGCTGTCGAAGGGGGACCTCGCGCTGGCCAGGATCTGCGCCGACTGGCCGGAGGCGCGCGACCAGATGACGGCCGAGCTGAAGCGCTGGACGGGCGCCGGCTTCCACTTCAACCTGGACTGGCTGCTGCGGTCCATCACCACCGTGCTCACCGGCGAGGCCAAGTTCCTGCACCTGCACGACAAGACGGCCGACGAGGTGCAGGCCGCGTTGAAGCGCGCCACCAAGCACATCGACGCGTCGCTGAACCTGATCGGCGGCCGGCTGGGCCTCGACCATGACCAGGTGTTCTTCGGCCGCTTCGGCGTGCCGGTGATGGTGCGCTTCCTCGACAAGCACACCGGCCCGCTGGACGAGAAGGATCGCGACAAGCTGCTGTTCTGGTTCCTGCAGGCCGGCATGTGGGGCCGGTTCTCGGGCTCGACCGAGTCGTTCGTCGACCAGGACCTGGAGGCACTCGAAGGCGACGACGGCGGGCTCGACAAGCTGCTGGAGCAGTTGCGGCTGTGGCATGGCGGGCTGCGCGTGGAGCCGGGGCATTTCACCGGCGGGAGTGTCGGCGCGCGCTTCTACCCGGTGCTGTACCTGCTGACGCGGATGGGCGAGGCGCGCGACTGGGGCAGCGGGCTGCCGCTGAAGGCCAGCCTGCTGGGCAGGATGAGCAAGCTGGAGGTGCACCACATCTTCCCGAAGGCGCAGCTCTACAAGCACAAGGCCAGGTTCCGCCGGCCGGAGGTGAATGCGCTGGCCAACTTCGCCTTCCAGACCAAGGACACCAACCTCAAGATCAGCGACCGCTTGCCGCAGGAGTACTTCCCCGAGTTCGAGGCGAGCCACCCTGGGGCGCTGGCGTCGCAGTGGATCCCGATGGACCCGCAACTGTGGAAGATCGAGAACTTCCGCGACTTCCTCGAAGCGCGGAAGACGCTGCTGGCCGCCGAGATGAACCGGCGCATGGAAGAGCTGCTGCACGGTGACCTGCACTGGCTGGAAGCCCGGGCAGCCGTTGCGCCCGCGGCACCGACGGTGCTCGGCGGCGTGACGAGCGACGAGGAAGAGGAGCAACTCGAAGCCCTGAACGACTGGGTCGAAGCCCAGGGCCTGCCGCGTGGCGTGGTCCGCTTCGATTTCGCCGACCCGGTGACCGGCGAACAGCGCGCGGTGTTCGACCTGGCGTGGCCGCAGGGCCTGCAGGAAGAGCTGAGCCAGCCGGTGGCCGTGCTGCTGTACGAAGAGGCGCCGATGGTGGCCATGGCCAGCCAGGCGGGCTACCGGTGTTTCACCGCCGTGGCGGACTTCAAGGCCTACGTGCGGGCGGAGGTGCTGGCCGACACGGGGGCTTGAGGAACAGACTGACGGCGGGTTGGCGTTCATCGGCCTTTGCCGGATTCCGATGATTCGGCGGCCTGCCTCGGCGGCATCGGCTGGCGAGGTGTTTGATAGCAGTCTATTCGCATGTATACGCGTCGAATCGTATAAACACAGATAAATTGCTATACTCCACGTCACCTTGGACAAGATCCGCAACCCCTTCTCCCCAGGCGCCGGCTCGCCGCCGCCAGAACTGGCCGGCCGCGAGGGCATCCTCGAACAGGCGCGCGTGCTGTTCGGGCGGGTGCAGGCCAAGCGGCCCGAGAAGAGTCTGCTGCTGACCGGCTTGCGGGGCGTTGGCAAGACCGTGCTGCTCAACGAGATCGAGCGCATCGCTGCGGCAGAGGGCTTTCGCACCATCCTCGTCGAAGCGCACGAAGGCAAGCCGCTGGCCGTGCTGCTGGCGCCGCACCTGCGCCGTTTGCTCTTCGACCTGGACCGGCTGAAGGGCGCCGGCGACAAGGTGCGCAAGGGCTTGGGCGTGCTGCGCAGCTTCATCGGAGCCATCAAGGTCAAGGTTGGCGATCTCGACATCGGCCTGGACATCGAACCCGAGCCGGGCTCGGCCGACAGCGGCGACCTCGAAGTGGACCTGCCCTACCTGTTCGTCGCGGTCGGCGAGGCTGCGCAGGAGCGGGGCGTGGCGGTGGCCATCCTGATCGACGAGGTCCAGTACTTCAGATCGGACGAGCTGAGTGCGTTGATCATGGCCATGCACAAGATGCAGCAGCGGCAGTTGCCGCTGGCTCTGGTCGGGGCTGGACTGCCGATCCTGCCCGGTCTGGCCGGCGAGTCGAAGTCCTACGCCGAGCGACTCTTCAGTTTTCCGGCCGTCGGTCCGCTGCCTGAGGCCGAGGCTGAGCGGGCGCTGCAAAACCCGGTACGTGTCGAGGAAGTGGAGTTCGCTCCCGAGGCGTTGCACGCGATCTTCAAGCTGACGCAGGGCTACCCGTACTTCTTGCAGGAGTGGGGCTACCAAGCCTGGAACCACGCAGTCGGCTCGCCGATCGGTGCGCCAGTGATTCGGGAGACCAGCGAACTGGTGTCGCAGCGCCTGGATGACAACTTCTTCCGGGTGCGCTTCGACCGGCTGACGCCCCGCGAGAAGACCTATTTGCGCGCCATGGCGGAACTGGGACCTGGCCCGTACCGCACCGGCGACATCGCGGACAAACTCGGCGTGAAGATCAACACGCTGGGCCCCGTGCGTGCCAGCCTGATCAGGAAGGGGATGGTGTACAGCCCGTCCCATGGCGAGATGGCTTTCACCGTGCCGCTGTTCGACGACTTCATGCGGCGCGCGATGCCGCGGTTCGAACGCTGATCCGGCCCATGCCCAGCGTCGGCCAGATCGAGAAGAAGACCCAGGAGCGGGTGCTGGCGCTGCTGAGCCGGCGTCTGGGCTATACCTACCTGGGTGACTGGATCGACCGGCCCGCCAACTCGAACATCGAACCCGAGCGCCTGAAGGCCTGGCTGGCCGGCCAAGGCGTGCGCGGCACGCTGGCAGCACGCGCCCTGTTCGAGCTGCAGAAGGCTGCCTTCGACACCAGCAGCAGCCTGTACGACCGCAACCACGCCGTGTACCGCCTGCTGCGCTACGGTGTGAAGCTGCGGCCCGAGGTGGGCGCAAACACCGTCACCGTGTGGTTGGTGAACTGGGCGGATGCGCTGGCCAACGACTTCGCGGTGGCCGAGGAAGTGACCGTCCGCAGCGGGGATCTGGCCGGTGGAGCCAAGGCCAGCACGAAGGCAGGGGCGAAGAGGCCCGACGTCGTGCTGTACGTCAACGGCATCGCGCTGGGTGTGCTGGAGCTGAAACGTTCGACGGTATCGGTGTCAGAAGGCATCCGCCAGAACCTGGACAACCAGAAGAAGGAGTTCATCGAGCCGTTCTTCTCGACGATGCAGTGGGTGATGGCGGGCAACGACACCGAGGGCATGCGCTACGCCACCATCGAGACGCCCGAGAAGTACTGGCTCTCGTGGGTTGAAGAGACCGGCGAGTTCGCCGACGAGCCCAACCTGCTGGACCGGAACCTGCTGCAGTTGTGCGCGAAGCGACGGTTCCTGCAGCTGATCCACGACTTCATCGTCTTCGATGCCGGCATCAAGAAAGTGTGCCGGCAGAACCAGTACTTCGGTGTGGTGGCGGCGCAGGCGTTCATCCGCCGGCGCGAGGGCGGGCTCATCTGGCACACGCAGGGCAGCGGGAAATCGCTGACGATGGTGTGGCTGGCCAAGTGGATCCGTGAGAACCGGCCCGGCGCTCGTGTGCTGATCATCACCGACCGCACCGAACTGGATGAGCAGATCGAGAAGGTTTTCCTCGGCGTCAGCGAGACCATCTACCGCACGAAGAGCGGCGCCGACCTGATCGCGACGCTCGGCCAGGCCGACGAGTCGCTGATCTGCACGCTGGTGCACAAGTTCGGCGGCAAGGACGATGACGACGGCGCCGAAGGCACGGCAGGGACAAAGGCCTTCGTCGAGGCGCTGCGCAGGGTGCCACCGGGGTGGAAGGCGAAGGGCGACCTGCATGTCTTCGTGGACGAGTGCCACCGCACGCAGAGCGGTGACCTGCACCAGGCCATGAAGGCGCTGCTGCCGAGTGCACTGTTCGTCGGCTTCACCGGCACACCGCTGCTGAAGGCCGACAAGGCGCGGAGCATCGAGGTCTTCGGCCGCTACATCCACACCTACAAGTTCGACCAGGCGGTGCGCGAGGGCGTGGTGCTCGACCTGCGCTACGAAGCCCGGGACATCGACCAGCGGATCACCTCGCCGAAGAAGGTCGACGACTGGTTCGAGTCGAATACCAAAGGTTTGAACGATCTGGCTCGCGCGCAGCTGAAGCAGAAGTGGGGGACGATGCAGCGCGTCCTCTCCAGCCAGTCGCGGCTATCGATGATCGTGGCCGACATCCTGCTGGACATGAGCACCCGGCCACGCCTGATGGATGGCCACGGCAACGCGATGCTGGTGGCCGGCAGCATCTATGAGGCGTGCAAGTTCTACGAACTGTTCGCAGGGACACCGCTGCAGGGCAAGTGCGCCATCGTCACCAGCTACATGCCCACCACGGCCGATGCAAAGGGCGAAGCCACCGGTGAGGGCGAGACCGACAGCCTGCGCAAGTACCAGGTCTACCGGCAGATGCTGGCCGACTGGTTCAACGAGCCTGAGGACGTGGCGACCAGGAAGGCCGAACTGTTCGAGAAGCAGGCCAAGAAGCGCTTCATCGAGCAGCCCGGCCAACTGAAGCTGTTGATCGTGGTCGACAAGCTGCTCACCGGCTTCGACGCGCCGCCCGCCACCTACCTGTACATCGACAGGAAGATGCAGGACCACGGCCTGTTCCAGGCCATCTGCCGCGTGAACCGCCTGGACGGTGAAGACAAGCCCTACGGCTACATCATCGACTACAAGGATCTGTTCAAGCCGCTCGAAGGCGCCGTGCGCGACTACACCAGCGGGGCGTTCGATACGTTCGACCAGGAGGATGTGAAGGGCCTGCTCAAGGACCGCCTGGCTTCCGGCCGGCAAGATCTGGAGGAAGCCCGCGAGGCCATCAAGGCGCTGTGCGAGCCGGTGCAGCAGGCCAGGGATTCCGTTGCCTACATGCGCTTCTTCTGCGCGGCGGAGTCAGGCAATGCCGAGCAGCTGAAGGCCAACGAGCCCAGGCGGCTGAAGCTCTACAAGTACGCTGCAGCCTTGCTGCGCACCTACGCGGCGCTGGCCAGCGAACTCGAAGCCGCAGGCTACACGCCTGCCGAGATACAGACGATCAAGACCGAGGTGGAGCACTTCAGCAAGGTACGCGACGAAGTGCGGTTGGCCAGTGGGGACTGCATCGACCTGAAGGCCTTCGAGCCGGCGATGCGGTTCCTGATCGACACCTACATCCGCGCCGACGAGAGCGAGAAGATCTCGGCCTTCGACGACCTGTCGCTGATCCAGTTGATCGTCGATCGGGGCGCAGCAGCGGTCGATTCCCTGCCAGCCGCGATCCGCAAGAACCAGACGGCCGTGGCCGAGACGAACAAGATGCTCGAACTGGCCAAGAACCAGCATGAGTACTGAGACCGTGCTGAAGGTGGCCGGCCTCACGATCAACGTGGTGCGCAAGGACATCAAGAACCTGCACTTGGGCGTCTACCCGCCGGCGGGGCGTGTGCGGGTGGCAGCGCCGCTGATGATCAGCGACGAGGCGGTGCGCCTGGCGGTGATCGACAAGCTGGCCTGGATCAAGTTGCAGCGCTCGAAGTTCGAGCAGCAGCCGCGCCAGTCGGAACGCGAGATGGCGGTGGGCGAGAGCCACTACGTCTTCGGCCGCCGCTACCGGCTGCGGGTGCACGAGGCCGAGGGCACGCCGCGGGTGGCCGTGAGAGGCATCGCTTCGCTCGATCTCTTCGTTCGCCCTGGGGCAACCCGCAAGCAGCGCGAAGCGGTGCTGGACCGGTGGTACCGGGAGCAGCTGAAGGCCTTGCTGGCGCCCATGTTCACCGCGTGGCAGGCCAAGCTCGGCGTCCAGGCCAGCGCCTGGGGCGTGAAGCGGATGAAGACCAAGTGGGGCAGCTGCACGCCCGCCAGCCGCCGCGTTTGGCTGAACTCCGAGCTGGCCAAGAAGCCGGTCGAGTGCATCGAGTACATCGTCGTGCATGAACTGCTGCACCTGGCCGAGCCGAATCACGGCGAGCGCTTCGTGGCGCTCATGAATCGCTACCTGCCCCGCTGGGGAGCGACGCAGGAGCGGCTGAACGCGGCGCCGCTCGGGCACGAGGAGTGGGGTGCTGATGACGCAGGCGCGCGGCGCGCGCCCCATGACGGCACCTGACTGTCGCCTGAGGTATCGCTGCTGCTGACGGAACCCGGCACGGGCGGGATCCCGGAGATCAGAGGTTGGCCTTGTCGAGCCAAGCGGTGCGGACCAACGGTTTCCGAAGCGGGAGAGTCCGCAGTGGTCGGGGGACTTCCGTGATCTCTTCTCCTGGCACCCGACCGCCTCACGCCCGGCAATCCTCAGATGATCGAAACGACGCCGCGAGTCAGCGCAACACCCGCCCACCGCTGCCGATGACGGTCAGGTCGACAAAACGTGAACCAGTCCGGTCCGTCGGCGAATAGCTGACGCGGTAGCCGCCGAGGTCGTGGTTCTGCATGCTCTCCAGCGCTGCGACGAGTTTCTCGCGCGTCGGTTCCTTGCCCGCCTTGCGCAATGCCTCGACGAGCACCTTCGCCATGGCGTAGGCTTCGATCCCGTAATACGACGGTTTCGCCTGCTTGCCCAGCAGTTTCTGGTACTCGCGCACGATCGGCAGCGTGTCGTTCCAGGGGTAAGGCATCACCTGTGAAATGCCGATGCCACGCGCCTCGCTCCCCAGTTCCTCCACCAGCAGGTCGGCGCCCACCGGCGACAGGGTCATGAACTGCGGATTCTGTTTCGCCTTCCTCATCTCGCGGACGAAGGCGGCGCTGGCCTTGTACAGGGTCACCATGATCACCGCCTGTGGATTCGCCTTGGCGATCGTCTGCACGGCGCCGCTGACGTCGGCGGAATTGCGCTCGACCGTGGCCACCGCCGACGGCACCTGATTGTGCTTCCTGAGCGCCGCCAGCACCCCCTCGAGCCCCGACTTGCCGAAGCCATCATTCTGGTAGAAGACGGCGATGCTCTTGAAACCGAGCGAGACGAGCTGGTTGACGATCGCCTCGGTCTCGTTGGCGTAGCTCGCGCGGACGTTGAACATGTAGCGGTTGTTGGGATGGTCACGCGGCGACTGGCGCAGCGAGTCGGCACCGGAGATCGTTCCCACCAGCGGCACCTTCGCCACGCCGAAGACCTCGTTCATCGCCGCCGTCGTCGGGCTCGAGCCATAGAACCCCAGCAGTGCGAAGACCTGCTCCTGGGCGATCAGCGCCCGGGTGTTGGCAACCGTCCGCTCGGTTTCATAGCCATCATCGAGGCTGCGCAGATCGAGTCTCCTGCCGTGCACGCCGCCAGCGTCATTGAGCTGCCGAAAATAGGCGTTGATGACCATCTTCATGTCCAGCCCGTAAGGGCCGCTGGGACCGGAAAACGGCGCCGTCATGCCGATCAGGATGCTCTTGTCGGTGACCCCGACCTCGCCCGCAGCAACCCCACCGACCCAGCTCAGGACAACCAACAACAGTGTTCTGACAAGCTTCATGCCGTCCTCCCCGCGTGGTGCGCTGGCCGCAACCGCGCAGCGACGACCCCGACCACGCATGCAGGATGGCGACACAAACTGACACCGTGCTTACATGCGCGGATTCGCCTCACGACACATGGCGAGCGCGCCGACTGCAGGGCTTGTGGAGAAAGAAACGGGCCGCACAGCCTGCGGCGTTGCGCACGTGCTGCCGCCGACCGCCGGCCAGGCACACGGCTGGCTCTGCGGGGCGTACGGAATGCAGCGCGCGAGCCCGCCTTTGCCCTCGCCCATCCACCGGCGATGCCGCGTCGTGCGCTCGCTCGCGCCCTGCATCCTGGACTGCTCCCTCCAGGATGTGTTCAGGATTCCTCTCAAGAAACAAAATCGCAAACACTTGTTTGTTATGGAAAACCGGGCGCGGGATCCGTGGGCTTTAGATGCTCAGAGGTTGTGAATAAATCTACTGCGCGACCGATCTGCGGCGTTGCTCACTCGCTCACTCCTCGCCTATCCATCTGATATGTCTCGTCGTTCGCTCGCTCGCGCCATGCATCTCGGCCTGCTCGCGACGATTTCTTCACAGCCTCTCAGGTCGCGGCAAAGAAGTCGCGCACGCGATCCATCCACGATTTCGCACGCGGATTGTGGTGTCCGGCGTTGTCCCGACTTGAATCCTCGAGTTCGCGCAGGAGTTCCTTCTGTCGCTCGGTGAGATGAACCGGCGTCTCGACGACCACGTGGCAAAGCAGGTCGCCATGCGCGTTGCTGCGCACACCCTTGATGCCCTTGCCGCGGAGCCGGAACACCTTCCCCGACTGTGTCTCGGCAGGAACCCGGATCTTTGCCGCACCGTCGAGAGTCGGAATGTCGATCTCGCCACCAAGCGCCGCCGTCGTGAAGCTGATCGGCATCTCGCAGTGCAGATCGTTCTGTTCGCGCTGAAAGACGGCGTGCGGTTTGAGGTGGATCTGGACGTACAGGTCGCCGGCAGGACCGCCATTGATCCCGTGCTCACCCTCACCCGACAGACGAATGCGGTCGCCCTCGTCGACACCGGCCGGGATCTTGACCGCCAGTGTCTTGTGCTGCTTGACCCGGCCGGCTCCATGACAGACGCCACAGGGATCGGCGATGTAGCGGCCGGTACCATGACACTTGGGACAGGTCTGCTGAATCGAGAAGAATCCCTGCTGCAGGCGAACCTGGCCGCTGCCCTGACACGTCGGACAGGTCTTCGGTTGCGTTCCGGCCTTGGCGCCGCTGCCGTGGCAGGCTTCACAGACTTCCATGGTCGGGATGCGAATCTTGGTCTCGGTCCCGAAGGCCGCCTGCTCAAGGCTGATCTCGAGGTTGTAGCGCAGGTCGGCACCGCGATAGACGTTCGAGCGCCCACCGCCGCCACGCCGCCCGCCGAAGATCTCGTCGAAGATGCCGCCGAAGGCATCGGAGAAACCACCGGCACCGGCAGCACCCATTCCTGCCTGCGGGTCTACCCCGGCATGGCCGTACTGGTCGTAGGCCGCCCTCTTGTCGGAATCGGAAAGGATCTCGTAGGCTTCCTTCACTTCCTTGAAGTGTTCCTCAGCCTTGGGGTTGTCCGGATTGCGGTCCGGATGGAACTTCATCGCCAGCTTGCGGTAGGCCTTCTTGATGTCCTCATCGGCGGCGTCACGGTTGACGCCCAGAATGTCGTAATAGTCGCGTTTTGCCATCGGTTCGTGAGCACTTTGGGGGGGCGAAGGGAGGCGCGATTATACGCCCCCCCCTGCAGGCAACAGCCTACTTCCTGTCCTTGACTTCGGTAAACTCGGCGTCAACGACGTCGCTGTCGTCCTTTCTCGCCTCGCCGCTCGAACCGGACGCACCGCCCGTGCCACCCTCTGCAGCCGCATGCTCCTGCTGCTTGGCGTACATCTTCTCGCCAAGCTTCTGGGCGGCCGTTCCCAGGGCCTCGCTCTTCGCCCGAATGGCTTCGATGTCGTTGCCGCGGATCGCCTCTTCGGCATCCTTCATCGCTTTTTCGATCGTCGCCTTCTCACCGTCTGCAAGCTCCTTGCCATACTCGGCAAGTGACTTCTTGACGGTGTGGATCATGGCGTCACACTGGTTGCGTGCTTCCGCCAGTTCGTGTGCCTTGCGGTCTTCTTCAGCGTGCAGTTCGGCGTCGCGCACCATGCGCTGCACCTCGTCCTCGCTGAGACCGGAAGAGGCCTGAATCTTGATCTTGTTCTCCTTGCCGGTGGCCTTGTCCTTCGCCGAAACATGCAGGATGCCGTTGGCGTCGATATCGAAGGTGACCTCGATCTGCGGCATGCCGCGCGGTGCCGGCGGAATGTCCGACAGATTGAACTGACCCAGACTCTTGTTGCCACTGGCCATCTCGCGCTCGCCCTGCAGCACGTGGATGGTGACTGCCGACTGGTTGTCGTCGGCGGTCGAGAAGACCTGCGTCGCCTTCGTCGGAATCGTCGTGTTCTTCTTGATCAGCTTGGTCATCACGCCACCCAGCGTCTCGATACCGAGTGACAACGGCGTCACATCAAGCAGCAGCACGTCCTTGACCTCACCCTGCAGGACACCGCCCTGGATCGCCGCGCCGACAGCCACCGCCTCGTCGGCGTTGACGTCGCGCCGCGGCTCGCGGCCGAAGAACTCCTTCACCTTGTCCTGCACCTTCGGCATCCGCGTCTGGCCACCGACCAGAATGACGTCGTTGATGTCGCCGATGCGGCAACCGGCATCCTTCAGAGCGATGCGGCAGGGCTCGATCGTCCGCTCGACGAGATCATCGACCAGTGACTCGAACTTGGCGCGCGTGATCTTCTGCGTCAGGTGCTTCGGACCGGACGCGTCGGCAGTGATGTACGGCAGGTTGATCTCGGTCTGCTGCCCGGACGACAGTTCGATCTTGGCCTTTTCCGCAGCATCCTTGAGACGCTGCAGCGCCAGCACGTCGGCCTTCAGGTTGACTCCGGTCTCTTTCTTGAACTCGTCGATGATGTAGTCGATCAGCCTCTGGTCGAAATCCTCGCCCCCGAGAAAGGTATCGCCGTTGGTCGACATGACTTCGAACTGGTGCTCGCCTTCGACCTCGGCGATCTCGATGATCGAGATGTCGAAAGTGCCACCGCCGAGGTCATAGACGGCGATCTTCTTGTCGCCCTGCTTCTTGTCCATGCCGAAGGCAAGGGCAGCGGCAGTCGGCTCGTTGATGATCCGCTTCACTTCGAGCCCGGCGATCCGTCCGGCATCCTTGGTTGCCTGCCGCTGGCTGTCGTTGAAGTAGGCGGGGACGGTGATCACCGCCTCGCTGACTTCCTCGCCGAGATAATCCTCGGCGGTCTTCTTCATCTTGCGCAAGACCTCCGCCGAGACCTGCGGCGGCGCAATCTTCTTGCCGCGCACCTCGACCCAGGCGTCGCCATTGTCGGCCTTGAGAATGCGGAACGGCATCAGCGAGATGTCCTTCTGCACCTCCTTCTCCTCGAAGCGCCGGCCGATCAACCGCTTGATCGCGTACAGGGTGTTCTTCGGGTTGGTTACCGCCTGCCGCTTGGCAGGGGCACCGCACAGCACCTCGTCATCCTCGGCGTAAGCGACAATCGACGGTGTCGTGCGCGCGCCTTCCGAGTTTTCGATCACCTTCGGCTTGCCATTCTCCATCACGGCGACGCACGAGTTGGTCGTCCCGAGATCGATGCCGATTATTTTTCCCATTCTTGAATCCTTTCAGTATGCCCTTGTTTTCTGATTGCACCGTCGCCCGCAGACGAAATGCCCGAGATGGTCCTTCAGGTGGGGGTCAGCGGGCGTATTTCAAGACGCCGCCTTGGCGACAATGACCAGCGCCGGACGCAGCACGCGCTCGGCGAGCAGATAGCCCTTTTGCAGAACGGTGACCACCGTGTTCGCTTCCTGGCCGGACTCGACGACACTGATGGCCTGGTGCCGGTTCGGGTCGAATTTCTCGCCGACCGGGTTGATCTCGGTCAGCGCCGATTTCTCGAACGCCGCAATCAGTTGCTTCAGCGTCAGCTCGCTGCCTGCGCGCATGCTCTCGACCGTCGCCTTCTCAGTCGCCAGGGCCGCTTCGAGACTGTCCTTCACCGGCAACAACTCGCGAGCGAAACGATCGACCGCAAACTTCGCCGCCTTGGCGATGTCCTCCTGCGCTCGCCGCCGTACGTTCTCGGTTTCCGCCTTGGCGCGCAGCCACAAATCCTGGTACTCGTTGGCCTTCAGGCGCGCCTGCTGCAGTTCCTCCTGCAGGGCGACGCCGTTGTCTTCTGCCTGCGGCGGCTCGGCAGCGGCTGCTTCGCCGACCGCAGGCGACTCCACCGCAGCCGCCGCTGCGGCTACCGCTCGTTCCTCAGGTGCTGTCTCGTTGCTTTGCATGGCTGGTGGTCTCCGGGAAAACGAATTGCTATTTGGGGGCGCGCCGCCGGATTTCAAGTCTTCTGCCGCCGCAGTCCGACAGCACAACGGACGCGGGGCACGCTTTTTTTTCCTGCAGCAGCACCTTCTGCTGCTAGCATTCCGCTTTTGTCGGTCGTCGCCGGAATCGGGCTCCGTATGCTGCAGAAGATAGGAAAATACGAGGTCATCCGCTCCCTGGGCAAGGGGGCGACTGCCGTCGTCTATCTGGCGCGCGATCCCGGCCTTGACCGGCATGTCGCCATCAAGCTGATTCGCTTCAATGACGACAACGCAGCCATGTCGCGCCGCCTGCGCAAGCTGTTCCAGACCGAGGATTCGATCGGTCGCCGGCTCAATCATCCGAACATCGTCAAGATCTTCGACGCCGTGGTCGAACCCGATCAGGCCTACCTGGTGATGGAGTTCGTCGACGGCGTCGCGCTCGACCGGTTCTGCACGATCAACAAACTGCTGCCGATGCATCGGGTCATCGGCATCATCTTCAAGTGCTGCCTGGCCCTCGACCACGCGCTCCACCAGGGCGTGGTCCATCGTGACATCAAACCGGCAAACATCCTGATCGACGCCAACGACAATCCGAAGATCACCGATTTCGGTCTCGGCCTCAATCTCCTCAAGGACATGGGGCAGGACTCGACCTTCGTCATGGGCGTCGGCTCGCCGGCCTACATGTCGCCGGAGCAGGTCAAGAACTACCCGCTCAACCACAAGACCGACCTCTACTCGCTCGGCGTCCTGCTGTTCCAGCTGCTGACGGGGCGCCTGCCCTTTCGCGCCAACAACCCGGCGACGCTGGTGTACAAGATCGTCAACATGGACGCCCCATCGGTCTGTGCACTGAACCCGAACCTGCCGCCGGGCCTCGATCCGATCATCCGCAAGGCGCTCGAGAAGGATCTCTACAGCCGCTATCGCAACGGGGCCGAGTTCGCCAAGGATCTGTCGGCGGTGCGCTACCAGATGCAGGAAGAGGACCAGACGCAGCAGGATCTGGCGCACTTCGACCGTTTGCGAAAGGTCGATTTCTTCGCCGAGTTCGAGGACATCGAGTTGTGGGAGGTCCTGCGCATCAGCGTCTGGCGTGAACTGTCGGAGAAGGTGACGCTGATTCGCGAAGGCGAGAACCATCGCAAGTTCGGCGTCATCGTCGACGGCTTCGTCGAGGTTTCTGCCAACGGCCGGGTGATCTGCCGGCTCGGCCCGGGCGAGATCGTCGGCGAGATGGCTTTCCTGCACCCGACAGACGACCGCCGCCAAGCAACGGTGGTCACCCTCGAAGCGACCCGCTTCCTCGAGATCAACAGCTCGGCCCTCGGCCTGAGTTCGGACGAAGTGCGCGAGCGCTTCAACAAGGTGCTGCTCGTCAAGCTGCTCGCACGCCTGCGCGAAGCCAACAAGGTGCTGGCCAAACTGGGTCAGACGGCGGTCCAGGGCAGTGCATCGGCCCATTTTGGCAGCGGCTCGCCGCCGCTCGAACTGCTCTGACAGGAAAGCCCCGCGATGCCCGATCTCGCCTCAGCCGCTTTTTGGATCGCCGTCCTGCAGATCATCGCCATCGACATCCTGCTTGGCGGCGACAATGCTGTGGTCATCGCGCTCGCCTGCCGCCGGCTGCCGCAGGCGCAACGCAACAGGGGCATCTTCTGGGGGGTTTTCGGCGCCATTGCCCTGCGCGTCGTCCTCATCTATTTCGCCCTGCAGCTGCTGGCGGTCCCTTACCTGAAGATCGTCGGCGGTGTGCTGCTGTTCTGGATTGGCATCAAGCTGATCCTGCCGGAGCACGAGGACGCGCACGGCAACGTGCAGGGCAGCAACACGCTGCTCGGAGCGATCAAGACGATCATCGTCGCCGATGCCGTCATGAGCGTGGACAACGTTATCGCCGTCGCCGGCGCAGCACACGGATCGATCGTCCTCGTCGTCTTCGGCATTGCCGTCTCGATCCCAATCGTCGTCTGGGGCAGCAAGCTGGTGCTGA
This sequence comes from Candidatus Accumulibacter conexus, assembly GCA_017592775.1. Classification (GTDB taxonomy): domain Bacteria; phylum Pseudomonadota; class Gammaproteobacteria; order Burkholderiales; family Rhodocyclaceae; genus Accumulibacter; species Accumulibacter conexus. Next base: position 66,602 of record JAGFNJ010000019.1, on the reverse strand, counting down.
CCCTGATGGATCGCTTTCCGGTCGTGATCACCGCCGGCGGCGGCCTCCTCGGCTGGATCGGTGGCGGCATGCTGCTCACCGACCCCGCATTCCCCGTGCCGTGGCGAGACATCGTCCCCTACAGCACCCAAATCGCATCCGGCGTTGGCGCCCTGCTGGTGGTCGCGGTCGGCAAGTGGCTGGCGCGGCGGCAGCACACCCGGCTTGTCCATGGTGAGCTGGCAGCCGACAGGGCGCCGCCCCTTCAACCAGGAGATCCCCCATGAACGCACGATGGCTGCTGCCCGTAGACGGGTCGCTGCCGGCATTGCGCGCGGTCGATCACGTCATCGGCGAAGCGCTCGCCACCCCACAGACGATCGACATTCTGCTGCTGAACGTGCAGCACCCGCTACCGTCCGATATCAGCCGCTTCGTCAGCACCGACGTCGTCCACGATTATCATCGCGAAACGGGCGACGCCGCCCTGGCCTCTGCCCGCGCCCGGCTCCACGCAGCCGGAATCGGCCATGCCGAGCACGTCCTGATTGGTGAAGTCGCGCCGACGATCGTCGATTTCGCGCGCGAACACGACTGCGGGCTGATCATCATGGGGGCGCGCGGCCTCGGAACGGTGGCCGGCCTGCTCCTCGGGTCGGTGACGCAACGCGTCATCCATCTCACCGACCTGCCGGTGGTGGTGGTCAAGTAGTCCGGCGCGACGACGCGGGCTTGCTGCCCGCTCAGAGAACGTAGCGCGACAGGTCCTCGTTCTGTGCCAGTTCGGCGAGACGATGGTCGACGTACGTGGCGTCGATCGCGAGGTGCTCGCCAGTTCCCTTGCCGGCGGTGAATGAGACCTCCTCGAGCAGACGCTCCATCACCGTGTACAGGCGGCGAGCACCGATGTTCTCCGTCCGCTCGTTGACCGACCAGGCGATCTCGGCCAGGCGCCTGATGCCGTCGGCAGAAAAATCGAGCGCCACCCCTTCGGTCGCCAGCAGCGCCTGATACTGCTTGGTCAGGCAGGCGTCCGTCTGCGTCAGGATGCACTCGAAGTCCGCCACCGACAGCGATTCGAGCTCGACACGGATCGGCAGCCGGCCCTGCAGTTCGGGGATCAGGTCCGATGGCTTGGAAAGATGAAAGGCTCCGCTGGCAATGAAAAGGATGTGATCGGTGCGGATCATGCCGTACTTGGTCGACACCGTCGTCCCTTCGACCAGCGGCAGCAGGTCACGCTGCACCCCCTGACGCGAAACGTCCACACCGTGCGTGTCGCTGCGCGACGCGATCTTGTCGATCTCGTCGAGAAAGACGATGCCGTTCTGCTCGACGTTGCGCACCGCGTCCAGCTTGACTTCCTCGTCATTGACCAGCTTGGCTGCTTCCTCGTCGATCAGCAGCCGGCGCGCCTCGCAGATCTTGAGCTTGCGCGCCTTCCGCCGGCCACCGCCGATGTTCTGGAACATGCCCTGAATCTGCGCCGTCAGTTCCTCCATGCCGGGCGGGGCGAAGATTTCGGCCTGCATCGATGGCGCGGCGACATCCACCTCGACCTCCTTCTCATCGAGTTCCCCCTCGCGCAGCTTCTTGCGGAACTTCTGGCGCGTGGCCCCGTCCTCGCCTGGCTGCGCATCATTGTAGAAACCGGCGCGGGCCGGCGGCAGCAGGGCGTCGAGCAGGCGATCCTCGACAGCGTCCTCGGCGCGCAGCCTGACGCCCTTCATCGCCTTTTCGCGACCACTCTTGACGGCGATCTCGACGAGGTCGCGAATGATCGTCTCGACGTCACGGCCGACGTAGCCGACTTCGGTGAACTTGGTTGCCTCGACCTTGATGAACGGTGCGCTGGCCAGGCGTGCCAGGCGGCGAGCGATTTCCGTCTTGCCGACACCGGTCGGACCGATCATCAGGATGTTCTTTGGCGTGATCTCCTGCCGCAGCGGCTCGGCCACCTGCGCCCGCCGCCAGCGGTTGCGCAGGGCGATGGCCACCGCCTTCTTCGCCTTTCCCTGGCCGACGATGTGCTTGTCGAGTTCGTGAACGATTTCCTGTGGCGTCATCGACGACATGGTTACTCCAGCACCTCGATGGTGAAGTTCTGATTGGTGTAGATGCACAGATCACCAGCGATCTGCAACGACTTGCTGACCACCTCCGCCGCCGTGAGCGGGCTGTTCTCCAGCAGCGCGCGCGCCGCCGAGTGGGCGAAGGCGCCGCCGGAACCGATCGCGACGATGCCGTACTCGGGCTCGAGGACATCGCCGTTGCCGGTGATGATCAGCGACGCCTCACGGTTCGCGACCGCCAGCATCGCGTCCAGCCGGCGAAGCGCACGGTCGCTGCGCCAGTCCTTTGCCAGTTCCACCGCCGAACGCAGGAGGTTGCCCTGATGCTTGTCGAGCTTCGCCTCGAAGCGTTCGAAGAGGGTGAAGGCGTCGGCAGTTCCGCCGGCAAACCCGGCAAGAATCTTCCCCTGATGGATCCGCCGAACCTTGCGCGCACTCGCCTTGATGACGATGTTGCCCAGCGTCACCTGCCCGTCACCGCCCATGGCAACGCTGTCGCCGCGGCGTACGGACAGGATCGTCGTGCCGTGGTACTGGTCCATATACTGTTCCTCCGGGTGTTTCTAGTTCCGTGCGAGAACGACCTCGGCGACGGCCCTCAGGCCAACGACACGGAACAACTCGGCCACCAGGTGATTCGGGTGGCGAAAGACGATCTGCCGGCCGGTTCCCTTGATCGTCGTCAGTACGTTGAGCAAGGCGCCGGCGCTGAGAAAGTCCATTCGCGTCACCCGCGAGCAGTCGATCAACACCGGATCATTCGCCGCCGAGTAGGCGAGCAGATCACCAAAGCGCGAGGACTTGACCTCGCCCTTGATGACGTAGGCCTCGGCCATCAGGTCATCGGCTGCCGCCAGCACCAACGGATCCGGCCCGGGCGCGGCCACCCGCTGTGCTTCCCAGGAAGGAGGTGAAATCTCGAAATTCACTGCGTACTGGATGGCCAGTTCTTCGAACACCTCCTGCTGACCATACAGCTGACAGAACTCGAGCTTGAGCAACCAGCAGGCCCGGTCACTCTGTTGACCGGGCACGACACGGCTGTCCAGCAGGCCGGCAACGTGGTCGCGGTTGAGCAATTCGACCTCGTGACGACTCTTGTGCGCCTGCTGCAGCAGGGAGAGAAGTCGTTCGCAACCGGCATCGTCGAGCCGGCGCACCTTGGCAAGATCGAGACGCAGGTGCTGATTGGTCGCAAGCGCCTGCCGCACGGTGGCGAAAGCGGCCTCGTTGTCACCCGTCAGATCACCCTTGAACAGGACGGTGCCGGCCTTGATCAGAACGGGCGCGGCCCGAACCGCCTCCTGCCAGCCTGGCGGCGATTTCTCGAAGGCCCGCGCGTACTCGATGCCGAGTGCCTCGAAAGGGCCTTTCTGGCCGCCGACGCGGAAGAGGTCGAAAAGCATCAGCCAAAGCCGCTCGCCGGCGCCGCTGCGATACAGGCGGGTCGCGTTCTCGAGCCGCAAGCGCACGGCAGCATCCTGGCCATTGGCGTAGAGCATGGCGGCTTCTTCTGCCTCGGCATCGATCGGGTCAAGCTCGACCTCGGGCTGAAAGTTCGGCTCCATGGCGCTGAACACGAACTCACTCAGATCGAGCGGCGGCGCATCGGTCCTCGTGACCGGTGTCGCGAATGGCAGGTCAGCCCTGTTCAAGCCGATTGGGGCCGCCGGCGCATGCCGGGCCCTGTCCTCTGGCGGCACATCGGCAACCACGCTGCGCTCCTCGGCGGTGCGCGGAGTGGCGGCTGGCCGGGTGCCCATCTTCTTGTCCGGCTGCTTCTTGAAGAACGAAAAAACCATGGCTGGCAAAAAGCGGCTGATCCAGTGGCGATAAACCGACCTTTTAACACATCGTTCCCGAGACTGCAATTTCAATCCGCAGCGACCAGCCACGGGCCACGACCCGCCCGCGGAAGGCAGCGGCGGCGGGGGATCACGCGCGCTCCTGAGCGACTGAGGGGTGGCGGGCGGGCTGTGCAAACATGCCGCGGCTTTGGTTCATACCTACTTCTTGTTAGAATCCGACCTTCACGCGACAGCCATCCGCTGCCTGGCCAGGAAGACCTCCCGTATGCGCCCGATCCTTCGCAGGCTCTTGCCGGCAACCCTGCCGGCGACGATCCTCGTCCTGTTCTTCGCTTTCACCCTCCCGGCTGCCGTCGCCAGTGAACTCGCCGAAGCCGAGCGCCTGCTCAAGCAGGGCCAGGCACCACAGGCGCTGGCGAAGGTCGAGGCCTACGTGGCGGGCAAGCCGCGGGAACTGCAGGGACGTTTTCTCAAGGGACTGATCCTGATGGAGATGAATCGCCCCAACGATGCCATCACCGTATTCACGCAGATCAGCGACGACTACCCCGAGTTGCCCGAACCCTACAACAACCTGGCCGTTCTCTACGCCGGGCAACAGCAGTTCGAGCGCGCGCGCATGCTGCTGGAGATGGCGATCCGGGCGCACCCGGGCTACGCGCTCGCGCGCGAAAACCTCGGTGACGTCCTGCTGCGACTTGCCAGCCAGTCCTATGATGCAGCGTTGCGACTTGATCCTGCCAACAAGGCGATGCAGGCCAAGCAGGCCCGCCTGCGTGAGTTGAACGCCACACCGTCGCCCGGCGCCATTCGCTGAGGGCCGCACGACAGCTTGCCCGGCGCAGCGGATGATGAGCCGACAGGCGGCGGCGATGACGACCAGCTTGCCACTCTGGCAGGCGGACAGCCACGATACGTGCTGATGCCAGGCTTGCGCGAAGCGACCCGCGCAATCACCGGGCCCGCCCCCGGCGCGCGAATCTGAAGCCGGCCCAGAGCCCTCTTGCCGAAAGCGCCAATGCCACCGCCCCTGCTCCGCCGCCTGCTCGCCGCCCTCCTTGTCGCAGCGCTGGTCGCCGGCGGCATCTGGTGGCTGGGCAGACCGCAGGCGGTGGCCGTCGTGCTGCGGGAGATCGACCGCGGCCTGGTCGAATCCACCATTTCGAATACCCGCGCGGGAACGGTGGAGGCCTGTCAGCGTACCCGCCTGTCGACGATCACCGGTGGCCGGATCGAAGTCCTGGCGGTGAAGGAAGGAGACCGCGTGCGCCAGGGCCAGTTGCTGATGAAGCTCTGGAACGACGACCAGCAGGCGCAGAGCGCCTGGCTTCTGACGCAGGTCGCGACCGCCCGCCGGCGCGTCGACGAGGCCTGCGTCACGGCCGCCAACGCCAAGCGCGAAGCGGCGCGGCAGGCAGCGCTGCGGGCGCAGGGTTTCGTCTCCGGAGCACGCGAGGAAAGCGCGCGCAGCGAGGCGCTCGCCCGCGCCGCCGGCTGCCAGGCGGCGCAGGCCGACCTCAGACAGACGGAAGCGCGGGTCAGGCTGAGCCGGGTCGAACAGGGACGGACCGTCCTCTACGCACCCTTCGCCGGTACCATCGCCAAGATCGTCGGCGAGGTCGGCGAGTACTCGACGCCCTCACCGCCCGGCGTGCCGACACCGCCGGCAATCGACCTCATCGACGACTCCTGCCTCTACATCAAGGCGCCGATGGATGAAGTTGACGCGCCGAAGATCAGCGCCGGACAGCCGGTGCGAATCAGCCTGGACGCCCTGCCCGGGCGCTCGTTCCCGGGGACGGTGAGGCGTGTCGCGCCCTACGTTTCGGCAGTCGAGAAGCAGGCGCGCACCGTCGACATCGAGGCCACCTTCGGCGACCCGGCGGCTGCGGGCAGGCTGCTGGTTGGTTACAGCGCCGACGTCGAGGTGATCCTGGCAGTCCGCGAGTCTGTCCTGCGCGTACCGACATCGGCGCTTCTCGAGGGCAACCGGGTGCTGGTCGCAGAGCCCGATGGCCTGCTCGCCGAACGCCACATCACGACCGGCCTCGCCAACTGGGAGTTCACCGAGGTCAGCGCAGGCCTGCAGGCGGGCGAACGGGTCGTCACCTCGCTCGAACGGGCTGGGGTCAAGGCCGGAGCACCCTACATGGCCGAGGGTGCATCTGCGGCCGGCGGCAAGTGAGCGATGACTGCGCCGCTGATCGAGCTGTCGCGAATCGAAAGGGTCTTTCATCTCGGTGACAGCCAGGTACACGCGCTGCAGTCGATCGACCTCTGCATCGCCGCCGGCGAGTATGTGGCGGTGATGGGGCCGTCGGGTTCGGGCAAGTCGACGCTGCTCAACCTGATCGGCCTGCTCGACCGGCCCGACAGCGGCAGCTACCGCCTCGCCGGCCGCGACGTCACCACCCTGTCGGCCGACGAGCAGGCACGCGTCCGCAGCGAGCGGATCGGCTTCGTCTTCCAGAGTTTTCACCTCGTTCCACGCTTGACCGCGGCCGAGAACATCGCCCTGCCGATGGTGCTCGCCGGCATCCCGCCGGCGCAACGTGGCGAACGCGTGCGACAGGCGCTGCGCGACTACGGGCTGGAGAACCGGGCCGACCACCGACCCGACCAGCTCTCGGGCGGACAGCGCCAGCGCGTGGCGATCGCCCGCGCAACAATCATGCAGCCGGCTCTGGTCCTCGCCGACGAGCCCACCGGCAACCTCGACCGGACGACCGGCGAGGATGTCATGCGCCTGCTCGAAGACCTCAACCGTGGCGGCGTCACCCTGATCGTCGTCACCCACGACGGCGCCCTGGGCGCGCGCGCGCGCCGGCAACTGCTGATGGCGGACGGTAGCCTGCAGCAGGATCGCCCGCGCAGCGGCGGCACGCGGAGCGAAACATGCGCGCTGCCGACCTGATCCGTTTCGCGCGCGACGCGGCAACCGGCAACCCCCTGCGCACCGGCCTGCTGATCCTCGCCATGGCGATCGGCGTCGCTGCCGTCGTCGTCCTGACGGCGCTCGCCGACGGCGCCCGGCGTTACGTCCTCAACCAGTTCTCGGCGATCGGCAGCAACCTGGTGATCGTTCTCCCCGGGCGCTCGCAGACTGGCGGCTTCAACCCGGGCAACGCCATCACCAGTACCCCGCGCGACCTGACGATCGACGATGCGCAGGCGCTGCGCCGCGCCAGCGCCGTCCACCGGGTGGCGCCACTGGCTGTCGGCACCTCGGAGATCAGCGTCGGCGGCCGCCTGCGCGAGGTGATGGTCGCCGGCACCACGGCCGACTTCATCGCCGTACGCCGCCTCACACTCGCCCAGGGCCGCTTCCTGCCGCCCGGAGACTGGCGCCGCGGGGCGTCGGAGGCAGTCATCGGCGCGCGCATACGCGACGAGCTCTTCGGCCGCGATGAGGCGCTCGGGCAACTCGTCCGTGTCGGCGATCGTCGCTTCCGCATCGTCGGCGTCCTCGCGGCGACCGGCCAGGGGCTGGGAATGAATACCGACGAACTCGTCATCGTCCCGGTCGCGCTGGCGCAGGCGATGTTCAACAGCAACACGCTCTTCCGCATCCTCGTCGAGGCGAACAGCCGCGAAGCGATCGCGCCGGCGAAGGCACAGGTGAGCGAGATCATCAGGCTGCGCCACGAGGGCGAAGAGGACGTGACGGTCATCACCCAGGATGCCGTACTCGCCACCTTCGACCGCCTCCTCGGCACGCTGACCGTCGCCGTCGCCGGCATCGCCGCAATCAGCCTCGCCGTCGCCGGTATCCTGGTGATGAACGTGATGCTGGTCTCGGTCACCCAGCGAACGGCCGAAATCGGCCTGCTGAAAGCGCTCGGCGCAACGCGGGCGACGATCCGCAACGCCTTCCTGACCGAGGCGGCGATGCTCTCGGTAGCCGGCGCCCTGCTCGGCTTCGCCCTCGGGCACGCCGCAGCCGCGCTGATCCGCCAGTTGTACCCGGCCTTTCCGGCACTGCCGCCGGATTGGGCAGTGCTCGCCGGAGTGGCTACTGCGCTCGTCACCGGCCTCGCCTTTGGCGTCCTGCCGGCGCGCCGCGCGGCGCTTCTCGATCCCGTGCAGTCGCTGGCCAGGCGCTGAAGCGGGCAAGCGGGAACGAGGCGATGATCCGCAGCCAGGACATGCTCCAGTTCGCCGTGCGCGCGCTGCGGGCACACCGGCTGCGCAGCTTCCTGACCCTGCTCGGCATCGCCGTCGGCATCGCGGCGGTGATCCTGCTGACCTCGATCGGCGAGGGGATCCACCGCTTCGTCCTCGCCGAGTTCACCCAGTTCGGCACCAACGTGATCAGTGTCGCACCCGGCCGGATCAAGACCTCCGGGCCGGCGCCGACCGGCATCCCGACCTCGGTACGACCGCTGACGCTCGACGATGCACGTGCGCTCGAACGCCTGCCGCACGTCACCGGGATGACCGCCACCGTCTGGGGCAACACCGAGGTCGCTGCCAACGGCCGCCTGCGGCGAACGACGGTCAACGGCGTCAGCGCGGCGATGCTGCGGGTGTTCAGCATCGATGTTCGCAGCGGCCAGTTCCTGCCAGCCGATGAAGCCGACTCCGCCCGCGCCTTCGTTGTCCTCGGCGCACGGCTGAAGGAGGAACTGTTCGGGCCGGCGAATCCGCTGGGCGCCAAGCTGCGCATCGGCGGCATGCAGTTTCGCGTCATCGGCGTCCTCGAGGCGAAGGGGCAGATACTCGGCATCGACCTCGACGACGCGGCCTACATCCCGACCGCGCGCGCACTCGAACTCTACAACCGCGATGGCATCATGAAGATCGACCTGTCGTACGAGGAAGGCGTGCCGGCCGCCGCCGTCAGTGCGCTGGTCACGGCAACGCTGAAGGCCCGCCACGGACGCGAGGATTTCACCATCACGACGCAGGAAGACATGCTGCGCACACTGTCGAACATCCTCGATGTCCTGACCATGGCCGTCGGCGCGCTGGGCAGCATCTCGCTGCTCGTCGGTGCCGTCGGCATCGCCACGATCATGACCATCGCCGTCGCCGAGCGGACGGGGGAAATCGGCCTGCTGGTTGCTCTTGGCGCGTCGAGGCGCAGCATCCTCGGCCTCTTTCTCGGCGAGGCGGTCGCCCTGTCGGCGTTCGGCGGACTGCTCGGCCTGCTGCTCGGCATCGGCCTCGCGCAACTCCTCCACCTGCTGCTGCCGGCGCTGCCGGTACACACCCCGTTCAGCTTCGTTGCCCTGGCCGAAGCGCTGACCATCGTCATCGGACTGCTGGCAGGGGTTCTGCCGGCACGGCGGGCGGCCCGACTGAATGCCGTCGATGCGCTGCGCAGCGAGTGATCCGCCCGCGGCGGGGCGACCGCGCGCTGTCGAAATCCTTTACACTTGGCTGTACCAAGGCCCGGCGCCAAGGCGCTGTTTCGCGCTAAATCAGGACACTTCACTTTCTGGTACGTTTCGTGCTTTCTGCTGGAGAAACAACAAGATCCGGAGTGCTGCCGCACGACCGTGCAGGCAGATCGGCCGGCCGCGCGAGCGTGGCCGGCCATTTTCTCGGCTGGTCTTCGACGCTTTTTCACCAGAGGAGGGACCAAGGGTGGAGGACCGCAGGAGCCGGGACGGGGCCACGAGCGCAGCTTGCCTGCTGCTCTGCGGCCGCCGCTGCGCGCGGCAGACGACGGCCGCAGGTCGCCGCCTGCCGCCAAGCCCGGCGGCCGCGCCCCGTGTTTTTTCCCTCACGCCGGAGATGACGGCAGGGTGTTTGCGGTCTACGGCCTGAGCGGCCCCATCTTCCGCGGCACCTTCGAGAGACTCGGCGAGGTGGCGGCGGTCACGCGCAGTCGCCCGGTGCAGCCGGTCGCCGGCGAAGAGCCGCGCGCCGCGACCGGCACGCCGAGCGCGCAGGCGATCAGCGCCTACCGCCAGATGCTGCGCGTCGATGGCGATCGCGGCCCGCTCTACCATGCCTACCAGATCATGCAGCGACCGGTCGTTTCGCTGTCCAGCGAGGACGCCGTCGAACGCGCCTGGCGCCTGCTGCTCGCACGGCGAATCCATCAGGCGCCGGTGCTCGATGCCGGCCACCGACTGGTCGGCATCGTCAGCGAACGTGATCTGCTGACCACGCTCAACCTCGATACGGACGGCCCGCGCGACATCATGGCGCGTCAGGTCGGCGACGTCATGACCACTCCGGTCGTCAGCGCCGATCCGGTCACCGACATCCGGCGCATCGCGCAGGTCATGCTCGAGCACGCGGTCGATGGCGTGCCGATCGTCAATGACCGCGACGCGCTGGTCGGCTTCGTCTCGCGCGGCGACGTGCTGCGCGCAGTCATCACCGATCCGCCGCTGAGCCTCTGGCGTTAGCCGGCGCAGCCGCCGCCGGCGAGCGACTCTCCACCCCAACCTCCCGAGGACGACGCCAATGAGCCAGACCCCCGTGCGCATCTATCACAACCGGCGCTGCTCGAAGAGCCGCGCCGCCTGCCAGCTGGTTGCGCAAAGCGGTGTGCCCGCCGAGATCATCGACTACCTGGAAACGCCGCCAAGCCGCGACGAACTGCGCGTGTTGCTGCGCCAGCTCGGCATGCCGGCAGCCGACCTGGTCCGCCGTGGCGAAGCCGTCTTCCGGCAGCTCTACGCCGGTCGGACGTTGGGCGAGGACGAGTGGCTCGACGCGCTGGTCGCCCACCCGATCCTGATCGAACGGCCGATCGTCGTCCGTGGCGATCGGGCCGTCGTCGGCCGCCCGCCGGAAAAGGTGCTCGAACTGCTGCAGGCTGAGTGAGCGCGGCGCCTGCCGTGCGCCACGCCACCCGATCAGCGACGCGGCCCTGCCTGCGCCGTCCACGAATCGCGCAGCGTCACCGTGCGGTTGAAGACCAGTGCCCCCGGCTTCGAATCGACCCGGTCGGCGACGAAGTAGCCGTGCCTTTCGAACTGGAAGCACTCCTCGGCGCGGGTGTCGCGCAGCGAGGGCTCGACCCATGCCTCCATGACGCGCATGCTGGCCGGGTTGATGTCGTCGCGGAAGTCGCGCTCGACTCCCTCGGGGTCGCCCTCACGCCGTGCGCCGGGAGCGGCAACCGCGAACAGCCGGTCGTAGAGGCGCACCTCAGCGCGGCAGGCAGCGGCGATCGACACCCAGTGCAGATTTCCCTTCACCTTGTAGTTGTCGGAACCGGCAGTGCCGCTGCGGGAATCCGGCAGGTATTCGCAATGCACCGCGCTGACGGCACCGCTCGCGTCGTGCTCGCAACCCGTGCAGCGCACGACATAGGCATTGCGCAGGCGCACCAGACTGCCTGGATGGAGGCGATGGTAGCCCTTGCTCGGCTGCAGCATGAAATCGTCGCGCTCGATCCACAGCTCGCGGCCGAAAGGCAGCACGCGCTTGCCCCGCTCCGGCTGCTGCGGGTGATTCGCCGCCAGGCACTCCTCGCTTTCGCCCTCCGGATAGTTGTCGATGATCAGGCGCAGCGGGTCGAGCACCGCCATGCGCCGCGCGGCCGATTCGTTGAGCACTTCGCGCATCGTGTCCTCGAGTTGCGAGTACTCGATCAGCGAGTCCGATCGCGAGGCGCCGACCCGTTCGGCGAAACGGCGGAATCCCTCCGCCGGATAGCCGCGCCGGCGCGCACCGACGAGCGTCGGCAACCGCGGATCGTCCCAGCCCGCCACATGCCCCTCGTCGACGAGCTGGATCAGCTTGCGTTTGGAGAGGACGATATAGCTCAGGTTGAGGCGCGAAAACTCGATCTGCTGCGGCAACGGACGCTGCAACAGGCCGCCTTCGGCGAGACGCTCGAGCAGCCAGTCGTAGAACGGCCGCTGGTCGGCGAACTCGAGCGTGCAGATGGAATGGGTGATGTTCTCGAGCGCATCCTCGATCGGGTGCGCGTAGGTGTACATTGGATAGACGCACCAGCGGTCGCCGGTGTTGTGGTGGCTCGCATGGCGAATGCGGTAGATCGCCGGGTCGCGCAGGTTGATGTTCGCCGACGCCATGTCGATGCGCGCCCGCAGGACATGCGCGCCATCTGGAAACTCCCCCTGCTGCATGCGCCGGAACAGATCCATGTTCTCGGCGACGCTGCGCTCGCGATAGGGCGAGTCCGTGCCGGGCTCGGTCAGCGTGCCGCGGCTGGCGCGCATCTCGTCCGCGCTCTGGCTGTCGACATAGGCGTGGCCGCTGTCGATCAGGTACTCGGCGAAGGCGATCATCCAGTCGAAGTAATCCGAGGCGTAGTAGAGGTTGCATTCCGCCTGCGCCGCCCCGTCCGCGCCGACCTCCCAGGAGAAACCGAGCCAGCGTACCGATTCGATGATCGAATCGACGTACTCCTGCTCCTCCTTTTCCGGATTGGTGTCATCGAAGCGCAGGTGGCAACGACCGCCGTAATCCTGCGCCAGCCCGAAGTTGAGACAGATCGACTTGGCGTGGCCGAAGTGCAGGTAACCGTTCGGCTCGGGCGGGAAACGCGTGCGGATGCGCGCCGGATCGAGCGGCCCGGCAAGCTGCTGTGCTCCCGGCCCGGGCCGGCCCGACCAGCGACGCTGTGCATGCGTGCCGGCGGCGAGGTCGGCCTCGATGATGTTGCGGATGAAGTTGGTACTGACGAGTGCGGACGAACTCGCCGCCCTGCTGTTGGACTCCTGGCTCACGTGGCAACCCCCGTTTCGACAAGAGCGGCATTTTACCCGCCCGCGAGCCCAAGATCTCGACAACCTGCCAACCGGCTGCCGCTCAGTCCTGCCGCCGGTCGTCGTCCGGCAGGAAGTCGCGCGGTTGCGACCCGGGATGCGCAGCCGCCTGCGCCGCGAGCAGATGCGCCCGCTGCTCGAAGGCGCTCACCATGCTGCCCGCCATCGGCAGCACCAGCACCTGCAGCACCGGCATGAGGAACAGCGAGCGCAACTCGCAGTCGAGGGCAAAGTCCACCTGGCAGCGATCTTCCGCCAGCGGCGCGAAGTTCCAGCGGATGTCGAAGCGGCAGAACGAGCGATCCTGCGAAACGATGCTGATCGCCTGCGGCCGCAACAGCTCGGTACGCGTCCGGAAACGATGCTGCAGCAAGCCGACGGCGAGCGTCTGTTCGGTTTCGTAGGCCGCCAGATCGCGCCGCAGCACGCGCGCTGCACGGATCAGTGGCACGAAGTCGGGATAACTCTCGACATCGGCAACGACGTCGAACAGCCTGTCCACCGGCAGCCCGATGGTCCGGGTCTCGCGATGGCTCGCCATTCGCCGTCTCCCGTTCAGCCCCGCGGTCGGCTGAAGCGGGTCAGGTTGTTCATCATCTCGACCGTCTCCTGCCGGATCTCGGCCTTGGCCCGCTCGCGATCGGCCACCGGCCGGTCGTCGCCATCGAGCACCTCCATGCGGACCGCTCCCCGGGCGTTGGTCGGAAAGGCCACCCTGTACTTCTCGCCGATATACGCAACGCGATGCCAGTCGGCGGCAACGGCGTAGTCACGCCGGAAGTCGGGCGCCAGCAGGTTCTGCCCCTGCGAGTAGTCCTGTGGTGGATTGCGCACGCCGAGCAGCGGCATCACCGTCGCCGGGATGTCAAGGTGGCTCGTGATGCCGCTGATCACCTGCGGTTTCGCTCCCGGAACCCGCACCACCGCCACCGTGCTCGTCTGGTAGCGGTTGAACTCGGCGGCGTGCCCCCAGCGCTCGCTGCGCTCCATGAACTCCTCGCCGTGGTCGCCGAGGACGATGACGATCGTGTTGTCGAGCAGTCCTTTCTGGGCGAGGTAGGCGGTGACCCGGCCGATCTGGCGGTCGACATGATGCGCGGCATTGAGGTAGCGGTTCTTGATCAGGCTCATCTGCCCCTTGAAGTCGGCCGACAGATAGTTGAAGTCGTCGAGATAGGGCTCGGCGATGACGCAGTCGGGCGGGAAGTTGTAGTTGGCGTGCGTCCCCTCGAAGAACATGTAGGCCATGAACGGTCTGCCCGGATCACGGCGATCGAGGAAGCCGAGCAGGCGGTCGATGTTCATCCGGTCCCGGTCCCAGGGCGGTGCGCCGTCCGGGATCGGCTGCATGTCGGCCGGGTCCATCTGCAGGAAGACCGTCCTGTCGAACTGCGGATAGGTGAACACGGTGCTGGTATGCAGGCTGAACTGGTAGTTCTGCTGCTGCAGCACGTCCATCAGCAAGGGCGAGCGGGCCGCCTTGATCATCGGGAACCAGTAGTTGCCGTACAGTCCGTAGAACATCGAGAAGATGCCCATCTGGGTGCCGTTGCCGCCACTGTAGTGCTGCTCGAGACGCAGCGCCTGGTTCGAGAACTGCCACAGATTGGGCATGATCGCCGGGTCGAGCAGGTCGAAGCGCAACGACTCGGCGACCATCCAGACGATGTTCGGCGGCCGCGCCGGCGCGTCGACGTGCAGCGGGACAAGCGGGTAACTCAGGCCACCATGTCTGAGCTGCACCCCCTCGGCCGCTTCGTCGCCCACTTGGACGCCGAGGCGGGCCGCCAGTTTGCGGAAAGTCGTCGGCACATAGAAGGGATAGCGCTCGCTGGCAAAGAGGATCGGCTGATAGTTGGTGGCAGCGCTGTAGCCGTAGGCCAGCCGCTCGCCAAGGGCAAAGCCGAGGATCGCCAAGAGCACCCAGCGCAGACGCAGGCGCCGGTGCGGCGACGCCTGCTCTGCCTGCCGCGTCGTCCACCACCAGGTTGCCGCCTGCAGTGCCAGCAAGGCGAGGACGATCAGCGCCGCCGTCAGCTCGGTGCTGCGACTGGCGCCGAGCGAATCGATGCCGCCGGGCGAGAAGACGAGGTCGATGACGAAGCCGTTGATGTGGAATCCGTACATGTCATGGATCACCCGGTCGGCAAACAGCAGCACCTGGACCATGCCCGTCAGGCCGATCAGGACGCCGGCGAGCGCCAGCCGTGCGCCACTGGTGGCGGGGCGCCGACGCAACCAGTGATGCAGGAGGTAGCCCGGGACGACTGCCGGCAACAGGTAGAGAAAGGCATGGCTGATCGTCGTCGCCAGCGTCCACGCGACCAGTCCCGGAGTCCCGTAAGCGCTGGCCGTCGTGAAGGCGCTCACGTGCAGCACGACCCACAACCCGCTGAGCAGGAAGAAGCGGTCGATCTCGTGGCGTGCGGGGAGAACGGTCATGGCGGCGTTCCGAGTGATGATCAGCAGTCTAGCTCAGGAATGATGCCCATGTAAGCTTAGGCTGAGCTTAAGCACAGCAGCGCGACGCGTGCGCAGGCAAGGCGGCGAGGCTGCGGCACCGGCACCCAGCCACAGCCGCCCGCCGGAACCCATCCTGAGCGATAATCAGCATTCTCTGATGGACAGGACACTCGAGCCATGGCCGCCGCCCACTCGCCACCGATCAACCTTGCCGAAGTCGTGCGCAACTTCGCTCCGGGCTGGTTCGCTGCCGTCATGGGCAGCGGCGTGCTCAGCATCGACACGCTGACTCTCGCCTCGCGCTGGCCGTTGCTCGAGGCGCCGGCCTGGGCACTGCACTACTTCAATCTGCTCCTCTTCGCAACGCTGCTGCTTCCCTGGCTCGCGCGCTGCCTGCTGCACCCGCAGCTCGCACTGGCAACGCTGCGGCATCCGGTACAGGCCAGTTTCTATCCGACCCTGCCGATCGCCATGCTGGTCATCGCCGCGCAGTTCCTCGCCTTCGGCCCGCACGTCGGCTTGGCGCTCGCGTTCTGGTGGACGGGGGCGGTGCTGACCTTCGCTTTCGGCCTGGCGGTGCTGTACACGACGTTCGCCGGCGAGCAACTCGGCCTCGAACACGTGACGCCGGCGAACTTCATTCCGGCGGTCGGCCTGGTCGTCATTCCCATCGCCGGCGCACCGCTGGTCGGTCAGCTCATGGGCGCAACACGCGACCTCGCCCTGCTGATCAACATCGTCGCGCTCGGCGCGGGGACACTGCTGTACCTGGCTCTGCTGGCGCTGACCCTGCAGCGCAAGTACCTGGCCAAGCCGGCTTTCGGCATGCTGACACCGACGGTCTGGATTCACCTGGCACCGATCGGCGCCATCCCCGTCAGCCTGCTCAATCTCGCCGAGCAACTGCCGTTCGCCCTGCCGCAGGGTGCGCTCCTCCTCGCCGGTCTGCTCTTCTGGGGCTCCGGTGTCTGGTGGCTGCTGATGGCAACGCTGTTGACCGCCGCCGCACAGCGTCGCGGCCTGCTGCCATTCGCGCTGTCCTGGTGGGGGTTCACCTTTCCACTCGGTGCCTTCGCCGCCGCCAGCCTGCGGCTCGGCGGCGCCACGGGACTGGCGGGCGTCGACTGGATCGGCATCGCCTGCTGGGGTCTCCTGCTCGTCGTCTGGCTGGCGACGCTGGCGGGAACCATCCGCGGCGTTGCCAGCGGCGGCCTCTTCCGCCCGCATCCCTGAGCCGGAGCGGACGGCGATGTCGGTTAGAATTCCGCCACCATGAGCGGATCACACCTGCAGCAACACGACGCGCACGCGCATGAGAACTGCGCGCACGGGCACGCACACGACCACGACGACCACCGACACGGCGAGCATGCGCACCGACACGCGCCGGACGCCGGCCCGCGCCTGCTCTGGGCTTTGCTGCTGACGCTCGGTTTTGCTGGCGTCGAGGCTGCCGCCGGCTTCTGGTCGGGTTCGCTGGCGCTGCTCGGCGACGCCGGCCACATGGTCACCGACAGTGCCTCGCTTGCCCTCGCCGCCTTCGCCGCCTGGCTCGCGCAACGGCCGCCGACGCAGCGCCACACCTACGGTTACGGTCGCGTCGAGACGCTGGCGGCACTCCTCAACGTCCTCTTCATGGTCCTCGTCGTCGTCGGCATCTCGGTGGCGGCGGTCGAGCGCATCCTGACGCCGGTCGCCGTCCAGGGCGAAACCGTGGCGCTGGTGGCTGCCCTCGGCCTACTCCTCAACATTGCCGTCGCCTGGCTGCTGATGCATGGCGAACAGACGATGAATACCCGCGGCGCGCTGCTGCACGTGCTCGGCGACCTGCTCGGCTCGGTCGCCGCGCTGGTCTCCGGTGCGGTCGTCATGTGGACCGGCTGGACCACCGCCGACCCGCTGCTCTCGCTGCTGATCTGTGCGCTGATGCTGGCCTCCAGCCTGCGCTTGCTGCGCGAGGTCTTGCAGGCGCTGATGGAAGGCGTACCGGCCAGTCTGTCGACCGAAGAGGTGGCGCGCGTGCTGGCGGGAATACCCGGCGTCGCTTCGGTCCACGATCTGCACATCTGGACCCTCTCTTCCAGTCGCGTCGCGCTGTCTGCGCACCTCGTCGTCGACTCGCTGGAGCAATGGCCGACGGTGCTGGCCACCAGCCGGGAAGCCCTGGCCGCCAGCGGCATCACGCACGTGACGCTGCAGCCGGAGCCGCTCTCGGCGCCGGTGCGCTGGCTGCCGCGCGCCGCTGGTTGGCAGCCCGGCGCAGCGCGACCGTCATGAGCGCTCTGCTGCCGGAGCCGGCGCTGGCAGGCGATCTGCCCGATCTGCTGGCGCTGCTCGCCGCCTGTTCCCTGCCAACGGCCGACCTTGCTCAGCGACACCTGGCGGATTTCCTGGTCTGCCGTGACGGTGGGCGAATCGTCGCCAGCGGCGGCCTGGAGTTTCATGCTGCGGCAGCGCTGCTGCGATCGCTGGCGGTGGCACCCAGTCACCGCCAGCGCGGACTCGCGACCCGGTTGGTCGATGAACTCGTGCAGCGCGCGCGGAACCGCGGCCAGCACGAAATCCTTCTCCTGACGACGAGCGCCGCCGGTTTTTTTGCCGCCCGCGGCTTTCAACCCTTCGATCGCCGCCAGGTGCCGCCCGAACTCGCGCAATGCAGCGAGTTCCGCGACCTGTGTCCGGCATCGGCGGTCTGCATGCGGCGAACGCTGGCCAACGGCGGCGCCGCATGAGGGTGGTCGTACAACGGGTCGGCGCGGCGCGTGTCGACGTCGCCGGCGAAACCGTCGGCGCCATCGCCGCCGGTCTGCTCGTCTTCGCCGGCTTCGAGGAGAGCGACGGCGACGGCGACCTCGACTGGATGGCCGGCAAGCTGGCCCGGCTGCGCATCTTCGCCGATGCCGCCGGACTGATGAACCGCAGCGTCATCGACATCGGCGGCGAGGTGCTGGCGGTCAGCCAGTTCACCCTCTTCGCGTCGACCCGCAAGGGCAACCGGCCATCGTGGCAGCGCGCGGCAGCGCCGGCGGTCGCACAGCCGCTGTTCGACGGCTTCGTCGCACGCCTCGAGAGCGTCCTCGGCCGCCCGGTGCCGACCGGCGTTTTTGCCGCCGACATGCAGGTCCATCTGGTGAACGACGGGCCGGTGACGCTCGTGATCGACTCGCGGCAACCGGAATAGCAGCGCGCCCGTACCGACGTCCAGCCGGCACCGGCCACGCTGAGCTTGCCCGCCGCAGGGCGCAGCCCGCCGCTGTGCTGCAGCGTAGCGGTGTGCTCATCCGGCCCCGGCGGCCAGTCAGCAGCGGCAAAGGCCTGCTGGCGCAGTCCGGCACACTCCGCCGCGGCTCAGGGTCTGTCCTGCCAGCCCGCGAACCACTCGCTCAGCGTGCGGACTTCGCCAAGGCCGGCAAGCCAGTGGTCGATGGCATCGTGGTTGCCCCAGACGACATCGGCCAGTGCGCCACGCGCGACGCGTGCCTCGATGTGGTGGCAATACAACCCGAGTTCGCGCTGGACGTAGAAGCCGTAGGTGCGGCAGGCGACCGGCCGCCAGGCATAGACCGTGCAGGCCCCTGCCGCCTGGTCGAGAAGCGGGCAGACGAGCGGGCCCTGCGGCCGACCGTCGAGGGTCGCGACGTCGGCGTCGATCTGCCGCAGCCGCTCTGCAGGCAGCGCGGCCAGCCCGGCGCGCAGCAGATCCCATTCGGCAGCCGTCAGCCGCGGCTCGGCGGCGAGCCGCCGGCAGCAAGCGTCGCAGCCCCGGGCGCACTGCCAGTCGGGCCGCGCCGAGCGGATCGCCAGCACGCGCGCGTCGATCTGCCGATGCAGTCCGGACAGAGGCGTCATCGCTCTGCCGGCGCGGACGGTGGCACCGGCTCGACGGTCCGGCTCGCGGTCAGCCAGGTCCGTTGCCCATTCGCCTTCCAGCAGTCACGGCGACCCATGGCCCACCCGCGTTGCTCAGCGCGCAATCGCGTCGCCAGCTGGCCCATGGCCTGCGTTGTCATCGCCTTGTATTCCCTGCATTGCCGTTCTCCGTCCCGCGTCAATCGCCGCGCCAAGCGAATTGTAGTGGAACGAACGGTCAGGGCGCGACGCGGCGTCACCCATCAGGGAAGCCATGCCCGTCCGGCGCCGCATCGGCCGCCCGCCGCCAGGGTGCCGCCAGACGAACTTGGCTGGGCGGCAAGCCGGTGCTCCCGCTCGTTTCGCATTCCTGGAGAGCCGGGCCGCGGGCGGCATGTGCGCGCGCACGCCGACGGTGCCGGTGGCGCGTTGACGCCCGCGGGCGAGTGGCGATCGCCGGCGCGTCGCAAGCCGTTTCCGGCGCTCAAGGCGCTCGCGGACTCCGTACTCAAGCGCAGTGCCGTGGCGACGGCTTGATCCAGCCAGCGGACGCGCACAATCCCCGCAACGGGCCGCCAAGGAGGCGCTTCAGTCCGACGCGGTCCCTCCCAGATTCAGGGCGTCGCCGTTACCCAAGAACAATTCCGTCTGGGAGCCGTGCCGGGCCGTCCCGCGCAGGACTGGCAAGCCGCTCGCCAGCATCTTCTCGACAGCCGTGCGACCGGTGCAATGATTGCACGCCATCTTGGCGATCCCATAGCCAGCCAGGGCCTTGACGATCTCGTCCCGGGCCGCGTCCCAGTCCTCCAGGGGAGAGAGGTGCAGCCCGCCGTAGATCGCATGGATGCGCTCGCCACCCGTGAAATTCCGACGTGCGTAATCCAGCAGGTTGAGCACCCCTCCGTGGCCGCAACCGGTGATCATCGTCAACCCCTGATCCTCGAGGTTGGCGTACAGGACGTTCTCTCCCTGCACCTGCAGCAATGTGCTCATCGGAAAACTGACGATGGCCAGCCCCGGAAACAGCACCAGCGGCTGCGCGCTGGCAACGGTGGATAACGTTCCGGTGTGACCCTGCTGACGAATGAACGTCAGGCCCGCCGGCTGGAAGCCCTCGGGAAGGTAGATCGGGATGTCGGGGCAGTGCCTGAGGGTCGAGCGGATCCCCCAGAAGTGATCGAAATGCTCGTGACTGACGATCAATGCCTCGATCCGCCCCTCCTGCAGCAGCCGGTCGATGCCCTCCTCGGCAAAGCGACGATCCATCCAGTCGGGGTTCCAGCCGGTGTCGAACAACAGGTGGCGCACGCTTCCATCGGTCGTCTCGGCTTCCAGGAGCGCCGAGAAGCCGGCTGCGTTCTCCGCGTGCAGCGGGCCGAAGGGCGGCCACGGAATGGCGTATTGATCGGTCTGCACGCCGCCGGCGGCCCGAATGTCGTCGAACACGGTCGTGGTGTCGAACCAGCCGGTTTCCGAGATGCACACAATGCGCAAGCGCCGGAGGGCGCCGATGTCGTACGGGGGAGCAACGGGGGTCATGTGATTACCTCGCGAAATGTCAGTTGCGAAGCATGTGGCCGCTTCAGTGACGATCGAACTTGCCGGGCGCTAAGGCGATGCGTGCTGCCGTTCGTGGCAACGATGGCTCCGGCGAACGGGCAACCGATCGAGGTTGTTGGCGAGCAGGGCGGCTACCGCAGCATCGGGGTCTTCCTCCAGTGTAATGACCGGAAGAATGCCACCCTGCATCAGGCGGTCAAAAAGACCGGGCCCCATACCGCCGGCGATCAGGACGTTGATTCCGGCCAGCGGCTCGGCCAGTTTCTGGCGATTGGCGTGCAAGACCTCGTGCATGGAAACCTCGATCAGATTCTTGCCAACGACGAGACCCTCCTCGACTTCGTAGATCCAGAACCTGCGGCATTTTCCCGCGTGCTCGGTGATGGTCTTTCGGTTCTGGCTGGTCACTGCGATCTTCATGATGCGTCCTTTCGATCAGGCCTGCCCGCTCTGGTCGCTGCCGATGATCAGGCGGCTGTCAGTCAGGCAGGTGTGCGGGGGCATTCCCAGATTGGTCGGCGCCGGCTTGTCCTTGAAAACGCGGCCGGCAAACTCGAAGGTTGCACCGTGGCATGGGCAGAGAACATCCCCGGGCCAGTCGGCACCCAGAGCCTGATCGCCAGCATCGAAAGCGTTGCCGGGAGAGCAACCGAGATGCGTACAGGTGCCAACCGCCGCGAAGTACTCCGGCTTTCGTGAGCGATGTTCGTTGGTCGCATGGTCTGGTTGCTGCGCTACTGCCGAATCAGGATCGACCAGGTTTGACACGCCATTCAACAACCTATCAGCACTTCCTTATCAAGGATCGTGCCAGCTTTCTGTGAAAAGAGGTAAATATCAAATAATCAATTGGTTGATGTTTTCTGTGCGCACGCACTGCCGTCTTCTTTGACTGCCAACTGCCGCTATGGCAGCATGCGGCAGTTCGTTTGGCAGAGTGGGGGCATCGCGTGGCAGTCGATCAGAAATCCTTGGCAGAGCTGGTGTCGTTCCTGGAAGCTCTTCCTGAACCGCACATCCTGTGCGATCGCGACTATCGGATACTGGCTGCAAACGAGGCGTATCGAGCCAACTGGGTCGACCAGATCGAGGTGGTTGGCCGCAAGTGCTTCGAGGTTTCGCATCGACACACGGTGCCCTGCGACCAGGCGGGCGAGTCCTGTCCGCTCCAGCGCAGCCTGCGATCCGGCCGGCGCGAGCGCGTGTTGCATCTCCATTACACGGCACAGGGCGAGAGCTTCGAGAACATCGAGCTATCGCCGATACGGGATGCCAGCGGCGCCATCGTTCTCTACATCGAGAAGCTCGAAGCCTTGCCCGGAGCGCAGAGTCGTTCGCATGCCCAAGGTCTGATCGGTCGTTCGCCAGCCTTTCTCGGCATGATGGAACTGATCTCCCGGGTGGCTCCGTCGGAGGCTTCCGTATTGCTTCAGGGTGAATCCGGGACAGGCAAGGAACTCGTCGCCAATGCCATCCATCAACTCAGCCCGCGCGCCAACGCGCCCTTCGTCGCGGTCGATTGCTCCGGACTGCCAGAGACCTTGTTCGAGAGCGCATTGTTTGGCCATGAGCGTGGCGCCTTCACCGGGGCGACGACACGGACGACCGGATTGGTCGAGGCAGCGTCCGGTGGCACGCTGTTTCTCGACGAACTTGGCGACATCCCGCTTTCCATCCAGGTCAAGCTCCTGCGCCTGCTGGAAAGCGGCACGTATCGCCGGGTGGGTGCCCCGGAACTGCGCAAGGCCGACGTGCGAACGATCTCGGCCACCCATCGCCCGCTGACGGAGATGGTGACCAAGGGCCTTTTCCGGCAGGACTTGTTCTACCGCCTCAACGTCTTCCCGATTCACCTGCCACCATTGCGGCAGCGCGGTGACGATGTCCTGCTGCTGGCCGAAACCCTGCTCGCCCGGCTCGCTGGCGGGAGTTCCTGCAGGCGCCTGTCGCCGGAGGCGGCCGACTGGCTGAGTCGCTATGCCTACCCCGGCAATGTGCGCGAGTTGCGCAACATTCTCGAACGCGCCAGCCTGCTCTGCGATGGTGATGAGATCCTTCTGCAGCACCTGCCACTCGAGTTGGTTACGGCAGCGTGCACACTCCCCGGCGCACCGCCGCAGTACCTGCCGGCACAACCTGATTCCCGCGAACGCGAAGCGGTTTCGCTCGCGGAGCAGGTGCGTCACTTCCGCGGCAACCGCAAGGCGCTGGCCAGGCACCTCGGCCTGTCGGAACGGACGCTGTACCGTCGACTGAAGTGCCTGACGAAGACATGAGGGCGAGCGGCTGACGGCACAACCGGTGTTGCGGCAATGGCCCCCGGACACTCTCGTTCGCGTCTTCGACAGGAACCCCGCGTCGCGGCGTGCACTGGCAAACGAAGGACTTATGGGAGATTGACTGGGGAGCGGTCGCGCGGCGGCACTGCCGGCGCATCCGCCGGATCGCGAAGGCGGCGAGCTGCTGGCGTCCCCACGGGGATTCGAACCCCGGTACCTACCGTGAAAGGGTAGTGTCCTGGGCCTCTAGACGATGGGGACCCGGAACTTCTCTCGGCTTGTGGTGGAGGTACGCGGGATCGAACCGCGGACCTCTTGCATGCCATGCAAGCGCTCTCCCAGCTGAGCTATACCCCCGCCCGAAAGAAGCGGCGATTATAGGCAGTCGACCCGCCGCTGTAAAGCGCGAATCGCTGCCCTGGCCGCTGCCCTGCCCGCGCCTGGCGCGTGAAGGTCCTGCACTGCCGGCGCCCCAAGCCGCGCGGAATCACACACTGCGCGGCGCCGAGGACGCGACGCGGCCGGCGCGCGCGAGCCGTTCGAGGGCGGTGGCGCGGGGAAAAAGCGCGATCAGCGCATCGACCGATGGCGTCTGCTCGAGACCGGTCAGGAGGACGCGCACCGGCATCGCCAGCTTCGGCATCTTGACGCCATGCCGCGCGACGCACTCCTTGATCAGCACGCCGATCGCCGCCGCCTGCCAGGGAACTTCGGCGAGCGCGGCAGCGAAATCGTCCAGCAGCGGCAGCGTCTCGGGCGTCAGGTGGCGGGCCAGCAGTCCGCTCGGCGGCTGCAGGTCGATGTAGAACGGCTCGGCGATGTCGGCCAGTTCGTTGAGGTTGCTGACACGCTCCTTGTGCAGTTCGATGATCGCCGCCAGCGACGGCATCTCGCTGACGACGACGCCGCGCGCTGCCAGCCGCGGGCGGACCAGGGCAGCCAGGCGACCGGCGTCGCTGCGCCGCAGGTAATGCGCGTTCAGCCAGTTGAGCTTCTCGCTGTTGAACTGGGCCGCCGACGGCGTGATGTGGTCGAGGTCGAACCACTCGCAGAACTGCTGCATCGAGAAGATCTCATCGTCGCCGTGCGACCAGCCGAGACGGGCGAGGTAGTTGAGCACCGCCTCCGGCAGGTAACCCGCATCGTCGTACTGCATGACGCTCACCGCGCCGTGGCGTTTCGACAGCTTCTGCCCGTCGTCGCCAAGAATCATCGACAGGTGCGCGTAGAGCGGCACCTGTGCACCGAGCGCCTGCAGGATGTTGATCTGCCGTGGCGTGTTGTTGACGTGGTCGTCGCCGCGGATGACGTGCGTGATGCCCATATCCCGGTCATCGACGACGACGCAGAAGTTGTAGGTCGGCGAACCGTCGGCGCGGGCGATCACCAGGTCGTCGAGTTCGCTGTTGGCGACTTCGATGCGCCCCTTGACGATGTCGTCCCAGGCGACGACTCCGTCCACCGGATTGCGGAAACGGACCACCGGCTCGACCCCGGCCGGCGGTGCCGGCAGCCGCTTGTCCGGCTGCGGCCGCCAGCGGCCGTCGTAGCGCGGCTTGCGACCCTGTTCCCGCTGCTCCGCGCGCAGGCGGTCGAGTTCGTCGGGCTGCATGTAGCAATGGTAGGCGGTGCCGGCGGCGAGCATTTCGCCGATCACCTGACGATAACGCGCCATGCGCTGCGTCTGGTAGAAGGGGCCCTCGTCGTGCGCGAGACCGAGCCATTGCATGCCGTCGAGAATCGCCTGCACGGCCTCGGCAGTCGATCGGACGAGATCGGTATCCTCGACGCGGAGAATGAAGCTGCCGCCGTGGCGACGGGCGTAGGCCCACGAGAAGAGTGCGGTACGCGCACCGCCGACATGCAGGAAGCCGGTTGGCGAGGGAGCAAAGCGGGTGCGGATCATGGTCGCTGGTCGCAGTCGGAAAAGGCCTCATTCTAGTTGAAGCGTCGGCCCGACGGACCGTCGATGCGCGATCGCCTGCCTGCGCTGCGTCACCGGAACCCGGCGCCAGCCATGGCCGAGGACCCCCGCAACAACCAGCGACCGCAGTCTTCTCGCCCGCCGCCGCATGGCGTATCCTTCGTCGATGGGAATTCGTGGCGTGATCGCTGCTTCGGAGGCACACACGGCGGCAGCCGGGGTGCGCCTGCTGCAGCGCGGCGGCAACGCGGTCGACGCGATCGTCGCCGCCAAGCTCGCGGCAACCGTCACCGAATTGCCGTTGACCTCGCTCGGCGGCGGCGGCGCCTGCATCTGGGGTGACGCACGCGATGGCTACGAAGTGCTCGACTTCTTCGGCGCGGCACCGGGACTCGGGCTCACCACTTGGCCGATCCTCGATTTCGCACCGATCACCGTCGACTTCGGCGAGACCAGCCAGGTCTTCCACATCGGCAAGGGAGCGGCTGCGGTGCCCGGAGAACTCGTCGGCCTGCTCGCGCTGCACCGGCGCGCCGGCCGTCTGCCGCTGCGCGAAGTGGTCGCGCCGGCAGTGGCGTGGGCGCGCGACGGTTTCCGCGTCAGCCCGCAGATCGCCATGATTGCCGGCCTGATCGCGCCGATCGCCAGTCACTCAGCGACGGTGCGCCGCCTCT
Organism: Candidatus Accumulibacter conexus; assembly: GCA_017592775.1. Classification (GTDB taxonomy): domain Bacteria; phylum Pseudomonadota; class Gammaproteobacteria; order Burkholderiales; family Rhodocyclaceae; genus Accumulibacter; species Accumulibacter conexus. The sequence continues at coordinate 41,295 of JAGFNJ010000019.1, read as the reverse complement.
TCCTGCCCGCGGAACGGCTACCCCGCGCCGGCGACCGGCTGGCCAACCCGGAACTCGGAGATTTCCTGCAGGCACTGGGCGATGGCAGCCCGGATGCGCAGGTCGCCACCTACCACGCCGCGCTCGTCGAGCATTTCGGTCCGGAACACGGCGGGCTGATCAGCGCCGAAGATGTCGCGGCCTACGCGCCGGCGACGCGCCCGCCGCTGCGCATCCCCTTCGGGCACCATACGGTCCTGACGAACCCACCGCCGTCGGCCGGCGGCGGGTTGATCGGCGCCGGCCTGCGGATCGCCGAGGAACTCGGCCTCGGTCGCGAGGAGTTTCTCTCGCGGGCCCATCAACTGGTGATCGCGGCGGTGCTGGCAACCGTGTCCGAAGTGCGACGGGCCGGCTACGATCACCGCCTGCACGCCGACCCGGAAGCGATCCGGCAGATCGTCGCGGGTGGCAGGCTGCCGCAGTGGGCCAGCCACGCACGCGCACTCTGCAGCGAGAACAACCTCGGGGCGACGACACACATCTCGGTGATCGACGCCGAAGGCATGGCAGCGGCGATCACCACCAGCAACGGCGAGGGCTGCGGCCACGCCCTGCCGGGGCTGGGGATTCACCTCAACAACTTCCTCGGCGAGGACGACATCAACCCGGCCGGATTCCACCGCCTGGCGGCGGGCAGCCGCATGAGCACCATGATGTCGCCAACGATCGTCCTCGCCGGCGACCGGCCTCGCCTGGCGCTCGGCAGCGGCGGTTCGAACCGCATCCGCAGCGCCATCCTGCAGACCCTGCTCAACGTGCTGGCCTATGGACGTCCGCTCAACGAAGCGGTCAATGCCTCCCGCCAGCACATCGAAGGCCGGCAGTTGTGGTTCGAGACCAGCGGTCTGGCAGCCGGAGCCGCCGAAACCCTGCAGGCGCTCTGGCCTGGTGCCACCCGTTTCGACGCGGCAAGCATGTTCTTTGGCGGCGTCAACTGCGTCGCCAGCATCGATGGGCAACTCGCCGGCGCCGGCGACCAGCGGCGCGGCGGCATCGTCATGTTCGCCGACGACAAGGGCACGACGGGCCTGCCCGCCTGATGCCGGAAAACCGCGGCTGCCGCGCACGGCTGGCTGAGCGGGAAACGGCGCCGCGAGCGGCTTCATGGACGCGCCGCAGCGCCCGGGCTGCAGGCCTGACACGACACAGCCCCCGGGCAGCCGATGCCCGGCCGCCCGCACCACAGCGGACGCCGATTCAGGAAGCCGGCGGCGCTGGCAGCTTCAGCACGTCACGGATCTCGTCGAGACTGGCGGGAACGCGATTGACGATCGCGTCGGTAGCCTGCTGATTGGCCTTGGCGACGATCTCGGCAAGTTCGCGCATCTTGCTGACCGCCGTCTCGAACGCCTTCTTCGCCAGTTCGGTTTCGGCTGCCATGAGTTGCTGCGGCGAGCCCGCCTTGGCAAGGCCGCCAACGGCAGTCGTCATCCCCTGGATGGTCTCCTGCAGGATCTTCAACTGCCACTCTCCGACCGCCTTGACCCCTTCCATCGCGGCGCGGTTGGCGGCGTTCAGCGCCTCGAGGTTGTCGCGCTGACTCGCCACCAGCGCGTCCATGTTGACGCCCGGCACCTGAAGGCTGGCGAGCGCGTTCAGCAACTGCTCGCTGCCCTTGCTCGGGTCCAGGCTGCTCAGCGCCCGCAGCCAGTCGCCCATCTGTTTCGACATATCCGTCATGGTCGTTCTCCCGCTCAGGTTACTCTACAGAGAGCGGCTGCCCATTCGTCACCGGCAGCCGCAGTTCTTGCTCTCATGCCTGCCTGCGCACCAGCCTCACCTGGCCGGAACCGGCAGCAGCTCGCGTCCGCCGGCAAGCGTGTTGATCATCTGAGCCACCGCCCGGATCTGCTTGCCAGCCTGCGTATGGTACCCCGTTTGCGTGTAGTACTGTCCCCACCAGTCCCAGCATCCCTGCGGATTGACCGGAGGACTCGCCAGGGTGCCGTTCCGCACCTGCGCCTGTGGATAGACGACGACGATGTCGTTGGCCTGCGCCCACTCGTTGTAGCCGGCGAACTTGGCGAAGAGATTGCCCGACTGACCGCTCCTGCGGTCGGTCACCCCGCCTTGCAGGCAACCGTGGAAGGCGACGTGCAAGCGGCACTTGCGGCCATCCGTGCACGACTTGGGTATGAACACATAGCCCTCCCTGGCCATCGATGCGTTCTGCAGCTCGCTGTAGGGAATGTCCGAGAACTTGCTGAAGACCGACCGCTGGTCGAAGGCCTTGACCTCGCTTTCCGAAACCGCCACGCGGCCGCCTTTCAGTGCCTCGGCACCGTAGATGCGCCGAAGAATGGCGCCCGCCAGATCGACGTCCTGCAGGTCCTTGCAGATCGCCCGTTTGCCGGCCGGCGGGCAGACTGCCGCCGCGCCAGCGGCAGCCGCCGGCGGACAGATGCACTGATCCCGCGCCTGACGCTGCCGTGCCACAGCCTCGCAATCATCGATGAAGGCGTCCCTGTCAACCGGCGGCGGCAACGTCGGCGGCTGCGCGCAATTGCCGACGACATCGCCCGCAGGCTTGTTGAAAGCATCCCGGATCATCGTGTGACGGGCCGGAAAGCTCCGGTTGTAGTCGATATGGCCGGCCTCGATGGCAGCCTTGTCGGCATCGGCATAGAAGTGGAAGACGGCATCCATCACGCCGTGCGGAACGATGGCATCGTGCTCGGCGCTGATCAGGTACACCCGATCGCCCTTGAGTCCGGCAAGCTTGCTGATGCGGCCAGCCGCTTCCTGCGTCTTCGCCTCGGCGAATGATGCCGCGGCCACGCGCCGGGCCTCCTGCCGGTTCTTCGGCGCCCGATCAGTCTTGCCGCACAACTTCGCGTCGAGGCCGAGTTGGCGGCATTCGAGCATGACGAACTGGCTGCACTTGGTTACCGCGTCCAGAATGCTGCCCGCCGAGCAGTAGTAAGGACCGCCGGCGACCACACCAACGCCCATGATGTACTCCGAATGGGCGACATGGAACTGGTGCGCCATGAAACCACCCGACGAGATGCCGGAAACCGAGATCTGGGCCGGGTCGATATTGACGCCGGCCACGACATCATCCAGCGATGGCGCAGCAGCCGCCCACTGCACGGCAGCCAGCATGGCTGCGGCAGTGGTCGCCAGAAAGCGTGGCCTGCGTTTGTTGATCGAATACCGTGGCATGATGTTCCTCCCGTTCGTCTTCGCCTCGAAAACCCACGACCCCTGATCCTGCCCCAGGCCGTGCAAGAAGGCCAACGCGTTCCGCGGGTCCCGCGGAGCGCACACGGACGGAGTGCAGCACACTGCTTCGGCGCCAAGAGTTCTGTTAAAGCAGGGTCATGGTGCAGTGCACTATTCAGGATAGGCGGCGGATACCGGAAGTCAAGCCGTTCATTCGTAGCGACGCGGCAATGGCCAACGGCCGGCGAAGGTGAGCGGTAGTTGCGCAGGCGTCGAGAACTCGGCCGTCAAGGGCGGCAGTCACCTGCAGCGGCGGGCGGGCCGGTGCAGGCGCCGCCGCTGCAGCCACGTCAGTGATCCGGGAAGGAACTCAGAACGGCGATGTCGAGCCCCGTCGTGTGCTCGAGTACCGGCGCATCGGTCACCATCAGCGTCGTTCCCGGCCGGATCTCGGCTGCCAGAAGCGCCCTGAAGTCCGCCGGAATCGTCACCTCGTTCACCACCTTCGGGTCCGGCCGCGTGTCGGCATCGCCCATGTGCCCGACCAGACCGACGCCAACCCACTGATGCTGCAACAGCCCGCCGGGCTGCGCGCCTTCCTTGGCGACGAAGACGTGGCTGCCAACGGGTTGCTGCGGATTGCGGAAAGCCGCCTTGGCGCGGCCGATCTCGACGCCGTTGCGCAACACCAGGATCCGCTCATCGTAGCGGCTCAGGAGGATCGACAACGGGCCCGACGGCGACTTCTCCGGCTCCCAGCGATGGCCGCTGGCGACCGGCAGGCGGCGATGCTCCGCCCGACCGCCAGCGTCGGTGACCGGACTGAGGAATGCCGGATGCCGGAACTCCTCCGGCGCCGAGCCGGCCTTGGCGATCACCACCGTCATCCCCTTCGGTGCGGCGTCGAACAGCAGGCGAGCAAACTCGCTCGGCAGATGCACGCAGCCGTGCGACTCCGGATATCCGGGAACGCCACCGGCATGCAGCGCTACACCATCCTGGGTGAACTTCTGCGTGTAGGGCATGGCGGCGTTGTGGTACTTCGTGGAATGGTGATCCTTGTCCTTGAGGAAGGTCTGGAAGACACCGCTGGGAGTCTCGTAGCCGGGCTTGCCGGTACTGACTGAGGCGATGCCGATCAACAGGCCATTGCGATAGCTGTAGGCACGCTGCTCTTCGAGACTGACCAGCACCAGGATCGGACCAGCCGGTGCGAGCTGCGGCGCCCAGGTGAATTCGCCGTTGCGCAACTGGTCGGCCGGTGTCTCGAACGGCACCGGCTCCCTGGCCCCCCAGAAAGGTGTGCGCTCGGCCTGGATGCTGCCGACCAGGCCGAAGAACAGGGCAACTGCCATCGTGTAGAGTCTCGTCATCTGCTTGTCGAATCCTTCATGTGTTGCAGCCGTGCACTGCCGGGCACGCCGACCGGAAGTGGCAATTGTACATTGGCGGTCCGCCGGCCATCGATAGCCCCGGCCGCTATGGGTTCCTCCGACAGAGGGCACGCGCGAGCGGCGGGCGCTGCTGCTGCCTGCCTCCCGCCTGCCCGGACCGCCACCATGCCAGGATGGATGGCACGGCTGTTGCTTGGACTTGAGGGAATGGTGAGTTGAAGACAGCAGCCCGGACGAGTTCTTCCGTCGGCTGTGATGTACGATGCTGGCTGGCGCGACGATTGGCGGCCGGCGCGGGGGAGCAGTTGCCGATCGCGACGCGCTGGGCGGCTGCGGCTGCCGGCGCCGCGGAATGGGTGCGCGACGGCGAGACGCAGCGACGACGACGGGAGGAGGGAAAATGGACTTGGCGCTCTTGATCAGGGAGATCGGACGTGGCGCGACGGGAGCGCGCGACATGTCCGGCAGCGAGGCGCAGCAGCTCTATGGAGCGATGCTCGACGGCATGGTTGCCGATCTCGAACTCGGTGCGATCGCCATCGCCCTGCGCATGAAGACCGAGTCGGTCGACGAGATGGTCGGCTTTCTCGCTGCCGCCAATGAGCGCCTGCCGACTCTGCAGCGCCCCAGCAGCCGTGCCCGGCCGGTCGTCATACCGAGCTACAACGGCGCCCGCCGCGGTGCCAACCTGACGCCGCTGCTGGCGCTGCTCCTGCGTCGGCATGGTGTGCCGGTTCTGGTGCATGGCCTGAGCCAGGACTACGGGCGCGTCACCAGCGAACAGGTGTTCTGCGAGTACGGGCTGGCGCCGTGTGACAGCGTGCAGGAAGCGCAGCAGCGAATCGACGACAATGGCCTCGCCTACCTGCCGCTGGCACGCCTCTCTCCCGGACTGGCATCGCAACTGGCTCTGCGCGACCGCCTGGGGCTGCGCAACAGTGCCCACAGCCTGGTCAAGATGCTCGATCCCTTTCATGGCGATTCGCTGCTCCTGGCGGCGGCGACTCATCCCGATTACATCGACAGCATGCGTGCCGTGCTCCGCATCGTCGGCGCCAACGCCCTGCTGCTGCGCGGCACCGAGGGTGAGCCATTCGCCAATCCGAAACGTCGGCCGGCGATCGAGCATGTGCATGAGGGGAGGAGCGACATCCTCTTCGAGGCCGAGCATGACAGTCTCAGAAACCTGCCACAGCTGCCGGCGGGTTCGGCGGCGCAGGCGACGGTCGAATGGATGCGCCGCGCCCTTGCCGGCGACCTGCCGCTGCCGCTGCCGCTCGCCAATCAGTTGGCCTGCTGTCTGTACGCCTGTGGTCGCGCCACCGACCTCCACCAAGCAAAGGCGCTGGTGGCGGTGGATGGCAAGGGACTGTCCGTGGTCTGACCGATCACTGACAGCCGTCAAGGACCGCCGGACGGCATGCAACGGAGCCGGCGCGCAGGCCCCACGGCGACACGGATCGGCAAACGATGCGCGGCGCAAGACGCCGGCCGTCGCCGGTTCAGGCTACACCGGTGTGTCGGGCACCGCGACGTCGTGGATCAGCTGCAGGTCGTTGTCCTCGGCGAAGTGCAGAACGAAACGGTAGGCCATCGGCTCGATTTCGTACAATTGCCCATCGACGTGAACCGCCTTCTCTCCCTTGTACGTCCGCGGACCGACGTAGGGCGAATAGCGCATCCTCTTCTCCGCGCCAAACACCGAGAGGACGCCACAGAGCCTTTCGGCCCAGTCGCTCGGACGAAACTTCCTGCCGCCAGTGGTCAGACCGACGATGATGAATGAGGGATGCGGCGTCGTGCTCATGTCTCGGTGATGTCGTGGCGAAGTGGACCGGGAAAGGCTCCTGTAGCTCGTTGCCCGCCTGCCTGTGAAGCCGTGGCCCCGATTCTAACAGAAAGATCACCGCGCTGACGGCTCATGCGTCCACCGCGGAGACACTCCAGCCGCGCCAACGGCCGCGATGCCTCCCGCGCCGCGCGGCGTTCCTCGCAGACCGGCAACCGGCTCGGGGTGGTGGGCGATAGTGGGTTCGAACCACTGACTTCCACCGTGTGAAGGTGGCACTCTACCGCTGAGTTAATCGCCCGATCGCCTGCAACCGGACAGCGACGCTGGGACTCTCGCCGAACGGCTGCTGCTTGCCCGTCGCCGGCAGCCTGCCCGCCGCCCTGCACGATCTGCTGCGGCGGCCTCGGCCCCAGGTTGCGGATGGAACGCTCTGGCGGCGACGAAGGCGCGATTAGAGCACAAGTCGTTTTGCCGGTCAATGCGACGGCACGCCACCCGGCACGGCGACACGACGGCAAGTAGCGGGCGCGGCCGGCGATGGCGTCACCCCCCTTTCCTTCAGGCAGCGATCAGGAAGTCGCGGCTGATGCCGTCACCGAGTTCGTAGATGCGATCCATGAAATCCGTCAGGTATTCGTGCAGACCGCCTGCCAGGACATCGTCGATGCGAGCGAAATGGAGCCGGGCGTGCAACACCCCCGCCTGACGCTGGGTCTCTGCCGAAGCATCGTTGGCAATCAGCTGCAGCATGCGGACGATGCCGTCGGCGCAGGCGTGCAGGGATCGCGGCAGATCCATGCGCAGGATCAGGAGCTCGGCGACACGCGCCGGAGTGATCGCATCGCGGTATACCTTGCGGTAGACCTGGAACGCCGACAGCGAGCGCAGCAGCGCACCCCAGCGATAGAAGTCGCTGGCCCCCTCGTCGTCGCTCTGACGCAGGATGTGGTACTGCATGTCGAGAATCCGCGCCGTGTTGTCCCCCCGTTCGAGCAGGCCACCAAGACGGATGAAGTGCAGCGCATCGTCCTTGAGCATGGTGCCGAAGGTCACTCCGCGCGTCACCGCCGAGCGCAGTTTGACCCAGTCGAAGAACTCGCTGATGCCACGCGCGAGAATCTGCTCGAAGGTCTGCTGCCGCAGCTCGATCCAGGTGGCGTTGATGCTCTCCCACATTTCGGCGGTCAGCGTCCCGCGCACCGCATGCGCGTTCTCGCGCGCCGCGCGCAGGCAGCTGTAGATCGATGACGGATTCGTCGCGTCGGCAACCATGAAACGCAACACGTTGTCGACATTGACCCCGCTGTAGGTCTCGGCAAAAGCCGACTCGAGGCTGTTGAGGGCGAGAATCGCGCGCCAGTTCTCGTTCTGTGCGGCGATGGACTGGGGAACCAGCGACATCTGGTAGGACACGTCGAGCAGGCGTGCCAGGTTCTCCGCCCTTTCGGTATAGCGCGCCAGCCAGTACAGGTGGTCCGCCGTGCGACTCAGCATCTCGATCCTCCATCCATCTCAGTTCTCCAGCACCCAGGTGTCCTTGGTCCCACCGCCCTGTGACGAGTTGACCACCAGCGAACCGGCGCGCAACGCAACACGCGTCAGCCCACCCGGAACCATGCCGACGCCGCGCTTGCCGGAGAGGACAAAGGGGCGCAGGTCGAGATGGCGCGGAGCGATTCCGGACTCGACGAAGGTCGGGCAATTCGACAGCGCCAGTGTCGGCTGCGCGATGTACTTCTCCGGCGCGGCGATGATGCGGGCGCGAAACTCCTCGATCTCCGCCCGGCTCGCCGCCGGCCCGACCAGCATGCCATAGCCGCCGGCACCATGCACCTCCTTGACCACCAGTTCGGGCAGGTGTGCCAGAACGTAGCGCAGGTCTTCCGGCTTGCGCAGCATCCAGGTCGGCACGTTGTTCAGCTTCGGCTCCTCGCCGAGATAGAAACGGATCATCTCGGGAACGTAGGGATAGACCGACTTGTCGTCGGCAACACCGGTGCCGATGGCGTTCGCCAGGGTGACGTGACCGGCACGGTAGGCCGACAACAGACCTGGCACGCCGAGCATCGAGTCTTTGTTGAACACCAGCGGATCGAGAAAATCGTCGTCGAGGCGGCGATAGATGACGTCGACCCGCTGCGGCCCCTGCGTCGTGCGCATGAACACCGTCTCGTCACGGACGAACAGATCGCGGCCCTCGACGAGTTCGATTCCCATCTGCTGCGCCAGGAAGGTGTGCTCGAAGTAGGCGCTGTTGTAGGCACCCGGCGTCAGCAGGACGACAGTGGGGTTGGCGACCCCCTTCGGCGCCACCGTTCGCAGGTTGTCGAGCAACAGGTCCGGGTAGTGCTGCACCGGCGCAATCAGGTGCCGGGAGAAAAGTTCGGGAAAGAGCCGCATCATCATCTTGCGGTCCTCGATCATGTAGGACACGCCCGACGGCACCCGCAGATTGTCTTCGAGAACGTATGACTCCCCGGCCCCTGCCCGGACAATGTCGACGCCAGCGATATGCGCGTAGATCCCGGACGGAACATCGACACCGATCATCTCGCGGCGGAACTGTGCGTTGTTCAGCACCTGCTCGGCGGGAACGCAGCCGGCCTTGAGAATCGCCTGTTCGTGGTAGATGTCGTGCAGGAAAGCGTTCAGCGCCTGCACCCGCTGCCGCAGGCCGGCCTCGAGCTGCGCCCACTCGGCCGCAGGGATGATCCGCGGAATGATGTCGAAGGGGATCAGGCGTTCGGTCCCTGCCTCCTCGCCGTAAACGGCAAAGGTGATGCCGACGCGATGGAAAGCCGTGTCCGCCTCGGCCCGCTTGCGCTCGAGCCGCTCAGCCGGCATGCCGTCCAGCCATTCGGCAAAGGCGCGATAGTGCGGCCGCAGGCCGGCATCCGAATCGTACATCTCGTTGTAGAACGCTGCGCTCATCAGGCTCACCGCGATAATGGGTCTCGACGTCTTCAAGCAGGAACTGTGCCACCCTCGACCACCCCCTGCCGGCCGGCGGTGCGACGCTGCCGACCGATGGTCGACGCAAGGGAATGGTGCGCCGGCGGGGCGACGCGCACGTTCCCGGTGCATCGCGGCCCGTGCCGACTCGCAGGAATGCCGCTCAGGAACCGCTACCGCACCCGCGACCGTGCTACAATGCGCGCCGCACGTTGCAGCGGACCTGCAGCGTGCCCCGAGCATCGCGAACCTGGCCGTAAGTCTCAAGCCCCCCTGCCTTCTGGTGTCGATCACTTCAGCGCCTTCCCGGCACAAAGCTTCTGTGCCAACGGGTGCCGACTCCTGTTGATCCGACAGAGTCTGTCTCGCAGCCTTTCGTTGGTTGGCGTTGCCCTTCCTGCTTCATTCGCACCCCCCGCACGCCTGTCGGTGAGGGGCTGCACAGCCATACGAAAGACAACATGACCTTTGTAGAAATCGGGCTCAACCCCGCCCTCCTCGCAGCGCTCACCGACTCGGGCTACGACGTGCCGACACCGGTGCAGGCGCAAGTCGTTCCCGCCGCCATCGCAGGCCGCGACATCATTGCCTGCTCGCAGACCGGTTCCGGCAAGACTGCCGCCTTCATGCTGCCGGCCCTGCACCGCCTGGCTCTGCAGGAGCGGCCGGCGACGGCCGCGCGCAGCGCTGGTCGTGAAGGCGGCCGGACGCCGTCGCGTGGCCGCGACCAGCAGCGCTGGCAAGCGGCACGGCCGCGCATGCTGGTCCTGACGCCGACGCGCGAACTCGCGCTGCAGGTCACTGCTGCCAGCGAGAAGTACGGTCGCCGCATGCACCAGGTGCGGGCGGTCGCCATCCTCGGCGGCATGCCCTACCCGAAACAGATGGAACTTCTCGGCCGCAACCCGGAGATCCTCGTTGCCACGCCCGGCCGCCTGATCGACCATATGAGTTCGGGCAAGATCGACTTCACGCAGTTGCAGATGCTGGTCCTCGACGAAGCCGACCGCATGCTCGACATGGGATTCATCGACGACATCGAGCGAATCGTCGCGGCAACTCCGGACTCGCGCCAGACGATGCTGTTCTCGGCGACGCTCGACGGCACGGTCGGCGCGATGGCACAGCGCATGACGCGCAACGCGCTGCGCATCGAGGTCGACGCACCGTCCGCCAAGCACGAGAACATCGAGCAGCGCATGCACTTCGTCGACGATCTGGCACACAAGAACCGCCTGCTCGACCACCTGCTGCGCGATGCGTCAATCGACCAGGCGCTCGTCTTCACGGCGACCAAGCGCGATGCGGACAGCGTCAGCGATCGCCTGAACGTCGCCGGCCTGAATGCTGCGGCACTCCACGGCGACATGCATCAGGGCGCGCGCAACCGTACGCTCGCCGCGATGCGGCGTGGCCAGGTGCGAATCCTGGTCGCCACCGACGTCGCCGCGCGCGGCCTCGACGTGCCGACGATCACCCACGTCTTCAACTACGACCTGCCCAAGGCTGCCGAGGATTACGTCCATCGCATCGGCCGCACCGGGCGCGCCGGCCGCAGCGGCCTGGCGATCTCGCTCGTTCATCACGCCGAGCAATTCAACGTCAGGCGAATCGAGCGTTTCACGCGGCAAAGCATCCCGGTCGAAGTCGTCGCCGGCCACGAGCCGACGCGTCGGCCGCAGGCGGCCAAGCCGCGCCCGGAAGGCAGGCCATGGCACGGCGCTGACAAGCGCACGGGGCAGCCAGCCGGACAGGCCGACAAGCGCGTCGGCAAACCGGCAGCGCACTGGCGCGACGGCCTGCCGCGAACGGCCCGCCACGATTCGGTACATGGCAACACGGGCGGCAGCGCCGCCGGCCGCCGGAGCTCGGCCAGCGGCCGCTGAGAAGTTGTGAAGAAATAGCGAACCGCGGCGGGTCCCGGCAAGGCCCGCCGACTGCGGCACGCCCGGCGCCTGCCGGCAAGGTGGCGCGCCTGCGCCCGCCCCGACCAGGGGAGTCAGAGGTTCCCCGGCCGATGCACCGGCGGCAAATCGCCCCTCCGTTCGAGCCGGTCCTCGAGTTCACCGACGCACGCCGCAACGCTGTTTGCCGATTGCTCCATCCCGGTCAGCAGTACCTTCTCGAGCCGGTCGAGGCGCTCCAGGATCGCCGCGTCACTCGCCGCCGGCGTCGTACCACGGCCGGCCAGCTTCTGCAGCTCGCCTTCGAGAAACGAACGCAGTTCGGTAAAACGCGAGGCTTCGGCCTTGTCCGCGAGCTCGCGGTTGAGTTGCAGTTCCTGCGCATGGCGACGCGAATCGAACAGCGCCGAGGCCTGCACATAGACGACGAAGATCAGGAAGAAGGCGGCCAGGAAGGCGATGACGCCGAGCATGATCACCCCGAGCGGCGCTTCGACCTGCGCCACCCCCAGTGACAGCGTCGTCGGCGTCGTGAAGGCGTGCCAGTTGAGCGCGGAGAAGGCGGCGACGAGAGTGAAGATGAGCAGCAGAAAAACGGTACGAAGCTTCATGCGGGGATGACTCCTTGAGGTATCCGGAACCGACGGTCATTGCGGCAGCGACAGGCGGATAGTATCGCAGGCTTTGCCGCTCACCGGCCACTCTCCGCCAACGCCGACCCCTGGCGTTCCTGCGGCTCAGGGAAGGTCGGCAGACGGCATGCGGGAGAGAATGATCGCGGTCTTTCTTGCCAGCCCCGGCGCATTGCGGTTGCGGTCGTAGAAGCGCGGGCTGGGAACCATTCCCGCCAACCGCGCAGCCTGCTCGCGTGAAAGCTGTGCCGCCGTGACGCCATAATAGTGACGGGCGGCCGCTTCGGCGCCGAAGACGCCATTGCCCCATTCGATGACGTTGAGGTAGACCTCGAGAATGCGCTCCTTGCTCCACACGGCTTCGAGCATCAGCGTGATGACCGCCTCTTCGGCCTTCCGCCATGGCGTCCGCGCCGGTGTCAGAAAGAGGTTCTTCGCCAGCTGCTGCGAGATCGTCGAGCCGCCGGCAACGATCCGGCCCTTCTTCTGGTTCTTCTCGATCGCCTGCTGGATTCCGTCCCAGTCAAAGCCCTCGTGATCGACGAAGCGGGCGTCCTCGGCAGCGACGATCGCGCGCTTGAGGTGGACCGACATGCGGTCGTAGGGCACCCATTGCTTGCGCAGTCGTGCTTCCGGTTGCTGCCGACGCAGTTCCTCGAGCCGGATGGACATGAAGCGGGTGACATCGGGGTTCGCCCAGTTCCACCAGAGAATCCAGCCGAACAACCAGCACTGATAGAGGAGCAACAGGGCGATGCCGCCAAGCAGCAGACGCTTCACCCAGAGGAGGGGCTTCATCTGCCCCCGGTCTGCCGGCTGCCGGAGCGCAGCATCGCCATCACCGGCGCCGTCGCGGGCCGGACGCCACGCCAGAGCTGGAAGGCCTCCGCCGCCTGCTCGACCAGCATGCCGAGGCCGTCTGCCAGTCGCGCCGCCCCGCAACTGCCGGCGAGGAGCAGGAACGGGGCCTCCTCCTGCCCGTACATCATGTCGTAGGCCAGGCTGCCGGGAGCGAAGAGACCATCCGGCAAGGGCAAGCGGGCACCCGCGAGGCTGGCGGAGGTGGCATTGATCAGCAGGTCGAAGCTCTGCCCGGCGAGTTGCGGGTACGAACAGGCACTGACCGCACCGGCGCCCGGCAGCCGCGCCGCCAGTTCATGCGCGCTGGCTTCGGTGCGGTTGGAGATCACCAGTCGGCGCGGTCCGGCCTCGAGCAGAGGGCCGAGAACACCGCGCGCAGCGCCACCGGCACCGAGCAGCAGGACACGCATGCCGGCGATCGGGCAGCCCAGATTGTGCGTCAGATCGCGCAGCAGACCGGCGCCGTCGGTATTGTCACCGAGCCACTCCGGTCCGTCGAACGACAGGGTGTTGACCGCCCCCGCAAGCCGCGCCCGCGGCGTCAGCCGCGTTGCCAGACGGCAGGCCTCCTGTTTGAACGGCAGCGTGACGTTGCCACCGCAACCACCGGCGGCGACGAAGGCACGCACGCGGTCGGCAAAGCCATCGAGCGGCGCGAGGATCGCCTCGTAAGCCAGATCCTGCTGGCATGCCGCGGCGAACGCAGCGTGAATGGCTGGCGACTTGCTGTGGCCCACCGGATTGCCGAAGACGGCGTAGCGGTCGCTCATCGCTTGGCTGCCCTGGTTTCCAGGCTGTCGCGCTGGGTGAAATTCCAGGTGCGGGTGATCACCAGGGTGTCCGTATCGTGCCGGATGGCCGGCGGGAAGGCGGCGAACGGCGATGCCATGAAGACGATCCGGCGGGCCGCATCGTCGAGCACCTTGTGGCCCGATGAACGGTTGATCTCGACTGTATCGACCGAGCCATCGCTCCTGACCGTCACCGTCAGGACGAGGCTGCCGTAGAGCTTGCCGCGCGCCTCGGCCGGGTAGTTGAGGGTACCGACCCGCTCGACCTTCTGCCGCCACTCCTCGAAGTACTGCGCAAAGCGATACTCCATCGCGCTGCTGCCGAGAAACTGCTTGCGCGGCCGCTTGCTGTATTCATCGAGTTCCTTGGCAATTTCGCCTTCGAGACGCGCCATCGCCAGGGCGCTCTGGGCGAGGTCACGGCCACTGACATTCGGCACCGGTTCCGGCTGTGCCTCCTTCGCCGTCGTCGGTGACACCGAATCCCTGCTCTGCGCCTGCGCCGCCAGCCGCTGCTGATGCGCTTCGAGCGCCTGAATCCGCTTCTGCGAGTGTTCGAGCTCGTCACCCTGCTGCTGCCGGGGTGCGGCCGGCATCGGCGTCTTCGCCCGGCGCTCGTGCTCGGTATTGCCGCCACTGTCGAGATTGGCCTGTGCCTGCACCGTCGCTTCCTCAGGTGCGCGCGCCGAACGGCGGTTGACCAGGACGACGTCGAGCGCCCGTTCCCGGACGGTACGCGATGCCTCGGGGAAACTGAAATGCAGCGACAACAGCAGACCGTGCAGCAGCAGGGAAAACCCGACCGCCAACGCTAACCGGTGGTTGGCCGACCATCGATCGAACCGCTGCAACGATCCCTGCCTCACCTCAATCGACAGCCTCCGGTAAACGCTCGATCACAGCCGCATCAGTCGCCGTGGGTGACAGGGTTTCGAGGTAGCGGCAGCCGAGGGCCAGGGTCAGGTAGTCCACCGACTCGAGCTGCAGGAGGACCCGCTGCCCCGGCTTGAGTTCCGGCGCCGACGGCACGCGCTGTACGAGCGGCAGGTCATCGAGCCGCGCCAGATTCTCACGGCCGATGGTCGCCGAAATGCGCTCGATTCCCTGCTGCCGCAACCAGCGCAGGCACCAGTAGCGCTCCATGCCGCGCTGAAACTCGGCGTAGGCCGCATAGGTCAGCTCGAAATCGCGCAGCGCGGCAAACAGGGCGTCCGAGCGGGCGGCAAAAGGCGGCGCGTCGGCCTTGAGACAGGCGAGCAGCTGCCACTGGTTGAGCAGGTCCACGTAGCGCCGCAGTGGCGACGACAGCCAGGCATACTGCTTGACGCCGAGTCCTTCGTGCGCTTGCGGCGCGGTGCTCATGCGCACCTTGCCGCCACCCTGCACACGGTAGATCGCCGCCACCCCACGGCTGGCCAGCAGGGCACCCCAGGTGCTGTTGGCAACGATCATCAGTTCGGCGACCAGCTTGTCGAGCGGGCTGCCACGACGGCGCGCGGAAATCTCGACGCGACAGCTTTCCGCGTCGCCGAGATCGCCCTTGATGCGAAAGTTGAAATCCTTGTTGTCGGGCGTCGCCGATGGTTTGCCGCGCCGACCCTCGCAGGCGTTGGCCAGTTGCCAGAGCGTCAGCAGCTCGTCGCGAAAGGGGAACTCCGCCAGTCCGCCAGCCAGCGTCTGTTCGTTGAACAACGGCTCGATGTCGTGATGGCGCAGGTTGGCGACGACGGGGACGATCTCCAGCCGTGACTCGTCGCCGACGATCTCCAGCTCCGCCGTCACCGTGAGGTAGAGCGAGATCGCCGGAATCGCGCGCCCACTCGCCAGAGTGTAGCGCTCCACCACCGCGTCCGGCAGCATCGTGAACTTGCTGCCAGGCATGTAGACGGTCGACAGCCGGGCACGCGCGATCTCGTCGAGCGGCGAGCCTGGTACGATGCCGAGACCCGGGGCCGCGATGTGGATGCCGACCCGCCAGCCGACGCCGGGCAGCGGTTGCAGTGAAAAGGCATCGTCGATCTCGGTCGTCGTCGCGTCGTCGATCGAGAAGGCCCGCACGTCGGCACGCGGCAGGTCCACCGGCAGCGGCGGCGGCTCGACGGCCGGGAAGGCTGTCCCGCGCGGAAACTGCTCGAGCAGGAAGCGCTGCAGGTGATAGTCGTACGGCGAGCGAATTGCGCCACAGCGGTGCAGCAGGTGTGCCGCGGAGAGGCCGGTCTCGCTGCACGCGGCCTCCAGTGCCTTCGTCTCGCCGCGATTGCGATCCGGTTTGTAGAGCAGCTGTCCGAGCAGCGGCGGGAACTCGGGCGGCAGGGTGAACGATGTGAGCTGGCTCACCATGCGCTCGATCGTCAGGGCCTGCTGACGCTTCTTCTCGAGACCGGCAAGAGCGGCCTCGAGAATTTCCGGCGGCGCCTTGCGGAAGCGCCCGCGGCCCTTGCGGTGGAAATAGACCGGTGCTGCGTGCAGCGCCAGCAGGAGCGCAGCCGCTTCGACCGCACTGGCGGAGTGACCGAAGTACTCATCGGCAAAATCGGCGAAATGAAACTCGCTGTCAGCGACACACTCCCACAGGAAGTCGGCTTCGATGCCGGGCAGCAGCAGTTCGGCCTGCTCGAGCAGCACTGCCGGCGCCGGCTCGTCGTAACGCAACAGGACGCTGGCGGCCTTGATCTTGCTGCGCTTCCCGGATGCCGCCTCGACCTGCAACGAGCTGTCGTTGTCGGCCAGGATGGTGGCCGCCCTAAAAGCCCCGTCTTCTTCAAACAGTACATGCATCGGGGTCATTATAACCGGCAGAATTCAAGGATTTGCGGCAGCAGGCGGGGAAAGCTGAGGAAGCTGTGATCGCCACCCTCGATGACGATCTGCCGGCTGCCGGCATAGCGTGCCAGAGCCTGGCGATGGTCAAGAACCTCGTCGCCGGTCTCGACCAGAAGCAGATAGCGCTCCGCCGTGACCTGCGGGGTTTCGAGCAGACGCAGTTGCGCGACGTGCTCGTTGGTGAAGTCGAAGCTCTCGCCGGTGTGAAAATTGCTGTGCTTGCCGACCAGCCCAGCGAGAAGCTCCGGCGCCATCACTGCCGGATTGACCAGGACCGCTCGCAGGCCGTACTTCTCCGCCAGCCAGGCTGCATAGTACCCGCCGAGCGAGCTCCCCACCAGTGTCGTCTCGCCGGCACCGCCAGACAGCGCGGCCTCGGCGCTGGCGACTGCGGCCAGCGGGACGGGCGGCAGGACAGGGCAGGCGAAACGATCGCCCAGGCCGCGTGCGGCAAGGAAGTCGCCGAGCAGGCGCGCCTTCCACGATGCCGGCGACGAGCAGAAGCCGTGCAGGTAGAGAATCCGCGATGCGGCCGCCATCTCAGCCAGCCGTCCAGGCAATCAGGTCGTAGTGCCAGGTGAGCAGGACGACGATACCGAAGGCGATCCGGTACCAGGCGAAGATCGAGAAATCATGCGTGCTGATGTAGCGCAGCAGGCCACGCACCGCCCAGAACGCCGAGATGAACGAGGCGACGAAACCAACTGCCCACATCCCCAGATCGTCGAAGGACAGCAGCGCACGTTCCTTGTAGAGCTGGTAGATGCTGGCGCCGATCAGCGTCGGCATTGCCAGAAAGAAGGAAAACTCGGTCGCCGCCCGTCGTGAGAGTCCGAAGAAAAGGCCACCGATGATCGTCGCCCCCGAGCGCGAGGTGCCGGGAATCAGCGCCAGCGCCTGCGCCAGGCCGAGCTTGAGGGCATCGGCGGGCGACAGATCGTCGATCGATTCGATCCGGATGCGATGCTCACGACGCTCGGCCCAGAGAATGACCAGGCCACCGATGATGAAGGCCGCTGCCACCACCGGTGCATTGAACAGGTGCGCCTTGATCGCCTTGCCGAACAGCAGGCCGAGGATCGCCAGCGGCAGGAACGCGATCAGGATGTTGAGCGCGAAGCGCTGCGCAGCAGGCTCATTTGGCAGCCCGCGGACGACGCTGCCGATCTTTGCCCGGTACTCCCAGCAGACCGCCAGCATCGCCCCCGACTGGATGACGATTTCGAACAGCTTGCCGCGCTCGTCGTTGAAGCCGAGCAGATCACCCGTGAGAATCAGGTGGCCGGTCGAAGACACCGGCAGGAATTCGGTGATCCCTTCGACGATACCGAGAATCAGGGCTTTCAGCAGCAGCAGAGGATCCACAGCAGACTTTCAAGAAAAACGAGCATTCTAGCACTCAGGGCCGGGTTGCCAGTTCGAGCGCCCGCAGCCAGGCGATCGCCTCGTCTCGATCGGCACCGCACATCTCGTCCGAAGGCTGCAGCCCGGCACAGCACGACGGACGTTCGGGACTGCCCCAGAGGCGACAGCGGTAATCGGCTGCCAGGCTGGCGCAAGGCGCGCCGGCCGCCTTGCCGCACGGGTGACCGGGCATCGGCGTGCTGATCGAAGGCGCGATGCAGCAGGCGCCACAGCCCGCGCGGCAGTCAGGCGCGCGCGGCACCACCACCCGGCAGCGGATCGCCGTTCACCAACGGAGCTGCGCCGGCCCTGGTCTCGCAACCACCATGTCCCAGCCTGCGCGACAGGGCCGCCGCCGCTTCCTTCGTCAGTTGCGCCGTCGGGCTGTCCCAGTCCATGTCGAAACTGCCAATGATGCCGAGCAGGGTCATCGCCGCCACCATGCGGCCCGCGTGATTGAAAACCGGCGCACTGAAGCCGTTCACGCCGGGCGTGACGCTGCCGGCGGCGCGGGCGATGCCATGCCGCCGGATTTCGTCGAGCTGCACCGCCAGAGCGGCGCGCAAGGCTGTCGGCGTCGCCTGCCGCGCGGCGGCCGCCGCCTCGATCTCCGCATCGAGCATCTTGCGCAGGTAAGGCGAACGATAGAACGCGGCAAAGGCGAGTCCGGTCGCTGACGAGATCAGCGGCAGCACGACACCGGTGCGCAGGGTCACCGTCACCGGACCGCCGGCCTCCAGCCAGCGGACGCAGGTGGCGCCGCGATTGCCCCACATCGCGAGGGCGACGGTTTCGCCGCTGCGCTCGCAGAGGTCTTCGAGCAGCGGCCCCGCCAGCCGCACCGGGTCCAGCCGCGCCAGGCTGGCGAGTCCCAGTTCGAGGGCAAAGCCGCCAAGGTCGTACCGCCCCGTATTGGCGTCCTGTTCGACGAGACCCATGCGCATGAAGCTGACCAGGTAGCGACGCGCCTTGGCTGCCGGCATGCCGGCGCTGCGCGACAGGTCGCGCAACAGCATCGAGCGACCGCAACTCGCCAGTGCCTGCAGCAGCCGGGTACCAATCTCGACCGACTGGATACCCTGGCTCTGCCGGACGGGATCGCTGACCTCGGCTTCGGGCACGTCGCTGCCGACGGCGTCAGACAAGCGCCTGCAGCGCCGCCGCGTAGTCCGGCTCGTCCTTTATCTCGCCGACGAGCTGGCTGTGGAGCACGCGATCATCGGTGTCGAGAACGACCACCGCACGCGCTGCAAGGCCGGCCAACGGCCCCTCGCTCAGGGCGACGCCGTAATCGACGAGAAACTCCCGGCCGCGCATGGTCGATAGCGTCACTACCCTGTCGAGGCCTTCGGCACCGCAGAAGCGGCTCTGGGCGAACGGCAGATCGGCTGAAATGCAGAGCACCGCCACTCCCGGCAGCGCGCTCGCCTCCTGGTTGAACTTGCGGACCGAGGTGGCGCAGGTGGGCGTGTCGATGCTGGGGAAGATGTTGAGGATCTTGCGCTGGCCAGAAAAGCTCTGCAGCGTGACGTCGGCGAGGTTCTTGCCGACCAGCGAAAACGCCGGCGCCACCTGGCCTGGCTGCGGGAAACTGCCACTGAGCTGAAAGGGCTTGCCACCCAGAGTCACTGTGCTTGTCATGTCGGATCCTGATCGGGAATGAAGGTTGGCGAAACCGGAGGAGGCTGGCTGCCGTCCGCACCGGTGGCTCTTGGTCATTATGGCATGGCCGAAGTTCAGCGACCACGGCGAGAAAAGGTGTCTGCGACCACGCCGGTCGCCGCCCGCCCGTCCTGACACGTCGATGTCGCTTGCCCGGCACCGCGACAGGCGCCGGCAAACAGGCAGGCGGCGGCGACGGGCGGACGAATCAGCGCAGCGCGCGCAGTCGCTTCTCGATGCCCACCACGACGTAGGCGACAACGCCAACCGCACCGATCTCCAGCCACTGCTGCCCGCCGATCGGCGCCGTGGCGAACAGCCGGTTCATCAGCGGCAGGTAGGTCAGTACGAGCTGCAGCAGGGCCATCACCACGATGCCGTACCAGATCGCCGGGTTGGAGAAGAGTCCCAGCCGCAGCGCCGAGAGCTTCAGTGAGCGGCAGTTGAAAAGGTACATTCCCTCGACGACGACAAAGACGTTGACGGCGACGGTACGCGCCTCGGCGAGCGAGTGGCCCTGCGCCAACTCGCGCAGGAAGAGCCCGAAGGAACCGGCAAGCAGCAGCAGGCTGACGAGAACGATTCGCCAGACGAGCGCTGCGTCGAGAATCGGGGTTCCTGGCGGGCGCGGCGGGCGGCGCATGACGGCATGCTCGATCGGCTCGAAGGCCAGCATGAGACCGAGAAAGACCGCCGTCGTCATGTTGATCCAGAGAATCTGCAGCGGCGTGATCGGCAGCGTCGCTCCGGCCAGGATCGCCGCGACGATCACGAGGCCCTCACCGAAGTTGGTCGGCAGTGTCCAGGTGATGAACTTCACCAGGTTGTCGTAGACACCCCTCCCCTCCTCGACGGCAGCCTCGATGGCAGCGAAATCGTCATCGGTCAGGACCATTTCCGCAGCGTCCTTGGCCACTTCGGTCCCGCCCAGGCCCATGGCAATGCCAATGTCGGCCTGCTTCAGGGCTGGCGCGTCGTTGACCCCGTCGCCAGTCATCGCCACCACCTCGCCATTGGCCTGCAGCGCCCGTACCAGACGCAGCTTCTGAGCCGGCTCGACGCGCGCAAAGACGTTGATCCGACGCACCACTTCGCGCAAGGCTTCATCATCGAGCGTCGCCAACTCGCGACCGCTGATCGCCGTCTCGCCGGCCCGGGCGATCCCCATCTGCCGGGCGATCGAAAGTGCCGTGGTGGCGTGATCACCGGTGATCATCTTGACTGTGATGCCGGCTGCATGACAGGTCCTGACCGCGGTGATTGCCTTCGGTCGCGGCGGGTCTACCATCCCCACCAGGCCGACGAACTCCAGGCCGGCGTCGGCACTGCTGGCGGTCAGCGCGCTTGCCGAAGCGGCGGCAAGGCGAGCGACGGCCAGCACCCGCAGACCCGCCGCCGCCATCGTCGCGGCAGCGCCCTCGATCTCCTCGCGGCGCAGCGGCACGCTGCGGCCGTTGCGGTCGAGCATGCTCAGCGATCGCGACAGCAACTGTTCGAGCGCCCCCTTGAAGTAGGCCACCCGCACCCCCTCGATGTCGTGCAGGGTCGCCATGTACTGCCGTGTCGAATCGAAGGGAATCTCGTCCAGACGCGGAAACAGCTTCTGCAAGGTCCGCTCGTCGAGCCCCGCCTTGCGCGCAGCGACCAGCAGCGCACCCTCGGTCGGGTCGCCGACGATCTCCCAATGGCGGTTGCTCCTGTTCAGGCCGGCATCGTTGCACAGCGCCCCGGCCAGCAGGCATTCGCGCAACGCACCGGCAACGTCGCCACCATCGCCGACCGCGCCAGTCGGCGAATAGCCGCTGCCGCTGACCGCATTCCGCACGCCGCCGGCGTAGATCTCGCGCACGGTCATCTGGTTCTCGGTCAGGGTGCCGGTCTTGTCCGAACAGATCACCGTCGTGCTGCCGAGGGTCTCGACCGCCGGCAGCTTGCGAATGATCGCCCGTCGCCTGGCCATGCGGGAAACACCGATGGCCAGGGTGATCGTCATCGCCGCCGGCAGCCCTTCGGGAATCGCGCCAACCGCCAGCGCCACCGCTGCCATGAACATGGCGAAGGCCGACTCTCCCCGCCAGATGCCGACGGCAAAGGTCAGCCCGGCCAGCAGTCCGATGGCGACCAGCAGCCAGTTGCTGAAGACCGCCATGCGGCGGGTCAGCGGCGTCGTCAGGTCAGGGGTCTCGGCGATCAGCCGCGAGATGCGGCCGGTTTCGGTATGGTCGCCGGTCGCCACGACGACGCCGGCTCCCTGGCCGCTGATCATGACGGTACCGGCATAGGCCATGTTGCAGCGCTCGGCGAGCAGGGTGCTCTCGGGCAACGCGTCGCCACCCTTGGCAACGGCCGTCGACTCGCCGGTCAGTGCCGCTTCGATGGCTTGCAGATCCCTCGCCCGGAACAGCCGCAGGTCGGCCGGCACCTTGTCACCCGCCGCCAGCAGAACGACGTCGCCAGGCACAAGTTCGGTCGATGACAGGCGCTGCTTGCAGCCCCCACGCAGGACCGTGACCTCGCTGATGACCGAACGTGCAAGCGCGGCCAGCGCGCTCTCGGCACGGCCTTCCTGGATGAAGCCGATCACCGCGTTGACCAGGGTGACGCCAAAGATCACGGACGCATCAACCCATTCACCGAGGATGGCCGTCACCAGTCCGGCAAGGACGAGCACCAGTACCAGCGGCTGCACGAACTGCAGGGCGAAACGCAGCATCGGTCCGCGGCTCGGGGCGGGCGTTAGGCGGTTCTCGCCATGCTGCGAGCGGCGACAGGCGACTTCGGCCGCGTCAAGCCCCTGTTCGAAACTGGCCGTCAGGCGCGCCGCCGCTTCGTCTGCCGGCAGGGAGTGCCAAGCGACATCCGGCAGCAATGACTTGCTCATCAGAAGGGGATTCTCCCGCGGAAACGTGCCGCGCCAACGTTGCTGTAATATTCTAGCATTCGTCCCCCGGCAGCCGGCGCAACCCGGCGGAGAGGCCGCGCCGACCCTGGCGCAAGGGGGAACCTGGAGACAGACATTGCTATGTTGAACGGCAGGCTTCGGTGGCTTTCCGGACGGCGAGCGGGGGCGCGACCGTGCGTTCGCTGGCCGACGCCGATCGGCGTGGCAGCGTTCCTGCTGCTCGGCGTTGATGCACTGGCCCACAGCATCGCCGACGACGCAGCGCCCTTGCCGCTGACCGCTGCCGTGCTGCCGGCCGAGCCGGCGCAGGCGGCCTCGCCACCTGCGCCGGAGCTTGCCAGCGCCCCCGGCGAGCACGAGCCGTCGCCGCAATGGTTGTCGCCGGCCCCGTTGCTGCTGCCGGCAGTTCCCTCGCTGGATGCCGACGCGTCCGCTCCTCCCGCCGGCACGGCATCGCGCATGCTGTTGACGAGGCCGGGCAGGCAGAGGCCGGCAGCCCCTCCCCCTGGCGGAGCGTCAGTCGCGGCCACCACAGGCCTGGTGCCCGCAGGGGACGATATCCTGGCGACGCTGAACAACCTGCAGCACGCGGCCGCCGAACTGATCGTCGAAACCACCGATGCGCGCGTCGGCCCGGGTGGGCAGGTCAGTTTCTCCGTGGCCGGTGTCGAGGGTTTTCACTACAGCGCCCGCGACGGCCAAGCGTCGATCGGACATGGCGACGTCTCGCTGACCGTCGTCGACCAGACCGTCGACCGCCGGCAGCCGGTTGCCGGGGCGCGCGTGGCGCCAGCGATGCCGGTCAGCCAGGATGTCAGTCCGCCGCTCATGTTCGTCGAGCTGCTCAAGGAGGTGCTCGCCTATCCACTGGTCTGGGTCCTCGCCTTGCTGCTGCTCGTCGCCAGGATCGCGTGGCTGGTTGCCAGCCGGCGTGCCCGCAAACAGCGCCACAGAAGGCGTCCCGTCAGCCGTCAGCAGGAGACACCGCAGAAGGTCCGCAAGCGCGTCCGCATCCGTATCCGGCAACGGCAGCCGGTGATCGGCGTGCAACAACCCCGGTAGTCGCGACGCTGCCCTTCCGGGGCGTCGCCGCGGCCCCCCATGTGCCCGCTCGGGAGCGCGCAAGTCACCGTTTTCAAACAGGATTCTTTGTTCGGCGACGGCCAGCGGCTTGCGGTATACTGGCGTTGACGCCGCTGCTTTCAGATCCCCGGCGGCCTTCGTTGCCCACATTCAACTTCCCCAGGAATCCATCATGTTGCAGAAATCTGCCTCCTTCCCCGGAATTCAGGGCCCCATTGTCACGATCATCATGGATGGCTACGGCATCGCCAAGTCGGATGTCGGCAGTGCCATCGCCGCGGCCAGGAAGCCCACCCTGGACCGCCTGCTCGCCACCTGTCCGAACATCACCCTGCGCGCCCATGGCATCGCTGTCGGAATGCCTTCAGACGAGGACATGGGCAACTCCGAAGTCGGTCACAACGCCATCGGCGCCGGCCAGGTCTACAGCCAGGGCGCGGCGCTGGTCGCCGACGCCATTGCCGTCGGCTCGATCTGGCAAGGCGCAGCCTGGCAGCAGATCGTCGCCGGCGCACGCGCCGGCCGTGGCGTCATCCACTTTCTCGGCCTCTTCTCGGATGGCAACGTCCACAGCCACATCGACCACCTGCGCGCCATGATCCAGCGCGCCAAGGAGGAAGGCGTGCCGACCGTCCGCGTCCATATCCTGCTTGACGGACGCGACGTTCCCGAAACCAGCGCCCTCGACTATGTCCTGCCGTTCGAGTCCTTCCTGGCAAAGATCAGTGACGCCGGCTTCGACGCCCGCATCGCCTCCGGCGGTGGCCGCATGAGCATCACGATGGACCGCTACGAGGCCAACTGGAGCATGGTCGAGCGCGGCTGGCAGACACACGTCCGCGGCGAGGGCGAGCAGCACGAGAGTGCGTCGGAGGCGATCAATTCGCTGCGCGCGCGCTTTCCGGCAACGATCGATCAGGACCTGCCGCCTTTCGTGATCGCCAGCGGCGGCCACTCGGTCGGCACGATCGAGGATGGTGACTCGGTCGTCTTCTTCAACTTCCGCGGTGACCGCGCGATCGAGATCACGCGCGCCTTCGAGGAAGCCGACTTCGACAAGTTCGACCGCGTCCGCGTACCGCGGGTGACCTACGCCGGAATGCTGCAGTACGACGGCGACCTCAAGCTGCCAAAGCGCTTCCTCGTCGATCCGCCAGCGATTCTCGATACCATGGGCGAGTGGTTTGCCAAGTCCGGAATCACCCAGTTCGCCTGTTCCGAAACGCAGAAGTTCGGGCACGTGACCTACTTCTGGAACGGCAACCGCTCGAACAAGTTCGATGGCGAGACCTACGAAGAGGTCCTCAGCGACGTCGTCCCCTTCGAGCAGCGGCCGTGGATGAAAGCCGCCGAGATCGCCGACGCGATGATCGCTGCCCTCAAGAGCGGGCGTTACCGCACGCTGCGCTGCAACTTCGCGAATGGCGACATGGTCGGCCACACCGGCAACTTCCGCGCCGCAACAATGGCGATCGAAGCGGTCGACCTGCAACTGGCACGCATCCTGCCCGTGATCGACGCCATGGGAGGCGTGGCCCTGATCACTGCCGACCATGGCAATGCGGACGAGATGTACGAGATCGACAAGAAGAGCGGACGGCCCGCCACGAATGCGGACGGATCGTTCAAGAGCAAGACCTCGCACACGCTGAATCCGGTGCCGCTGGTCCTCTACGACAATGTGAGCGGCGGCCGGCTCGGTCTGGCGCAGACCGCCACGGCAGGTCTGTCAAACATCGCCGCGACGATCGCCAACCTGCTTGGTTTCGAGAAGCACGCCAAGTGGGACGAGAGCCTGCTGACCGTCAGGCAGGCTTAGAAACGCGCGCGGCAATCGGCCCGGTAACACAGGTCGATTGCCGCGCGCGGCTGATCTTCGGTGCTGCACCGCGAGCAGGACGACGGCAACCGGGTCGCAGTTGCCGCCTCGCTCGCGCTGCAGCCGTGGCTACTTGCTGAGTCCCTCGCCAGGGCGGACGATACCAAGGAAACTGTCCGCCTTCAGTGCCGCGCCGCCGATCAGGCCGCCGTCGATGTCCTTCTGCGCCAGCAGCCCGGCAGCGTTCTCGGGTTTCATCGAACCGCCGTACTGAATGCTGATCGACTGGGCGACGCTGTCGCCGTAGAGCTTGGCCAGCAGGCCGCGAACGAAGGCGTGCGCCTCCTGGGCCTCGTCGTCGCTGGCGGTGACGCCGGTACCGATGGCCCAGACCGGTTCGTAGGCGATCACTGTGGACAGCGCTTCGTCGGCTGAAAGCCCGGCATAGGCACCATTGACCTGCCTCGTCAGGACACTTTCAAGGCGGCCTTCCTTGCGCTCGGCGAGGGTCTCGCCAATGCAGATGATTGGCTTCATGGCCAGCGACAGCACCTTCCTGACCTTCTTGTTGACCGTCTCGTCGGTCTCGCCGAAGTAGCTGCGCTGCTCGGAGTGACCAATGATCACGTAGTCGACACCGATCTCCTTGAGCATGTCGGCGCTGACCTTGCCGGTGAAAGCGCCCTGGTTCTCCCAGTGCACATCCTGCGCGGCGAGCTTGACGTTGCTCCCCTGCAGCACTTCGGCCACTTTCGCCAGAGCGAGATAGGTCGGGGCGATCGCGACGACCACTTGCTTGATGTCCTTGGCGGCAGCGACCACTTCACCAGCCAGCTTCACTGACTCGGCAACGGTCTTGTTCATCTTCCAGTTGCCGGCGATTACGATTTTGCGCATGTTGTTCCTCGATGTTGTATTGCGGGGGATGACTGGAGAAGCCAATCGGCCCCGACCCTGCCGGGGCCGTCGGCATCACTTCTCGGAGAGCGCGGCAACGCCAGGAAGGACCTTGCCTTCGAGATACTCGAGCGAGGCGCCGCCACCGGTGGAACTGTGCGTGACCTTCTTGTCGGCCCCGTACTTCTTCGCGGCGGTGGCCGTGTCACCACCGCCGATGACGGTGATGGCACCCGCCGCGGTGGCCTCGACGACCGCTTGCGCCATCGCGCGCGTGCCGGCTTCGAACTTCTCGAACTCGAAGACGCCCGCCGGGCCATTCCAGATGATCGTCCTTGCCTTCCTGATGGCGTCGCTGAAGATGCGCGTCGACTCGGGGCCGCAGTCGAGTCCGAGCCAGCCGTCCGGAATCCCGTCCACGTCGTTGGCCGTACCGGTGCTGGCATTGGCGTCGAACTTGTCGGCGGTGACGAAATCGACCGGCAGGAGAATCTCCTTGCCCTTCTCGCGCGCCTTGTCCATCAGGCCGGGAACGAGCTTGGCGCCCTCCTCGTCGAACAGCGAGTTGCCGATCGGCATTCCCGAAAGCACCTTCTTGAAGGTGAATGCCATGCCACCACCGATGATGATCTGATCTGCCTTGTCGAGCAGGTTGTTGATCAACTGGATCTTGTCGGCAACCTTGGCGCCGCCGAGGATCGCCAGCAACGGCCGTTGCGGCGACTCGAGAACGGCCGAGAAAGCGGCCAGTTCCTTGTTCATCAGGTAACCCGAGGCGCGCTCGGGGAGCTGCACGCCGGTCATCGACGAATGATCGCGATGCGCGGTGCCGAAGGCATCGTTGATATAGACGTCGGCCAGCCTGGTGAGCGAAGCGCGGAATGCCTTGACGTCGTCCGGATTGGCCTTGAGCTTGGTCACCGTCCCGTCGGCATTCGTGACGCTGGCCTTGCCCTCTTCCTCGATGTGGAAGCGCAGGTTCTCGAGCAGGATGACTTCGCCCGGCTTGATCTGAGCACAGGCAGCCTCGACTTCGGGGCCGACGCAATCGGGCAGGAACTTGACCGGCCGCCCGAGCAGGTCACCGAGGGCGACGGCAACCGGTGCCAGGCTGAACTTGGGATTGGCCTTGCCGTCCGGACGGCCGAGGTGTGACATCAGGATGACGGCAGCCCCCTTGTCCAGAGCATACCTGATCGTTGGCAGCGCCGCCTCGATGCGTTTGGTGTTGGTGATGGCGCCGGTGACCTTATCCTGGGGAACGTTGAAATCGACGCGAATCAGGGCGCGCTTGCCTTCGAGGGCGAGATCTTCGATGAACAGTTTGGACATGATTTCCTCGAGAGTGAGTTGGTGTTGAGAAAAGCTGGAATCAGGATCGCAAAGGGCATGGTGTCTCCGTATTGGCTGTCGGACGACTCGACGCTCCGCCGTCTCTTGGCCACCGCGTTGAGAAAATGCAACCTGTGGGAAGGCGTTTCGACCACGCAGACGAAGTATCCTTGGCGCCGCTCCTGGAGTCAATTATCCGTTTTCAGATGGGGCAGGCCGGCACTCAATAGTAGACCCTGAACAGATGCTGGATCTGTTCAAACTCGTGCAGATAGGCCTTCGCCACCTCACGATTCGTCGCGAGGACGAGCAGGTCGTGCGAGAAGACCGACGTGTTGTACCAGTTGAAGCTGCCCTCGATGACCGTCGCCTCGTCGATGATGCAGTACTTGGAATGGATCGGCGAGTAGGGCACCGGGTGGTCGGTCTGCCCATAGACCAGACCGACGGCGATGCCGGCAGTGCGCAAACCCTGCACTGCGGGAAGCAGCGGACGATTCAACTCCTCGGCCATCGATCGCTCGATGCCGACCCGGCCCTGCCGCGCGAGATGACCATTGAGCAGGATGTGCACGTGCACGCCACGATTCCTGGCGTGGATCAGGGCATCGACGACGCTGTCCCCGTGCTCGCCCAGCAGGTTGCCGATCAGAAACAGCGTCAGCTTGATGGAACGTTTGGCACGATGGATTTCCGCCAGGATGGCATGGTGCGGGCGGTAATACCTGCCGTCGAGCAGGGCCTGCCGGCCAAAGGTGTAGAGCAGGTTGAACGGGCTCAGCGGATCGACGCCGTAGCGCTGGTTGACCCCCCCGCGTTCGCTCTGGAAGACATTGTCGAGCAGGCGACAGACCCCCTTCGAGTGGAAGGTCATTCCCGACTCCCAGTTCGCCCACCAGCGGTCGAAGGTGATGTTGAACGAACCCAGAATGCAGTCCTCGTCGTTGAAGATGATGAACTTGGTATGCATGTCCGGATCGACTTCGATCAGGTGGTGGTGCGGCGTGCAGAAGACCCCCACCAGCTCGACGCCGGCACGCTTGAGCCGGGCGTAGTTGTCACTGTTGGTCAGCGTCATCTTCCGCCAGTCGACGATGCACTGCACCCAGACACCCTGCTCGCTGGCGTGCACCAGGTGGCGCGTGAAGTCGTGGTCGTCGATGCAGTCCACGCTCACCTTGATCGTGCAGAAACGGTTCGGGTGCCTGTGCTTGCTGCTGATCACCTTGTCGATGTGATCATGGATGAAGCGCTTCGGATGGTAGGGATGGTGCTGCTGCCCCTTGGTGAACTTGGGAATCAGGTGCAGCGAGTCGAAGTGGTGGTTGTACCAGTCGACATCACTCTGCAACTGCCAGGCGTTGCATTCATGGGTGCGGTACCTGTTGTGCGTCGCCCACTCGGAGGTGATTCTCCGGTACTGCGGCTGCTCGCTGCGCAACTGCTGCCAGTCCATGAAGATGTACTCGTGCCGCGAGGGCAGCGAGTGTTCGTCGCGGTGCACGACGAAGGCGAACTTGACGCAGTTCACCCGGCCGAAGCTGCGCGATTCGGGGTGTATGTAGAAGTCGCGCGTCCGCCGCTTGTGGTGGTTCCAGTGGATGTCGTAGGGATCGGTATCGACGACGTAGGTTTCGCAGATGCCGTGGTCCCGATAGACCCTCAGGATCACCTTGAGGTTGAGCTGAGCGCCGAAGGACACATCGAAGATGATCTTGCCCCAACGAAGATGGAACTTCTCGTTGAAGTCGTTGCTGCGCACGAAGGAACCGCCGAGGTTTCCGTGCACCGGTACTGCATAGTTCTCTGCCGTATCCATTTCGAGAATGACTGCCTGTCGTGTGTGATGCCCGCCCGCTACCCGGGGCAGCGAGGCGAGCCGTGAGAATTCGTCCGGCTCATGTTGGCTCGAAGGTCATCAGATAGCCCAGATGGTCGGACACCCTGCCATAATCGTGGTCGGTGAAGACGCTCCTTGCGGAAGTGACGCGCAACTGACTGCCCTGGCGCAGGAAGACGTAATCGATCCGCCGATCGTCGTCGAGGTAATGCGCCCAGCCGGACTCCCTGGCTGCGAAAACCTTGTCGAACACCAGCGGCGAGGTCGCTGCCAGGTACTGATCGTGATATTCACGCGACTCGACGACCAACTGGTAGCCCCGTGCACCGGCCTTGATGTTGAAGTCGCCACAGAGCATGCTGGCCGCAATCCCGTCGCCATGCTCTTCGCTCGCCCAGCGGCGGAGATTCCCGAACTGCTCCGCAAAGCCGTCCTCCCACCAGCTCAGGTGTGATGAAAAGACGTTGATCAGGCCAAAGCGCGGCACGCGGACGCGCGCCATCACCACCTTGCGCGAGTGGATGCTGTAGGGGTCGGTACTGGGCGATACGTAACGCGCCCGGTGGCTCTCGACCGGGTAGCGGCTGAGTACCGCCACCCCCTCGCGATAACGGTCGAAACCGAGATGCGACCAGTCGGTCACCAGTTGATACGGCGCAGCGAGTCGCTCGTTGATGATCCGCGCCGTGTTCGTCTGCCAGTCACCGCGACCGTCATTCCAGAGTTCGGCGACCTCCTGCAGGCAGACGATGTCCACCCCGAGTTCATCGATCGCCCGCGCGATCTGCGACAGCTTGCGGTCCTGCTCCTCCTCCTGGCAACAGTGGAGGTTGAGGATCATCACCGTCAGTGGTGGCCGCTCGACGACGTAATCATGGCCGAAGGCGTCGTCGTGGAGCACTTCGTGCTGCCTGGTTTCACAGCTGATACGGTAGCGCAGGCGAAAGGCGTCGCCGATCCTGAGCCCGGCCTGCCAGATCTGACAACCGTAGTGGTTGGGGTTGCGCGCGTTGCTGAGAAACTCGCTGTCCCAATAGTTGCGCCGGTAGCGGCAATTCGACTGCTGCGTGTTCCGCCAGTCGTCGGTGCTCCATTCGATGCTGACGCGGCGCACACCGAGGTCGCTGTTGACGGCCACGACCACCGGCACGAGTCGCTGCTGCTCGGCCAGGCGCGTTGCAAACTCGACGTTCTGCAGGGCACAGTCGGCGCCGAGCATGATCCCCGAGTCGGCCTGGATGCTGTGGTTGCCGCCGTCGTTGTTGTCCCAGTACTCGCTGCCGCCGACGCAATAGCGAACGGCGAATTCGACGTTGCCAGGCAGCGGTTGATCGTCGGCAAGCGCAAGGGTCGTTGTCGCCAGCCAGTATTCCTTTTCGCCGTCGATGGCGCCGTGATGGGCCGCCGGCAACCTGTGCCAGACGCCGTCTTCGCCAGCCCAGCGCACTTCCACGGTCTTCTCGAAGGCCAGGTTGTGCACCAGCAGCAGGAACGACAGCTCCTGTTGCGCCGACTTCCTGCTGATGATGTTCCTTGCGTAGAGCAGTTTGATTTTCTTCATTATTCGTGTGTGTCGATCAGCTGTCGATCGGCTCCGTCCTTGACCACCAGGACATCCTCCATCACCAGGTACTGCAGGTCCGAGCCGAAGAACATGTTGAGTGCATCGGTCGGTGAGCAGATCATCGGCTCACCGCGGCGGTTCAGAGAGGTATTCAGCACGACACCGTTGCCGGTGAGCCTCTCGAGTTCGAGCATCAGGTCATAGTAGCGCGGATTGAACTCGCGCCGCAGCACCTGCGCACGCGACGTGCCATCCTCGTGCACGACCTCGGGCACCCGTTCCTTCCAGCCTTTCGCCACCTCGAAAGTGAAGGTCATGAACGGTGCCGGATGCGCGCTGCCGAGCATCTGCGGCGCGACGGTATCGAGCATGCTCGGACAGAACGGGCGCCAGCGTTCGCGAAACTTGATCTGCGCGTTGATCCGGTCGGCGACACCGGCAACGCTCGGGCAGCCAAGGATCGACCGGCCACCGAGCGCACGCGGTCCGAACTCCATCCTGCCTTGGAACCAGGCCACCGGATGGCCGGCTGCCAGCAGCCGCGCGACCCGCAGCGGGACCGCGTCGAGCCGCAGCCACGCCGGCCTGGCCGGATGCCGCGCGCAGGCGGCGATGACGTCCTCGTTGCTGTATGCCGGGCCGAGATAGACGTGCTCCATCTTCTCGACCGCGACGCCACGCTGCACCGAGACGTAGGCCGCTGCGCCAACCGCCGTGCCGGCGTCACCGGAGGCCGGCTGGACAAAGAGTTCGCGCACGTCCGGACGGGCAATGATCTTCTGATTGAGCTTGACGTTCAGCGCCCCGCCGCCGGAAAAGGCAAGGCGGCCGGTCTCCCGCAGGATATCGCCCAGATAGTGGTCGAGCATCTGCAGCGACAGATCCTCGAACAGCTTCTGCATGCTCGCCGCGTAATGAATGTAGGGATCGTCGGCGACATCCCCGGCACGCTTCGGTCCCAGCCATTCCACCAGCTTCGGCGAGAAGTAGTACCCCTTGCCCTCTTCCTTGTACCGGCGAAAGCCGATCACGTTGGCGTATTGGGTATTGACCTTCAGTTCACCGTTCTCGAAGCGGGCGAGACGCGAGAAATCGTAACGCCCGGGATCGCCGTAGGGCGCCATTCCCATCACCTTGTACTCGCCGTCGAGCATCTCGAAACCGAGGTACTCGGTCAGCGCCCCGTACAAGCCCCCCAGCGAATCCGGATCGTAGAACTCCTTGATCCTGTGAATCCTGCCATTTTCGCCGTAGCCAAAGAAGGTCGTCGCGTACTCGCCCTTGCCGTCGATGCCGAGGATCGCCGTCTTCTCCTGGAAGCCGGCGCAATGGTAGGCACTCGCGGCGTGCGCGAGGTGGTGCTCGACCGGCACGATCTCGGTTTTCCGCAGATCGAAACCCAACTGCTGCAGACACCACTCGATCCGCCTGCGGTAACGGTGAAAACGGCGGTTGCCGGTCAGGATGGCGTCCAGCGCACGGTCCGGAGCGTACCAGTAGCGCCGCGCATAGTGCCAGCGCGCTGGTCCCAGCAGGCTGATCGGGGCAAAGGGGATCGCCACCGCGTCCACCTCGGCCGGCCGGATGCCGGCGAAATCGAGGCAGAACTTCGCCGCCTCGTAGGGCATGCGGTTCTTGGCATGCTTGTCACGAACGAAGCGCTCCTCCTCGGCGGCAGCGACCAACCTGCCGTCGCGGTAGAGAGCTGCCGATGGGTCGTGCGTCAGCGCGCCGGACAATCCGAGTAGGGTCAGTGCCAAGATAGAGAGGTCTCAGAGGATCAGGTTTTCGGCCCGGTGGCCAGGCAGCTTGCGGCACCAGGCTGCATGCCGCACAAGTATACCCGCCGCGGCCGCACTGCGGTTCGCCGACGTGACGCGGCGGCGCGAAAAGCGCTGCCGCGTCACCCTCAGTACGGACGCGACTCGCCTTCCGGGCGCGTCTTGAAGCGCCGGTGCACCCAGTAGTACTGCTCCGGCATGCTGCGGATCGCCTCCTCGATCCAGGCATTCATTCGCGCCGTGTCCGCCTCGACATCGCGACTCGGGAAATCCTGCCACGGTTCGCCGACCATCACCAGGTAACCGGCAGCGTCGGGCAGGATGCGCGTCAGGCAGGGAACGACGGTGGCGCCCGCCAGTCGTGCCAGCCGCGAAAGGCCGGGAACGGTCGCCGTCTGGACGCCAAAGAAGGGCACGAAGATCGAGTCTCGCCGCCCGAAGTCCATGTCCGGCAGGTAGTAGAGCGGCCGCCCCGCCATCATCGCCCGGACGCTCGAGCGCACGGGCTCCTGGCGCGACAGCAGCAACTGGTCGCCAAAGCGCTGACGACCGCGGAGCAACAGGCGATCGAAGACGCGATTCGACTGCACGGCGTAGATGCTCGCACAGTCAAAGCGCATGGCGATCGCCGCGCCGCCGGCGTCGAGTCCGACGAAGTGTGGCGTCAGCATCAGCACCGGCCGCCCCGCTTCGACCAGAGTCCGCAGTTGGTCGTCGCCGACGACGGTGATCAGGCGCGACAGACGCTCTGTGCTCGCCCACCAGAGCAGGCTGCGTTCGAGCATGCTGCGCCCGAGCACCCTGAAATGGGCCCGAGCCAGCTGCTGGCGCTGCGCTTCCGAGAGTTCCGGAAAGCACAGACGGAGGTTCACCAGGACGATGTGGCGTCGCCGCCGGCCGAGGAGGAAGGAAAGGCTGCCCAGCGCGTTGCCGCAGCGCGACAGCACAGGCAGCGGCAACCAGTGCAGCAGCCAGAGCAGCCCGACCGCAAGTCGACTCAGCATGCCTGTCCGCCGCTCGGCTCGCCATCTGGCCGCAGACAACCGCCGTCGAGGCCGAGCGACAGGAGACGGCGGCCCTGCCAGCCGCTAGCTGGACTGCGCTCTGTCACGGGGCTAGAGCAGTTCCTCCACGCGCAGGCGGATGATGCGCCCGCGCACGGCCGCCAGTGACTCGATGCCGGCAATCGCCGTATCGACCTCGCGTTCGCGCGTCTTGTGGGTCAGCATGATGATGTCCGTCTGCTCCTCGCCCTCGCCCGGTTCGCGCTGGATCATGGCGACGATCGAGATGCCGTTGTCGGCCAGAATCCGCGTCACGTCCGCCAGGACCCCCGGCCGGTCCTCGACGCGCAGGCGCAGGTAATAGCTGCTGACGACGGCGGAGATCGGCAGGATCGCCAGGTCGACCATGGCATCGGGCTGAAACGCGAGGTGCGGTACGCGATGTTCGGGGTCAGCGGTGTGCATGCGGGTGACGTCCACGAGATCGGCGATGACTGCCGAAGCCGTCGGTTCGGCGCCGGCGCCCTTGCCGTAGTAGAGCGTCGCACCGACCGCATCGCCCTTGACCAGGACCGCGTTCATCGCCCCCTCGACGTTGGCGATCAGTCGTCTGGCCGGAATCAGCGTCGGGTGCACGCGCAGCTCGACCCCCTCGGCGGTCCGCTTGGTGATGCCGAGCAACTTGATCCGGTAACCGAGCTGTTCGGCGTAGCGGATGTCGGCCGCGTCAAGCTGGCTGATGCCCTCGATGTGCGCCTTGTCGAAGTTCATCGCGTTGCCGAAGGCGATTGCCGACATGATGCTGAGCTTGTGCGCCGCATCCACGCCCTCGACATCGAAAGTCGGGTCAGCCTCGGCGTAACCGAGGCGCTGCGCCTCCTGCAGCACCGCGGCGAACGACAGCCCCTTGTCGCGCATCTCGGAGAGGATGAAATTGGTCGTGCCGTTGATGATGCCGGCGATCCATTCGATGCGGTTCGCCGTCAGGCCTTCGCGCAGCGCCTTGATGATCGGGATGCCACCGGCGACCGCCGCTTCGAAGGCCACCATCACCCCCTTGTCGCGCGCGGCAGCGAAGATCTCGTTGCCATGTTTGGCAAGCAGCGCCTTGTTGGCCGTCACCACATGTTTGCCGTTGGCGATGGCCTGCAGGACGAGTTCCAGGGCCACACCATAGCCGCCGATCAGCTCGACGACGATGTCCACCTCGGGATCGCCGACGACGGCAAAAGCGTCGTCGGTCACCCGACAGGCACCGGCGGTCAGCTCCCGCGCTCGATCCGGGTTGCGGTCGGCGACGACAGTGATGCGAATCGGTCGACCAGCACGGCGGGCGATCTCCTCGCCGTTGCGGCGGAGTACCGAGAACGTCCCGCCGCCGACGGTGCCGATGCCAAGCAATCCAACGTTGATAGCTTTCATGGGGCAGTCAGAAGTAAGGGTTGTCGAGAACCTGCGGCCGCCACTCCCGGCAGCTCAGGCGCTGCCTCCTATGTCGCCGCTCCGGACCGCTTGCGGTAGCCGGCAAGGAAGCGGGCGATGCGCCCGATGGCCTCGCGCAGGTCGTCTTCATAGGGCAGGAAGACGAGGCGGAAATGGTCAGGCGCCGGCCAGTTGAAGCCGCTGCCCTGGACGAGCAGGACACGCTCCTCGGCCAACAATTCGGCGATGAAATCCTGGTCGTTGGCAATCGGATACATCTCCGGATCGAGACGCGGAAACATGTACAGCGCCGCCTTCGGCTTGACGCAGGTGACGCCGGGAATGGCCGTGATCAGCGCATGCGCGAGGTCGCGCTGACGGCACATGCGACCGCCCGGAGCCACCAGGTCGTCGATGCTCTGGTAACCGCCAAGCGCCGTCTGGATCGCGTGCTGCGCCGGCACGTTGGCGCACAGGCGCATCGACGCCAGCATGTCGAGACCCTCGATGTAATCGCGTGCGCCGCGCAGATCGCCCGAAACGACCATCCAGCCAGCCCGATAGCCGCACGACCGATAGTTCTTGGACAAACCGTTGAAGGTGACGGTCAGCACATCCTCGGACAGCGAAGCGATGGCCGTGTGCGTTTCGCCGTCGTACAGCACCTTGTCGTACACCTCATCGGTGTAGATGATCAGTCCGTGTTCCCGCGCAATCGCCACCAACTCGCGCAACACGCTATCGGGATAGAGGGCACCGGTCGGGTTGTTCGGGTTGATCACCACCAGCGCCCGCGTCCGCGGCGTGATCTTCGCCCGCAGGTCATCGAGATCCGGCAGCCAGCCGTTTGCCTCGTCGCAAAGGTAGTGCCGCGGCGTGCCGCTCGACAGGCTCACCGCCGCCGTCCACAGCGGGTAGTCGGGCGCCGGCACCAGGACTTCGTCGCCAACGTTGAGCAGCGCGTTCATCGCCATGACGATCAGTTCGGAGACGCCATTGCCGATGTAGATGTCCTCGAGCGTCACGCCCTTGATGTGTTTCTGCTGCGTGTAATGCATCACCGCCTTGCGGGCGGAGAAGATCCCCTTCGAATCCGCGTAGCCGGCGGCGCCCGGCAGGTTGCGGATCATGTCGAGCTGGATTTCCTCCGGCGCATCGAAGCCAAAGGCGGCGAGGTTGCCGATGTTCAGCTTGATGATGTGATGCCCTTCGTCCTCCATCTGCTTCGCCCGCTGCAACACGGCGCCACGGATGTCATAACAGACGTTGTCGAGCTTGTTCGATTTCAATACCGTCTTCATCGTCCCGGCCTCAGAGCTGGCCATCCTTCCTGAACATGTCCTTGATGCCGCGCACCGCCTGCCGCGTCCGCTCCTCGTTCTCGATCAGCGCGAAGCGGACGTGGTCATCGCCGTACTCGCCGAAACCGACGCCCGGCGACACCGCGACGCGTGCCTCGGCGAGCAGCTTCTTGGAAAACTCCAGCGAACCCATTGGCCGATAGGCTTCCGGGATCTTCGCCCAGATGTACATCGAGGCACGCGGTATCTCGACCATCCAGCCGGCTTCGTGCAGCCCCTTGGCCAGCACGTTGCGGCGCCCCTGGTAGAGCTGGCGGGCTTCCTCGACACATTGCTGCGGCCCGTCGAGGGCGATCACCGACGCCACCTGAATCGGCGTGAAGGTGCCGTAGTCATGATAGCTCTTGATCCGCACCAGCGCGTGACACAGTTCCTGGTTGCCCACCATGTAGCCGACTCGCCAGCCGGCCATGTTGTAACTCTTCGACATGGTGAAGAACTCGACGGCAACGTCACGCGCGCCCTCGACCTGCATGATCGACGGCGCCTGGTAACCGTCGAAGACGATGTCGGCGTAGGCCAGGTCATGCACCACCAGGATGTCGTGCTGCCTGGCGAGGGCGACGATGCGCTCGAAGAACTGCAGGTCGACACAGCGCGCCGTCGGGTTGCTCGGAAAACCGAGAATCATCATCTTCGGCTTCGGGATCGACTCGCGGATCGCGCGCTGGACTTCCTCGATGAAATCGACCTCCGGCGTCATCCGCACCGAGCGGATGTCGGCGCCGGCGATGATCGCACCGTAGATGTGGATCGGATACGACGGATTGGGCACCAGGACGGTATCGCCGCGATCGAGGGTCGCCAGCATCAGGTGCGCCAGCCCCTCCTTCGAACCGATCGTCACCACCGCCTCGGTCTCCGGATCGAAGCTGACATCGTAGCGCCGCTGATACCAGTCACAGATCGCACGCCGCAAACGCGGGATTCCCTTCGAAATCGAGTAGCCGTGCGTGTTCTCCCGCAGTGCCGCTTCGACCAGCTTGTCGGTGATGTGCTGCGGCGTCGGCCCGTCCGGGTTGCCCATGCTCATGTCGATGATGTCCTCGCCACGCCGACGGGCGGCCATCTTCAGCTCGCTGGTGATACTGAAGACATAGGGTGGCAGGCGTTTGATGCGGGAGAACTCTCTCATGGTCGAGACTCGGGAGGTGATCGGCGCCAACGGCCCATGCCGTTCAATCGACGGGGCGGCGCCCGACATCCGCCGCAACCGGCGAAGCCGAACGCGATCGGCAAAAAAGCTATAATCGTACTTCAACGACCGCTGCGCCGCAATTTCGATGAAGCTTCAGAGTACCAGGGCAGAGCACCTCAATACATTTACCGCCTACGGCGACGGCTACGTCAGCGTGAACGGCGTCCGCCACGCCTGCAACCTGGCGGTGCTGCCCGACCGCCTGCTGGCGGAGTGGACGCTGGCCAGCTTCGAAACGCTCAGCGTCGCCGACTTCGAGTTGCTCGCCAGTCTCGACGCCGACATCGTCCTCCTCGGTACCGGCAAGCGGCTGCGCTTTCCCAGTCCCGAGCTGCTGCAACCGCTCGTCCGGCTACAGCGGGGGCTCGAGGTGATGGATCTGGCGGCAGCCTGCCGCACCTACAATGTCCTCGTCGGTGAGGGGCGTCGGGTCGCCGCCGGCCTGCTCATTGCCTGAGCGCGTGCAGCGCCGGGCTTGCCCAGAGCAGCCCCTGCTCGACCTTGCCGGGCGATGAAACGGATCGCCCTCAAGATCGACGTCGACAGCTACCGCGGCACGCTCAAGGGTGTGCCGGCGCTGGTCGACCTGCTGCAGCGGCACGGGGCAACTGCCAGCTTCTTCTTCTCATTCGGTCCGGACCGCGGCGGACGCGAGTCGCGGCGGCTGTCGCCGGCGCGGTACCACGATCGCCTCACGCGGCTCTACGGGCTGCTGCTGCCGGCACCGCAAGTCGGCGTCCGCTGCGTCGACAGCATGCGGCAGGCGCGCGATTCCGGCTGCGAGGTGGCGGTGCACGCGTGGGATCGTGTGCGCTGGGAAGCTCGCTCGCCGACCGCCGACAACGCCTGGATCGAAGCCGAAATGGCGCAGGCCTGCCGCCGATTCACCGATATCTTTGGCGAGCAGCCGTACGCCTGGGCAGCCCCCGGCTGGCGGACGAACCGCCATGCGTTGCGCCTGACGCAACGCCTTGGCTTGTGCTACGCCAGCGACTGCCGTGGGACATCGCCGTTCATTCCGGTCATCGACGGCGAGATCGTCCTCTGTCCGCAGTTGCCGACGACGCTGCCGACGATCGACGAGTTGCTGGCTGCCGGAACGATGTCGGTCGAGCAGGCCGTCGAACAATTGATCGAAGAGCCGTCGCGCGTCGCCGGCGACCACGTCTTCACGCTGCGCGCTGAACTCGAGGGAATGTGTTTCCTCTCGGCGTTCGAACGCCTGCTCATCGCGTGGAAGACCCGCGGCCATGAGCTGTTGACCCTGCGCGAGTTGATCGGCTCGCGCAACATCGTCACCCTGCCACGGCATGAGGTCGCCTTCACCGGCATCCCGGGGCGTCCAGGCCAGCGCATGGTGCAGGGCAACGCCTTCCTGCCGCCCGAATGAAAAAGGGCGGCCGCAGCCGCCCCGTCGCCTCCGGCCGCCGTTGCTCAGTCGCGGTCGCCGCTGAAGGCCATCAGCAGGTTCAACAAGCTGACGAAGACGTTGTAGATGTCCAGATAGACCGCCAGCGTCGCCGAGATGTAGTTGTCCTCGCCGCCGGTGACGATGCGGCTGATGTCGTACAGGATGTAGGCCGAGAACACCATCACGGCAATCGCCGAAATGGCCAGCGACAGAGCCGGAATCTGGAAGAAGATGTTGGCCACGGCTGCCAGCAACACGACGATCATGCCGACGAAGAGGAACTTGCCCATGAAGCTGAAGTCCTTCTTCGTCACCGTCGCGACCCCGGCGAGGGAGAAGAAGATCACGCCCGTGCCACCGGCCGCCATGGCGATCAGAGAACCGCCATTGCTGAAGCCCAACGCCACCTGCAGGATGCGCGACAGCATCAGCCCCATGAAGAAGGTGAAGGCCAGCAGCAACACGACTCCCATGCCACTGTTCTTGGTTCGCTCGATGCCCCACATGAAACCGAAGGCGATCCCGAGAAAGAGCAGGAACGAAAGCAACGGACTGCCGGCAAGGAACGAGAACTGAAGTTGCACGCCGACCAGTGCGCCGACCACCGTCGGCACCATGGTCAGTGCGAGCAGCATGAAGGTGTTGCGCAAGACGCGGTTCTGCTGCAGCGAAAGGGTCGCAGTCTGCTGCGCGCTCATCTGATACTGGGGTTGCATGTTCTTCCTCCTGAGTGTCGAAATGCGATTACGCGATTAAGAGTAGCGAAAGGTGAAGAAAGTTTCAATCCCGGCGGCTCGTCGCGGCCTGATCTGGCCACCGCCGACTGCTTGCGGGTGCCGACCCGGCAACTGCCGCCAGGCTGCGGCGTGCTATGATCCGCCTCGTCAATGACGCACGGCGGCAACCCCTGCATCATAAGGGCTCACCGGCAATGCCCCGAAGCGTCCGCCAGGAAGCGTGGCAGAGTGGTCGATTGCACCGGTCTTGAAAACCGGCAACGGGCAACCGTTCGTGAGTTCGAATCTCACCGCTTCCGCCAGACAACTGCAGCAACAAGTCGTTTTCCAGAAATGGCCATGCCGTTATCCCGCCAACCATCAAGCCGGTTTCGTGCCCGTCCTTTTTGGCGGGCCCTTCTTGACGCATCGCCAACCGGCTTGTGATCCCCACGTGGCCCCCTTGGCCGATCGGTGGCAAACCTCCCCGATGGTCGGCAGGCGCCAATGGGCGACTCAACCCGACTCAACCGCCCTAATGACCCCAATTCGCTTCAACTCCTGACCATCGCTTGCCTTTGGCCTCGTCTACGCTTCGCAACCAGCTATCGGCGCTTCTTGGCCGCCACTGACACCGAGGCTGGGTCGGCTGGCTCCACTCCACACGACCCCAGGGTCACCGCCCAACAATCAGTGGCTTCCCAAGGCAAGCCTGCAGTGGCGTGACATCGACACAAGCAGCGGCTGGTCGAGCCCGATACTCCGCGATCAGTCGACGCAGGCACAGTGCGGACTCCCCGGCCCGGGCAAGCCACGACGATTTGTCAGAGCGGCCAGGCGCCTCGTGATATGCCATTGCCAAGCCCCGCTCGTGTGTTTGCGGCAACTCCATCGTCAAGGCATGCACCAGGTCTGCGTTGCTCAACGCGCAGGGTTCGCGGGAAAAGGCGGTGTCGCTCTTGCGAAGTGCGTCCTGGGCCTGAAGCAGCTCGCGCCAGCGAGCATCTCCGTACATGATGTAGGCGTAGGCGCCCGGCAAGGTGGCAGCGGCATCACCGTAGGCCCGCCGTGCCTGCGCAACGCGAAGCTTGCGGTAGGAGCGATCCCCTTCCCGGATCAGTGACTGCGAAAAGACCTGTCTGTCTTCTGCCAAGGGATCATTCGTGGTCGGCTTCCGCCCCGAATCCGCAAGGCAGCGAGCGGCCGACGCGGCCAACAGCGTCGCCAGAATGGCAATGGCCCGAACAGTCAAACTCGTGGCGCTCATCTGTCCCTCGCCGGTTTCCCTGTGACCACCATCGTACCAACCGCGACGCTTCCGGCATCCACCCTGTGACTGATCAACAACTCATGCACCTGACTCCACGTTGTGAGGTTGAGCACGGTGACGCAACCCTCGGACACGTTCCCGACATGCACGTAGCGACTGTTATCCTCAAACCTGATCGGAAACCAGACTTGGTCGTGGATCAGAGCGGGCTCGGACTGCCTGTAGAAACGCGTGTATTCCGCTTTGTGGGGTACATCCGGCAACAGGATGCGG
>JAGFNJ010000018.1 GCA_017592775.1 Candidatus Accumulibacter conexus | reverse complement strand
GCGAAGCGTGGCCTCATCCAGCCTTCCACACAGCGCTTGATACTTAGCTTCTATGGCTAACTCCTGCTCCATGCTGAAACCATAGGCCAATCATCACAAATGTTCAAGTTATTTTTGCTTAACGCCTTAGAGTTGATGCGGACCCACTCGCCCGTAACCAACTCCTTCAGTTCACCTTTGAGGTGCCACATATTTGCCCGTGGAACCACTTCCTCTGCCAAGAGGAAAAGCTTGCCCTCGATCCAATCCGCATTGAATCGGTCCTCTAGTCCGCGCTGATTCAGGACGCTCGCATAGTCGCCGTAGATCTTCGAGTACGCCTGAAACAGCGTGCTTTTGCCGGTGCCCTGCGGCCCGTGCATGATGACGGCGCTCGCCATCTTGCCGCCGGGGTGCTGCAACGGATAAGCCATCCATTGCAGCAGCCAACGCGCTACGCGCTCGCCGTGCTCGTCCCCAGAGCACAGGTATTCAACGAGGTCGAGCAGCCGTTCACAGCGGCCGGGCGATGGCTTGAGCGGCCATCCGCGCCAGGTGTTGAGCTTGATCTGCTCGTCGGTGCCGGCCGGGTCGAATCCCACTTGATCCATGTGGCACGCGCCGCGGGAGATCCAGCGATCGTGCCGCTTCAGGTCGTCGAACAGCAAGCCGGCCGGCATCAACGCGACCATCTGCGATCGCTTTACGACGCTCCGCTTCCACATGTCGAAAACATAGTTGCCCGTACCGTCATCGATCGGGACGAAGCGCTCGACGAGCGAGTCGATATCCATGATAGATTGCGACGCCGGCCGTGATGCCCCTCCCCCTCGTGTAGCGAGCGAATCGGCCGCAGCCTGGCGCGCATCCGGCGCCGATGGAATGGCCGGGATAGGGGTTTCCGCGGCCAGCTCCGCCCAACCGAGATGCTGCAGGCGGCGCTCGTACTGCGCCGTCACGACTTGCAGGCCCGCTCTTGCTCGGTCGTCAGCACCACGGTCGTCAGCACCACGGTCGTCAGCAGCACGGTCGTCAGCACCACGGTCGTCAGCACCACGGTCGTCAGCACCACGGTCGTCAGCACCACGGTCGTCAGCAGCACGGTCGTCAGCAGCACGGTCGTCAGCAGCACGGTCGTCAGCAGCACGGTCGTCAGCAGCACGGTCGTCAGCAGCACGGTCGTCAGCAGCACGGTCGTCAGCAGCACGGTCGTCAGCAGCACGGTCGTCAGCAGCACGGTCGTCAGCAGCACGGTCGTCAGCAGCACGGTCGTCAGCAGCACGGTCGTCAGCAGCACGGTCGTCAGCAGCACGGTCGTCAGCAGCACGGTCGTCAGCAGCACGGTCGTCAGCAGCACGGTCGTCAGCACCACCCGGCGGCGCATCGATCTGCAGCCCGGCTGCGCGCATCTGCAGCAGGACGTCATCGTGATTGGCCCGGCTCACCGTTCACTATCCCATTCCGTCACCCACTTCTGAGCGATCGAGGTTCGCATTACCCGCGAGCAAATGGCCCAGGGAGGACCCGCTTTGCTGGCATCGTGCAGAGGGCGAACGATTGGCGCGCAAGCGTCGCGCCGCGGGCAGTCCAACACCAAAGGGGAGCGGGGCGAAGTGTCGGCAGGCCATGCCGGCCGGCGGTCGATGTCGCGGGCATTGCTGGTTTGAACGGCGGCCGTCACCTCGTCGCCATCCATCGGCGCACTTCACCCAGGTTCCAGACGGTCAGCCGCGCGCCGAGCTTGCGGGGTTGTGGGAATGTTGGGTCATCCTTGGCGCGGCGCCAGACCGATGAAACAGCGTAGGAAGTGAGCAGGCTAACCTCCTGCGCGCGGATTGATGCCACGTCCGGCAGGTCGCCAAGGTTTCTGATCTTGTGAGCTTTCATTGGGCATTGTGTGAAATGACAATACCCTCCATTACGGGAAAGGAAACTGTAGACCGCAAGTTTCCGGCCGCATGCCTGAAAGCCTTGATGCAGGCTGGTTTCAGAGATAGGAAAGCCGGTGCAAGATCGGAAAATCCGATCTTCGGCTTGTCGTCACTCCCGGCGCCGCTTGAGGTTGTCGCCTCGCTTCCGGCCGGTTATGCCGGTCAGCGCTGCGCGGGCGATGTAGTCCGCAAGCAGTTTATCCCCGCGGTTTGACTGGATCCTCTGGCGCATGCATTCGCCTTCGACCGCTTTCGCAATCTCACCGACTGTCGGTCGCTTTCCTGTTTCCCGCTCACGCTGCGCCATCCATTTTTGGCCGATCTCCCGTGCAAGCAACTTCCAATCGTCCACAGCCTTCGGGGTCTGCGTCGGCGCCAGCCGCTCGTCGCCAAGCCAGGCCAAGACGGCGGGGCTCAGATCCTCGCCCAGCGCGTGCAGCCAACGAGCAGCGGCGGCCCTCGATATTTCCGCGCGGCCGGCGATGTCGGCGGCTTGCTTCGCCCGGGCGATCGTCGTCTGCAGCCAGTCATCGCCGGCGGCCGGCTTCGCAGGTGCCGCGGCAGGCAGCGCGTCGGCCAGCAAGCCGCGGCGCATAGCGTCGTCGATGCGGCGCCTCCATTGTGCGCAGGCGGCTTTCTCTCGCCAGCCGCCGGCCAGCAGAGCGGCCAGGTCGCGCGGTTTGAACGTCGGCGGCCATTCTGGCAGGTGCCTGTTGAGCATCGCCGATGCGTCGGTGAGGTGCATCGCTGCACGCTCGCGGGATCTGACTGTCGGGGTTTCTTTGTCAGGGTCGGACATTGCGCGCTCCTTCGCTGCGCCCTTCAGAAGGGGTGCCGCGCCAGCCGGGTGAAGGTGCCCGGTTTTCGATTGGCCGATCTAGGCGCGGCAGAACGCGGTTACGCTTCTTCGGCGATGATTTCGGACGGCTCGCCCAGACGTTCCACAAGGTCGGCCTCGCTGTCGTATCCGGCCATTTGCGCGGCCAGGTCGCGTGCCTCCTGCGCGTTATCGGCGTCGATCAGGCCGAAGTCGCAGGCATTCGCAAAAACCCTAAACGTCGTCATGTTGAATGCTCCAGTCGACTGGTTGGTCAAAAAAGCCGTTTGGCACGCGCCCGAGCGCGGCCAGCACGTAGTCAAGCTGCCGGCCGATGTCGCGCGCGACCGCTTCCGTCAAGTTGAGCAGCCGCCCGGCGTCGTCGGGGCAGGATCCGCGAATCAGATCGTGCAACGACCGGACGGTGATTGCGGCCGCGGTGATCTGACAAGCTGCGCGGGTGATGTCGTCGCCCGTGATAGGATAATTCTCAGCCATTGCGATACTCCTTCTCAGGCCTGTTGAGGGTCAAAAAAGCCGTTTCGCATGTCGCCGAGGTCGACCAGTGCATCGTCAAGTTCCCGGCAGGTATCGCGCGACATCGCCATCGCCGCGGCGATGCAGGTTTGCACCTCGAGCGCGTCATCTGCCTGTACCATCAGGTCGTGCAGCGCCTTGATGGTGACGACGGCGCTATTGATTTTGGCGGTGGCGCGTCGGATGTCGTCGCCGGTGGGTCCGGGTGCTGTAGAGTTCGTGTCAGCCATGATGTGAGTTCCTTTCACGTGATGGTCAGGGCCGGTCGACGGTGGAGCGTCGGCCGGCCCGCTTGCCTGAAGACCGTTCAGGCGGCGGTGCTACTCCTCAGCGGCACGATGGATGCTGGCAGCTTCGGCGAGCAAACGAAGTC
The DNA here is from genome assembly GCA_017592775.1 of Candidatus Accumulibacter conexus. Lineage (GTDB taxonomy): Bacteria > Pseudomonadota > Gammaproteobacteria > Burkholderiales > Rhodocyclaceae > Accumulibacter > Accumulibacter conexus. Next base: position 82,100 of record JAGFNJ010000018.1, on the reverse strand, counting down.
TGCCCACGTCTGCATCAGCAGCCGGCGCCGTTCGAGAAAATCGGTTCGCCGGTAGGCGGCTTCCACGCGGTCAGGCAGTTTGTGTGCGAGGGCCTCCTCGGCGATTTCGCGCGGAAACGCCGTCTGCTCTGCCGCCCATATCCGAAAGCTCGATCGGAATCCGTGCGCGGTCACATCGAGATTCTGCCGGCGCAGGATGGCGGTGAGCGTCATGTCGGACAGCGGCTTGCCGGCGCGTGTCCCGGTGAACAGCAGATCGTCACGGGGCAGCTCGGCCAGCAGTTCGAGCGCCTGCCTTGAGAGCGGGACGCGATGCTCGACGCCAGCTTTCATGCGCGCAGCGGCGATCGTCCAGACTGCCGAATCGAGATTGATCTCCGGCCAGCGCGCAAGCCGCACTTCGCCCGATCGGGCGGCGGTCAAGATCAGGAATCGCAGCGCCAAGGCTCCGGCGCCGTCGCGGCCGCGCAGGTCGGCGTAGAACTGCGGCAGGTCGGTGTAGGGCATCGCTGCCATGTGCTCGACACGCTTGGTCTTCGCGGGCGATGGCAGCAGGTTTTCCAGGTGATCCCTCCATGCGGCGGGATTCGGCGCGTCGCGGTACTTCATGGTGATGGTCCAACTTAGGACCGACTCAATCCGGCCGCGCAGGCGGCTTGCCGTTTCGGTCTTCGTGCCCCAGATCGGCGTCAAGGCCCGCATGACCAGAGCGGTGTCGACCGCCGCAACGGGCAGGTCACCAAAGACGGGAGAAGCGTAGGTCCGTAGCGTGCTGGCCCACTGCGCCGCATGCTTGGCATTGCGCCACGCCGGGCGATGCGCGTCGATGTACGCAGTCGACGCAGCGTCAAAGGTCATCGATGATCGGCCAACGGCAGCGGCGACGGCGGCGGCTTCCTGGCCATCGGTCATTCGGCGGTGATCGAGAGGGTCTACTCCCGCTCGCAGCAGCTTTCTTGCCTCGGCCGCAGCGTCTCGGGCATCTGCCAGCGTCGTCGAGTGCGTCGCGCCAAGACCCATCCAACGATGCCGCCCGTTGAGTGTGTAGCGAAAGATCCAGAACTTGCCGCCGGCCGCGCGGCACTGCAGCCACAAGCCGCCGCCGTCGCAAAGCATGGCCTCGCCTTTGGCCTTGGTAACAGCCAGAGCAGTCAGCCGGTGAAGCTGTCCCATCTCGTCAACTCCCGTCACGTCCTACATGCATCCTACACGTAACAACGAGATTCTGCAATACTCTGTAGGACGATGACGGACAATGATATGGCGGCAAAGCCTGTGAAATCAGCGGCTTGTTACGCTTGGTGGGGCAATGTGGTACGGGTAATTCGGAAGACTCCCTCTCCGCCAGGACACCGGCCGCAAACTCCCTGCAGGAAGAACGACGACCCCACTGAACGCCATGTCTTGCGGGGTTTTTCGTGTCAGCCTCCTGATCTGGCCTGCCCTGCAAATCTCATCTCTGCGTTCGTGGCGGCCGTTTCTCTCGAAGCCTCCTGACTGCGCGAACCTGGTCTGGTTGGACAGCAAACTCCAGGCTTGGCGGCGGGAACCGAGTGAAATGGGCCATGTGACCAACGCTGACCCCGCTTCGATCTTCATCTTCACACCTCGCCGCACGTCGTCCTCATGCCAGGGCAGGCAAGGATCAAGGGCGACGTTTCCCGTTTCCTGGCCGACCCGCATGCTGGCCCTGGCGAGGGCCAGGCAGCGAGTTGACAACCTGCACGACCTCCTGGCTGAAGCCGCTCAACTCGTCTTCGGTCAGCAGACCAAGCTCGTGGACGGAGACGATCCGCAGCAACGCCGTGGAACGGCGAAGATCGCTGAAGGTGACGGACAGCACGTGGTTTCCCCGCTCGATGATCCTGCAGATTTCCAGGTAACGTTGGTGGGAGCCCGTTTCCGGGTCGGCGCTGGCGGTCTCGATCTCGTTCAGCAGCCGGGCGCAGAAGCGTTCGAGGGCAACGGCATGCAGCTTGCGAAACAGTTGCCAGTCCGATTCGGCAATTCCTGGCGCCATGATGGGCAGCGGTGCCTACCGAGCACCTGCGATCGGCGCCAGCAGCATTGCTTGCAAGGGCGAGCTGAGGGCGACGAACACGAGGGCGTTGATGATCACCGTCAGCCAGAAGCTGGCGCGGAAAGACGCCTTGTTCGATTTGTGGCGCAAGACCTGTTGCGCGACGATCGCACCAGGCCACCCGCCGACCAGTCCCAAGACCAGCAGCGTGGCTTCGCTGACACGCCGGCGTTCGGCAGCCGCGGCGGACTTGTCGATGGCGTAGACGACGAAGCACACCACACTGGCAACGCAATAGGCGCCGGCCACCCAGCCCGGAACCCGCCACACCAAGGCGGTCACGGCAAAGACGATCAGGAATGCCGGAATGGCGAAATAACTGGCGGTGCCCCAGCGCGCCGGATTGTCGTTGCGCTGCCGGGTCGCCGGGCGCGTCGACCGGATGACTTCGACCCGTCTGGCGCGCTTCTTTCCATCCGCACCCATCTCGACCTCAAAGGTCACACGCTGGCCGACTTCGGGTCGCCCGGAGCGTGCCGCACAGGCCTTGATATGCACGAAGACCTCCTGCCCGCCGTGCCGCGGCTCGATGAAGCCGAAGCCTCGATCATCGTTCCAGGTCTTGATGGTGCCTTCGATTCGCATGGTGTCTGGCTCTGGATTGTCGTTGCGCAGCCGGGTCGCCGGGCGCCTCGACCGGATGACTGCTACCTGCCTGGCGCGCTTTCTGCCATCCGAGGTCATCTCGAGCTCAAAGGTCACAGGCTGGCCGACTTCCGGGCGCCCGGAGCGTGCCGCACAGGCCTTGCCCTTCCGTTCATCCGGGTTAGCTCCCCACGAGAAACGAGGAGTACCGATGAATCACGACTGGAGTTCGATCGCTCCCGGCCGCCAGGTCTTGTTGAACCAAGGCTCCAACGGGCCGTAGAGGCGCAGGATCATGAACCAGCCCTTGCCTGGAATCGTCTGCACCCAGTTCCTCTCCATGCCGGGCGGGGCCTTGGGGCCGAACCAGACGTCTACCGAGCCGTCGGCATTGGTCTTGAAGCCCTTGTCCTGGCTGCTCACGCTGGGTGCCTTCTGGTCGGTCTGCAGCATCGAGCGCGTCTGGTTGTCGTAGACGATCACCGACCAGAAGTCCTTTACGGGGACGTCGGGCGGCAGGCGCAGCCTGTACGTCTTTGCGCCGTCGAAGGGGTTGCCGTTCGAGTCTTGCACGGACCACGGATACTGCGAGCCTTGGCCGACCATCTTCATCTCCATCGCGGGCGTGATGCCGGTGGCGAAGTAATAGTAGAAGATGTAGCCGTCCATGTTGGTGACGCCGGGAGCGCTCTCGAACTTGTAACCGCCGAAGAACGGCAGGCGCCACGGGCTGTTCGGGTAGAAATAGGCTTCCGGTGAGCGGACTTTGAAGGCGATGGTGCGGGCGGTGACGGCGCCGATATTCGCGGCGTCGGTGAGGATCTTCTTCATCCGCTCGTCGGGGGCGAAGGGCTGGCCCTTGACGATGCCGATCGAAGCGAACAGTCCAAGCGTCGTGGGGTCGGAGCCCCCCGGCGGTTCCTCCTGAATCACCTGGTTCAGCAGGGTCCAGAACGAGTAGTCACCCGGGGCGACGAAGTTGGCTGGCACGCCCGAGGCATTGACGAACTTCATCGCAGGCGGATTGGCGGCGTCGGAGAGCTGATGGATCCTGAGGTGTTTCTTCACCGATTCGACGCCGGGTCTGGTCGAGCCATCGACGAGAAAGGCGCGGAAGAAGAACCAGTTGCCATACGTGCTCGGACGCAGGACGATGTAACCGGGCGGCACCTCGCCCTGCCAAGCGGGAGGCAGCACGAGATACTTGCCGCCTTTGCCGCGGTCTTCGCCGGTGATGCCGACATCGCCGACCCAGCGATACCAGAAGTCATTGATGCCACCCAACACTGCTGGCGGAACCTCGAGGACGAGCGGGCCTTTCCTGCTGTCGATCCATATGAAGTTGTAGATCGTGTTGTCGTTGGCGGTGAGTTCGACGGTGCGGGGATCGACGAGGTCCTCCCAGATGACATCGGTCTGATTGTCCGGCCCGAACTTGCGCAGCGAGTCGCGCATGCCGGCCTGGTTCACGATCGGGATGGCCATGAGATAGGCCTGCAGGGCGCGCGAGCGATCGAGGTTGTCGTAGATCTTCGCAACGGTGCCGGCCGAAGGGTAGCCGTAGCTGAGGTCGAGTGTGCCAATGGAACTTTCGATCCGGTCGGGCACGGCGACGCCGGGGGCGACAGGAGTCGTCATCTTGAAGGTCTGGGCCGAAGCCGTCGTGACGACTCCCATGACAACGGCTGTCACAGCCAGCCACATGCTTGGTTTGCAGGATATCTTCACTTCCTCTTCTCCTTTCTTCGGCACATGATCATCTCGACCTCGGCAGCACGTCGCATTCCGACTGGGGGGCTCATGCGGCTCGATGCGCAATGAGTTCACGAACGCGCGCAGGAATCAGGGTGCGGAGCCGATGCCCAATGGCTTCCTCGTGGCGCTGCCAATAGACCCCGACGGCAATGATGGCCAGCCCGATGGCGGCAAGTGCCACCGGGAACAGCATGCTGCCCTTGAAGATCGTGTGTGAGAGATGGCCCAGATAGAGCGCGACGCCAAGGCCGCCGAAGACAGCGAAAATTCCACGGGACAGCGCTGCACCAATGGCGATCATGAGCAGATTCACACAGCAGTAGAGAAATCCGTTCAGCTCGTCATGCGCACGCATACTGCTCAATCCACCCCAGAACGTGAGAACAGTAAAGCCATACAGCCAAAATGCAAAGTCTTTCGAGTTGCGGGAGCGAGCATCCGCCCGCAACGCGAGCACGGTCATCGCCAGGCCGAAATACATGGACACGAGCTTTCCGCGATCGGAAAAGAATGCGGTCGAGTCGCCGCCAAACAGGAACGGAGCAAGGTCCATGCTCATGTACCAAAGCATTACCGCACTCGGCATGACCAGGAACGGAAGACGGTAGCGCCAAAGGGCTACGACCCCCGCGGCGAGTGTCGCGAGCATCATCAGCCAGCGCCAGTCGATGTGTGTATGGTAGTCACGATAGGCCCACGCTCTTGCGTCATCCGATGGCCAGAAGCCCAGGGAATGGTGGCCCCCGTAAACTGCCAGCGGAACCATGACGACGGCGAGTGTTGCAGCAATCCCGGCGGGAATTGCGAGGTCGCGGCGGGCGAGCAGGAATTCGGCAAGGCCAAGCGCGACAACGCAGTAGATCGATGAGATCAGCATCAGGCCACCACCACCAAATCGCTCCCCGCCAAGCGTCATGAACAGCGTCATGGCGCCGATCGCGACCAGCCCGCCCAGGTAGTACAGAATGTCGGCCGGCCTGAACGCGGGCGTCTCCCGCTCTCTCTGGGTCCGGAAGTTCCACAGCGATCGCGCGTGTTGGTCGCCCAGAATGCCGCCGGCCACCGCTTCGCTGATCGCTGAGCGCGTCACTTGCATACCGCGGTTCCTTGCTGGTCAACGTTCAATTTCAGCGGTGAGCGAAGCGAGTCCGCCGGAATGCAGAGTTGGGCAACAGCCGTAACGGGGCAGCGATGTGTCTCCAGCCCTCCGCTTCGCTTTGAATTTCCGATTTTCGAATCTCCGCGGCAATGCGCCGGATGTCAAAGCCAGATTCTTCGGCCAACGCCTCCTTGATTGCCCTTACCTCAACGATGATCTCGTCATTCACTTTCTTTTCCCAGCAGTTCTTCCGGTGTGCAAACGAATGGTAGCAGCAAGCCAATGCTTTCCAGATGGGCTGCGATTCGTGCCTGAATCATCGGATTGGCGATATGGAGGCAGTTCCATGTCAGCAAGAAATCCATGCCGTGGGCAGTAGCAATTGCAATATGCAAGGCATCTTCAGCCGCTTTCTTCGGGACGATGCTCAGCGCCAGCAGTGATTCCGCAATCTCAATGGCTTGCTCGTTGATAGCCAATGACGAAAACTCGCGCACTGCGTCCAATCTACGCAGGGCGGCAGTCGGGCTGAGCAAGCGCGTCGGCAATTGGTATGACCTGTGCCGCTCCACGCTCGATGTCAGCAATCCGGCGCTCCGTTTCAAGGCCCCAAGCTTCCTCGATGTCGGCATCCTCGTCGAGACTGGCGAGTACGATTCGTGCCAAAGCAGCGCGCTCGCCCGCCGTTAGCTTCAGTGCCTCAGCTTCGAGGAATTCGAGTTGATTTCCCATGGCCAATGCCTCCGTAGCTATGGCCAAGATTGTACTGCGAGCGTCGCGCCATGCGATAGGGTCGCAGCGACCGATCTTGAGAAGGAGGGCGTGCTGTACCCGAAGCTCAAGGGCTTGCAGCCGAAGACGGTCGAGGCGTATGCGCGCGCCATCCGCCGGGCGGGAAACTGCTTCCATCATCAGATCGACGGTCCCATCGAGGTCGACCTGGTTGATCGGTTCACAGACCTGCGCGAGACGCACTCCCGGAGTTCGGTAAAGCTCGATCTGTACGTGCTCAAGTTCCACTACGAGCACGTGCTGAGAAAGCCCTGGGCGCCACCCGGTCTGATCAAGCTGCCGCGCGCGCAGCGCTTGCCGGACATCATTCCGCTCCGGCGCCAGGCGACCGATGCCGATCCGTTGCCCGTCGGGAACCCGCTCCCCCGCGCCACCCGCTGCCAGGACTCTTGGCCTCGCGGGCTTTTGCTGCGAGGATGACGGTCATGCCCACGCCGACCTGTTCTTCCAGCGACTCCGCCGCCAGCCGCGCCGCCTGGCTGCTTGCCGGCGTCGAGTTCTTCTTCTCGCTCGGCTGGGTGGTCTACGTCATCTTCCTGCCCGAACTGCTGGCGCGCGGCGGGGTGGACAAGGGGCATCTGCCCTGGCTGCTGGCGGCCGACCAGTTGCTTTTCGCGCTCGCCGACTGGTCGATCGGCGTTGCCGTCGACCGGGCGCGCGCCGCGCTGCGGCGGATCGGCGCGATGCTCGTCCTGGTGTCGGCGGTGGCGGCGGTGGCGATGCTGCTGCTGCCTTGGCTGGCGGCGACGCCGGCGGTCTTCCTGCTCGCCACCGCCGTCTGGGTCGCCGCTTCGGCAGCGCTGCGGGCGCCGCCCTACGTCCTGCTGTCGCGGCACGCCGCGCGCGCGGCGATGCCGCGCCTCGCCGGCATCCAGTTGCTCGGCCTGGCGGTCGCGTCGGCGCTGGCGCCGTACCTGGCGATCGTCCTCAAGGGGGTCGATCCGGCGCTGCCCTTTGCCCTCAGCGCGCTGGCGGTGGGCGTGACGGCGCTGGCGCTGGCCGCCGTCGAACGGGCGCTGCCGCCGCCGCAGCCGGTGGCGGACGTCGCCGGCGGCCGGCGCGCGCATGCCGCCGGCTGGAGTGTCCTGCTGCTGATCGCGCTGTTGTTCGCCTTCGGCCAGCAGGTGCATACGGCGATCAACTCGGCCGCGCAGTTCAGGCGCCTGGCCGACCCGGCGCTGTTGCCGTGGCTGCTGCCGGTCTTCTGGGCCGGCTTCAGCATCGGGCTGCTGGCGGTCGGCCGGCTCGTCCGCGCGCGCGGCGCGCTGGCGGTGCTGCAACTGTCGGCGGCCGGCGGCGCGCTGGCACTCGGCAGCGCAGCGCTCGCCGGTTCATTGGTCGTCCTGTTGCCGAGCCAGTTCGTCGTCGGTGCGCTCTGGGGCTGCATCCTCTGCACCTCGATCGGCGTTGCTGCCGAGCGTGGCGATCCGCTGCAGAGCGGCCGTCACACCGGTGCGTTGATGGCGACGCTGGCGGTGGCGGCGATGTCGCGGCTGAGCCTGGCGGCTGCCGGCGGCGGCGCCGCGGGAGCGCCGCTCGAATGGCTGCCGGTGGCGGTGTGGGTGGCGGCGCTCGTCCTGCTGCTGCGGCTGCCGCGGGGGTAGGGCGAACCGCCCGGATGCCGGGACGGGTTCGGAGCGGCGCTGCTGGTGGCTAGACGAGCCGGGATCCCCGTTCCTCCTGGAAGGCGACGAAGGCAGCCGGCAGAAGCGGTTTGCTGAACAGGTAACCCTGGAACAGATCGCATCCCATGGCGCCGAGCACGCGCGCCTGTTCGCTCTCCTCGACGCCCTCGGCGACGACCTTGAAGCCGAGCGCTTTGGCGAGCGAGATGATCTGTCCGACGATCGTCCGTTTGCGTTGGTCGGTCAGCAGGTCCGTGATGAAGCCGCGATCGATCTTGAGAACGTTGGCCGGCAGATTGGTCAGGTAGACCAGCGAAGAATAGCCCGTGCCGAAGTCGTCCAGGGCGATGCTGACGTTCATCGCGCGCAACTCGGCGAGCGTTTCATTCACGTCTCCGGCCTTGCCGATGGCCGTTGATTCGAGGATCTCGAGTTCCAGCCGGTCCGTTTCGAGTCCATTTCGCGTCAGCGCCGAACGCAGTTGCGAGATGATTGCATTGGAGCGGAACTGCGCCGGCGACGCATTGACCGAGACGCAGATCGGCGGCACCCCGTCGGCATCCCATGCCGCCATCTGGGCGCAGGCGGTCTCGATGACCCACTGGCCAAGGACGGCATCGAGGCCGACCTCGTCGATCAGGGGGATGAAGCGCGCCGGAGAAACCAGCCCCAGTCTGGGCGACGCCCATCGGATCAACGCCTCGGCGCCGACGACACGGCCGGACGTGGCCTCGATCTTGGGTTGGTAGACGAGGAAGAACTCGTCGTCATCGAAGGCCTTGCGCAGATCCTGCAGCATCTCGAAGCGTGCCTTGGCCGCCGCGTTGAGCTGCTCGGAATAGAAGCGGTAGTCGCCCTGGCCGGCACGCTTCGACTGATACATGGCGGCGTCTGCGTTCTTCATCAGTTCCTCCATGTCCGCCCCGTTGTCGGGATAGATGGCGATGCCAATGCTGGCGGCGATGCTGACGGTGCGGGCGTGCAGCTCAACCGGCCGGGCCAGTTCGGTGTTGAGGGTGGTTGCCATGCGGTCCACGATCGTCGCGGTATCGGGAGTGGGCAGATCGACCAGCACGACGACGAATTCATCGCCGCCGAGTCGCGCAACCGTGTCGGTATGGCGGGCCACCTTGGCGAGTTTCTCGGCGCAGGAGACCAGCAGGGCATCACCGGCGCTGTGGCCGAGGCTGTCGTTGACATCCTTGAAATTGTCGAGGTCGATGAGCAGCAGGGCGACCGCGAGCTTTCCGCGCTGTGCCCGCAGCAGCGACTGGTGGACACGGTCACGCAGCAGGGTGCGGTTGGGCAGACCCGTCAGCGCATCGAAGTGAGCCTGGCGGTAGAGTTCGTTCCCCCACGCGATGCTGACTGCCGCGGAGGCCAGGCGGTCTGCCAGGCTGCGTCCAGCCTGGCAGACCTCGTCCGTGTCGGGCAGTGGCCGGCGATAGGCGAGGACGAGCACGCTGTCGCAGCGTTCTTTGAGATGTGCCGGGAAGAGCACGGCCTGGGTGGCGCCGCGATCGGCAAAGAATGCCAGATCCTGGGTATCGGGCTGGCGCAGGTCAAGCAGCAGGGCGGTCTCCTCGCCCTCGAGGCGTCGGCAGAGTGCGTGGTCGCCGCCGACGCGACGCGTTTGTTCGAGCGCGGTCTCCCCGGCGTCGATGGCCCAGACCACTAGATCACCGGCGGCGTCGAAACGCAGCACGCCGGCCAGATCGCAGGGCAGGCACTGCGGGGTGCGCTGCAAGAGCAGCCGGATGACCGACTCCATCTCCGAGACGTTGAGGATCGCTCGATCCAGTTCGGCAAGCGCCTGCAGGAGGTGGAACTTGTGGTTCAGGTGATCCGACATGCTGTTGAATGCCTCAGCCAGTCGTGAGAACTCGTCGTTACCGCTCACCTCCACCCGATTGGCGAAATTTCCTTGTGCCAGATTCTCGGTGTGCCGCGTCAGATCCTCGAGGGGGCGCATCTGGCGACGAATCTGGATGAGCGCCAGCCACACCGCCATCGCCATGGCAAGGACGGCGACCGCGGGGAACAGCATGCGGAACTGCGTCAGCGCGGCCAGCGCGTTCGCGCGGCTGTCGCTGACGACCACGACCAGCCCTTCGTGAGCAAAGGTAGCCGTCAGCGGAACGTGCCAGAATGCTGCCAGTTGTTCTTCGCCGTTCACCTCCCACGCGAAGACGCCCGCGTGCCTGGCCTGTCGCTCGTCGACAGACCAGCGCGCCGGGGGCGGCACCGGGAGCCCGGGCGAGCAATGCAGCGGTTGCCCCGCCAGGGTCAGGACGCAGTAGGTTTCATTTTCGTTATCGTGTTGCCAGAGACGTTCACCGGCGACCATGACCTGAAAGTGGTCCGCGGATCCGGCATGCGCGATGGTCATCAGGGCGTCGCCTGCAGGCGTCAGCTGCAGGAGTACGCCGGACTTTTTCAGGTGCTCGAGTTGTCCCGGGCGGAGCTTGAGAAGGGTTTCCGGCTCGACGACTGCGAGTGACTCGATCCTGCTGTCTTTCCGCAGCAGCGGGTTGCGGTCGTCCGGCTTCTGGCTGGCCTCATCGGTCTGCGCCGCGAGTTGCAGGTGGAGCGTCTCGGCACGCCAGACCAGCCGCTGAACGAGGCTCATGCCGAGACCTTTCGCGTGCGCCTCGAGGCTTCGGTAGTTGAGCGCGAGCAGGGTGTCGCTCGCCTGATGGTAGACCAGCAGTCCCAGGCCGGTCGCCGGCAGCATGGCCGCGAACAGGAACAGCAGCAACAGCCGCTGCGCCACGCGACTGCGCAGGGCCGTTCCGGGAAGACCAGGGATGGCCCGAGCGGGGCGATTCCCGATCCTAGTGATCCGTCGCCAGGCCAATGAAACGGCCATTGTCCGCGCGCACGACGTCATCCCGGGCCATCGCACCGGTCAGTGGCTTCACCGTTCGGCCATCCTTGCCCATGCTGTAGAGGTCGAAGTCGCTGTTGAGCGGGTTCAGGTTCTTGTCCTTGCGCAGTTCTCCCCTGTTCGGCGCCGGCACGATGTCGATCGCCAGGTATTGATAGGGATTGTTCCAGGGATCGTTCGGCAAGGGGCCGAGGACGTTCAGGTTCGCCGGGTATTGTCTGTTGTCGTCCCAATGGCGCTTCAGACTGGCCGCGATCGCGGCGATTTCCATTTTTGCCTTGGAAATCCTTGCCTTCTCGACATAGTCCCGATAGCTCGGGATGGCGATGGCGGCGAGCGCACCGACGATGATCATCGCGATCACTATTTCAAAAAGCGTGAAACCCTGTTCCCTGGCTCGGATCATCAGAGTGGTGGTCGCATGGCGTTGGCGGCGAATGGTGGCCGCGACAAGTGGCACAGGCTTCGGCGGGAACTTTTCGCTGGCAGACACGCAACGGAGTTCCTGTGGTGCGCATGGGCAAAGTGTAGCATGGGCCGACCTCGGCGCAAGCGTCGTTCAGTGCTCCCTGCCGTCCGCCCGCGGCTTGACGAGAATGGGGATGTACCGCCAGGCGAGGAGCGTGAAGCAGGCGAACCAGCAGGCGGCGGCGAGCTGGATCCAGAGCAGGTAGTGGCCGGGGTCGAGCTGCGACACGACGATGCGGATGACGAAGCCGGCGATCATGATCCACAGCACGCTGCGATCGAGCCGGTCGAAGACCAGCGGCCGGCCGGTATGGCCCTTGCAGATGCGGATCAGCATCGCCGGGATGATCAGCCCCATGGCGCCGAAGGTGAACACGTGCGTCGCGAGCGAGCCGAGCCACGGTGGCGGCGCCAGCAGTTCGCTGCCCTGCAGCACGAGTTGCGCGACGATCGCCAGGTAGCCGAGGTACATGATGCCGATTTCCAGCCGCCGCAGGGCCCGCTGCGGCTGCCAGCAGGCGAAGCGGATGGCGAGCAGCAGCGCCAGCAGCAGCGACAGCGCCGCGCTGAAGGCCGGCGGCAGCAGGCTGCCGGCGACGAGCAGCAGGGCCAGCAGCTTGATCGACCCGTCGAGCAGCGGGTTGCGCAGGATGTCGGCGCCGAGCGCGTTCTTCATGAACTGGGTGACGGTCCGCTCGAGCATGACGAGGAAGGCGACGCGGAACAGCGCCAGCGTCATCGCCGCGCCGGCGGCGAACGATTCGCTGCCGAGCAGCAGGTTCTTGGCGACCAGGAACAGCGGCAGGATGATGAGGAAGAAATGGTTGTCGCGGAACGAATCGGTGTCGCGGTGGCGCAGCAGCGTCCACAGCAGCATGCCGACGATGCTGGTGAGGAAGAGGTTGCTGCCGAGGCGGAAGACGAGCGGCGGCAGCGCGCCGGCAAACCACATGCCGGCGCGCTCGAGCAGCCAGGCGGCGACGAGGATGATCAGCGGCAGGCCGTGGTAGCCGCGGACCTTCACCCAGTTCTTGCTGGCGGTGAGCAGGAAGCCGCCGAGAACCGCCCAGCCGAAGCCGAAGAACATCTCGTGCGCGTGCCACTGGCTGGGCGAGAACGGCGCCGGTGGCGGCGCGATCGTGCCGGCGAGCATCAGCGCCCAGACGACCGGCAGGCTGAGGCCGGCGAGGCAGGCGAGGGTGAAGAAGGGGCGGAAGCCGACCAGCCAGAGGGGATGGTTCACGAAGTTCATCGGGCAGGGGAAAGGTGTGGGTACGGGCGCGGGAGGGCGCAGTATAGCCGGGCGGCGGCGCAGAAGGTTTACCGGTGGGTGGACAGGCAGGGCCAGGTCCATTTTTCCGATGTGCCGGCCGAGGACGCGCAGGCGAGCGAGGTTCCGTGTGCGCCAGTGCCGACGCCACGGCAGGTCGACGAGGCGCGGCAGCGGGCGGAGCGCGAACGGCAGACGGTCGAGGCGGCCGCAGCGGCGCGCGCGCAGCGCGACGCGGCGCGGTGGCCGGGCAAGGCGAGCGGCGTCGCGGTCGAGCCGTTGCCCGAGAATGCGACCTCGCAATACATGCGGACTCTGGGTACCGGCGTCACCTGCGACGAGTGGCAACCGTCGCGGCTGTCGCACACGTTTGTCCTGCAGTTGTGGGTGCACCCGGATGTCCCGGCCGGCGCCTGGTTCGAGGCAGAGTTCGAGAACCAGTTCGATGCACGCAAGCCGTTGCGGGCCGCTGCCATCGCGTTCGCCGCGCCGGCCGTCAGAACGGCGCCGGCGAGTCCACGCAGAGCAGCCTGCCGCTGGCGGGATGGATGAAGCGCAACTGGTCGGCGTGCAGCAGCAGCCGGCCGGCATCGCCCGCGCCGCTGGCGTCGCCATAGAGCAGGTCGCCGACGATGGCATGGCCGAGAGCCTGCAGGTGGACGCGCAACTGGTGGGTGCGGCCGGTTTCGGGAAAGAGGGCCAGCCGCGAGCGGTTGCTCGCGGGGTCGTGGCCGAGCACCTGGTAGCGGGTCAGCGCGGGTTTGCCGGCCAGCCGGTCGACCCGCTGCCGTGGCCGTCGCGGCCAGTCGGCGGCGAGCGGCAGGTCGATCTCGCCGCGCGCCGCCGGCAGGCGCCCGCTGACCACCGCCAGGTAGCGCTTGTGCACCCGGCGTGCGGCGAAGTCGCCGGCGAGCCGCCGCTGCATCTCGCGGCCGCGCGCCAGGAGCAGCAGGCCGGAGGTGTGCAGGTCGAGGCGATGGACGATCAGCGCGTCGGCGACGACTGCCTGCACGCGCCGCAGCAGGCAGTCGTCCTTGCCGTCGCCGCGGCCGGGTACGGCGAGCAGGCCAGCCGGCTTGTTGACCAGCAGCAGCGACGCGTCGCGGTACACGATGTCGAGGCCGTCGTCGGCTGGCGGCGCGTAGGGCAGGGCGGCGAGTGTCGAGGGCAGGTGCTGCGGCATCGTGCGGCAGGGAGGGCGGGAGTTGCCGCGATTGTCGCGCATTTTCCGCGACCCCAGGCGGCGGCTGCCGCCAGTCCGGCGAGCCGATCGGGTACACTGCGTCGGCGTTGCGCGCCGTCCGGCGCCGGCGCGCGCAGCGTCCCGGCCAGCCACCAGCGTGATCTTCAGGAGAAGCGATGAGTACGACCATTCCACAATTGACGACGTTGGCGATCGAACTGGACGCGGGCGTTGCCGAGCTTCGTCTCAACCGTCCCGAACGTTCGAACGCGCTGAACGAGGCGATGTGGCAGGAGTTGCGCATCGCCAGCAATTGGGCGGATGCGACGCCGGCGGTGCGCGTCGTCGTGCTCGCCGGCGCCGGCCGCAATTTCTGCGCCGGCATCGACTTGGCGATGCTGGCCAGTGTCGCGGCGGTGGTTGCCGACGCCGACCCGGCGCGCAGCCGCGAGGCGCTGCGGCGGCTGATCCTCGACCTGCAGGATTGCCTGACGAGCGTCGAGCGCTGTCGCAAGCCGGTGCTGGCGGCGATCCATGGTGCCTGCATCGGTGGCGCGATCGATCTCGTGACCTGCTGCGACATGCGTTACGCGGCCGCTGACGCGCAGTTCTCGGTGCGCGAGATCGATGTCGGGATGACCGCGGACGTCGGCACGCTGCAGCGGCTGCCGAAACTGATCGCCGACGGCGTCGCGCGCGAGCTGGCCTACACCGGCCGCAGCGTCGATGCCGCCGAGGCGGCGCGCATCGGTCTCGTCAATCGCGTTTTCGTTGGCCGCGACGAGTTGCTCGCCGGCGTGCGCGAGATTGCCCGCAGCATCGCCGGCAAGTCGCCGCTGGCGATTCGCGGCACCAAGGAGATGCTGAACTATGGCCGTGACCATTCGGTCGCCGACGGCCTGAACCATGTCGCGACCTGGAACGCGGCGATGCTGATGTCGGCCGACCTCGACGAGGCGATGACGGCGATGCGCGAACGGCGGCCGCCGCGCTTCCGCGACTGAGCGGCGTCGGCGCGGCCTTCAGTCGTGGCGGCGGCTGCCGGCGATGGCGCGCTGGAACTCGCTGCGCAACTGCGGCGAGTGTTCGAAGTCGCCGCAGAAGGACTGCGTGATCACACGCTCGTCGCCGCGGCGGTCCTCGCCGAGCAGCAGGCACAACTGCTCGGCCTCGATGACGCAGGCGGCGCCGCGCGCCCTGCCGTGCCGCATCAGCGCCTCGGCGATGTCGCGCGTCATCCATTCCTGGTAGGTGAAGCGGTGGCCGATGGCGTCGACCATGCGCGCGATGCGACCGAAGCCGTGCAGGCGTCCGCCCGGCAGGTAGGCGACATGGGCGACGCCGCGAAACGGCAGCAGGTGGTGCGGGCAGACGCCATGCACGGCGATGCCGCGGACGATGACGAGGTCGCTGCGCTGGTCGGCGAAGCCGTCGCCGAGGGCGGTCGCCGGATCGAGATCGTAGCCGCCGAGCAGGCGACGCTGCCAGAGTTCGCGCACGCGCTGCGGCGTGCGTCCCATGTGTTCGGCAGCGGCGGCGATGCCGCAGGCGCGCAGCAGGTCGAGGACCGCTCTTTCGAAGGCCGCTGCATCGAATGGCTGCTGGCGCGGAATGCCGATCGTGCCGGTGCTGGCGCCGGCGGGATCGGGGTGGCTGCAGTCGGTCATCGTCGCCTTTCATCCGGCATGGCTGAGGGCATCATGATACACGCCGCCGGCTGCCGCTCCGGATGGCGACGGCCGGTGCGTGGCGAATTCGCGACGGGCGGAGTGAAGACGGTGATTTCACGCGCCGCAGGGCGCCACACGTGCGCGCGATGAGCGATAATTCTGGCCTTGAGCCTTTTCGATGATCACCTGCAGTCCGAGCTGTGGGGCGCAGGCCCGGCTTGGGAAGGAAGTGGATGAAGCGCGTTGATGATTTTCGCTTGCGGTTCGGCAAGAGGGAACTGGTGCCGATCGTGATCGGCGGCATGGGGGTCGACATCTCGACCGCCGAACTGGCGCTCGAGGCAGCCCGGCTGGGCGGCATCGGCCACATCTCCGATGCGATGGTCAACACCGTCGCCGATCGCCGGTTCAACGCCAAGTTCGTCAAGGACAAGCTGCAGCAGTACAAATTCAACGTCGCCAATTCCGACAAGTCGGTGGTCCGCTTCGATCTCGATCAGCTTGCCGAAGCGACGCACATGCACATCGGGCGAACGATGGAGGCGAAGCGCGGTGACGGCCTGATCTTCGTCAACTGCATGGAAAAACTGACGATGAACTCGCCGCGCGAAACGCTGCGCGTGCGCATGGCGGCGGCGCTCGACGCCGGCATCGACGGCATCACCCTGGCCGCCGGCCTGCATCTCGGATCGTTCGCGCTGATCGAGGACCATCCGCGCTTTCGTGATGCCAAGCTGGGGATCATCGTTTCCTCGCTGCGCGCGCTGCAGCTCTTCCTGCGCAAGACGGCGCGCAGCAACCGCCTGCCCGACTACGTCATCGTCGAGGGACCGCTGGCCGGTGGCCACCTCGGTTTCGGCATGGACTGGGCGCAGTACGACCTGGCGACGATCTTCAGCGAGATCCATCGCTACCTGCAGGCGGAGCAACTGGACATTCCGCTGATCCCGGCGGGCGGCATCTTCACCGGCAGCGACGCCGTCTCGTTCCTCGACCAGGGTGCCGCCGCGGTGCAGGTGGCGACGCGCTTCACCGTCTCCCGCGAGTGCGGCCTGCCGGAGGATGTCAAGCAGCGCTATTTTGCCGCCAGCGAGGACCAGATCGAGGTCAACCAGATCTCGCCCACCGGCTACCCGATGCGCATGCTGAGCAACAGCCCGGCGATCGGTGACGGCATCCGGCCGAACTGTGAGGCCTACGGCTACCTGCTCGACAGTACCGGCAACTGCTCGTACATCAGCGCCTACAACCGCGAGGTGGCGGCCAACCCCGGTGTCAAGCGCATCTCGGTGCAGGACAAGACCTGCCTGTGTACGCAGATGCGCAACTTCGACTGCTGGACCTGCGGTCACTACGCCTACCGGCTGAAGGACACGTCGCGCCGTCTGCCGGACGGCAGCTACCAGTTGCTCGACGCCGAGCACATCTTTCGCGACTACCAGTTCAGTACCGACGGTCAGGTCCGGGTTCCTGACCAGTGAGCGCGTTGCCGGCGCACGGCGGCGTCGTTCACAGCAGATCAGGGCGATAGGCGGTGCTGAGTTACCGTCACGCCTTTCATGCCGGCAACCACGCCGATGTCCTCAAACACCTGATTCTGGTGCAGATGGCTCGCCATCTGGCGCAGAAGGACAAGGCGTTCTGGTACATCGATACGCACGCCGGCGCCGGCAGTTACGCGCTCGACTCGCCGGCGGCGACGAAGCTCGGCGAACATCGTGACGGCATCGGCCGCCTCTGGCTGCGCAAGGATCTGCCGCCGGCGGTCGCTGACTACGTCGATCTCGTCCGCCGGGCGAACCCGGACGGCCGCCTGAAGATTTACCCGGGGTCGCCGACTTTCGCGCTGTGGACGCTGCGCGCGCACGACCGGCTGCGGCTGTGCGAGCTGCACAGCCGCGAGGTGCTGCGGCTGCGCGAGAACTTCCGCGATTGCGACCGGCAGGTGCTGGTCGATGAGGTGGACGGCTTCGCCGCCCTGAAGGGGCTGCTGCCGCCCCCGCCGCGGCGGGGGCTGGTGCTGATCGACCCGCCGTACGAGGAACGGCGCGATTACGAGCGTGTCGTGCTGGCGCTCAAGGACAGCCTGCAGCGTTTTCCCGGCGGCAGCTACCTGCTCTGGTACCCGCTGCTGAGCAAGCTGGAAGCGCACGAACTGCCGTCACGGCTGAAACGCCTGTCGGCCGCGAGGTGGCTGCACGTCAGCCTGCGCGTGCGGACGCCGGCTGCCGATGGTTTTGGCATGCACGGCAGCGGCCTCTTCGTGATCAATCCGCCGTGGACGCTGCAGGCGACGCTGCAGGAGTCGCTGCCGTGGCTGCGGCAGGTGCTGGCGGTGGACGCCGGCGCCGCCTTCACGCTCGAGGGTGAGGCTCCGTGAAGTCGGCTGTGGGCCGGTCGCCGCCGTCGTCGGGCGGCAACTGGTCGTACTTGCGGCTGCTGCCGTAGCTGGTCCCGACCGGGTAGCGCGCAGCGTTCTTCAGCAGCTTGGCGCGTGCCGCTTCCTCGAGGTCGATGCCGGCGCGCTCGGCGATCAGCAGCAGGTAGAGCAGCACGTCGGCGCATTCGTCGCGCAACGCCTCGCGGGTGGCGGCGCTCGCGGACAGCGCGGCGACCTCGGCGTCGCTCTTCCACTGGGTCAGTTCGAGGAGTTCGGCTGCCTCGAGGTTGAGCGAGACGATGAGGTTGCGCAGGCTGTGGAACTGGGCCCAGTTTCGCTGTTCGCGAAAGTCGATCAGTTGCGCCGTCAGCGCCGACAGACCCATCGCTTCAGGCGAAGAAGCGCTGTCGGGCGGCTTCCGGCAACTGCATGCCGGTGGCGCGGGCGCGTGCGAGAAGCTCCCAGTAATAGCGGTACGAGGCGCGGTCGTGCAAGCGGCCGTGGTGCTGGATCGGCCCCCAGTCGCCGTCCTGCGCGGCAGCGAGGATGGCGGTGGCCTCCTCGACTTCGGAGAAGTCGGGGCACATCGCCTCGAAGATCGGCACGATCTGGTTCGGGTGGATGCTCCACATCCGCAGGTAGCCGAACTCGGTGCGCGCACGCAGTGCGTCCTGGTGGATGAGATCGAGGTCGCGCAGCTCGGTGGTGACGTTGTGCGACGGGACGACGCCGTTGGCCAGCGCGGCGGTGGCGATCTCGCACTTGGCGCGCGCGACCAATGGGTGGTCGAACTGGCCGGGGCTCTTCATCGCCGACCCGGGGATCGCGCCATGGTGCGCGCTGACGAAATCCATCAGGCCGAAGTCCAGCGATTCGACCGCGGGCAGGGCGGCGATCTGCCATGCCTCACGCAGCGCCGTATGGGTCTCGATCAGGACATGCAGCGGGATCGTCCGTTCGAGGCCGGCGGCTGCGGCGACGCGCTGCACGACGCGCAACTGCTCGCGGACGTCTGCCAGACCACCGACCTTGGGCAGCGTCAGGAAGGCCAGCCGCTGGCCGGCCGTACCGACGATGATCTCGATGTCCTGCTGCCACGCGGGGTGACGGATGTCGTGGATGCGGGCGCCGACGCGGCCGTGCCGGTTGTCCTCGCTCATGATGACGCGCGCCACCATCTCGGCGTGCTCGCGGTCGGCACCGGCGACGGCACCGTCCTCGCAGTCGCAGGTGAGGTCGAAGATCGGGCCGATCTGGCGCTGCAGTTGCAGCGCCTTGGCGATCAGCTTTTCGGAGCCGGCGTAGTGGTCGACGGCGGGCAGCATCGGGAAGGGCTTCTCGCCCGCGAAGAGAACCTGGCTCGGGTGGCGCATCGATGGTCGGCAGGGCAGTGTTGGCGAGTCGCCATTCTAGCGCGCGGCGGCGCTGCGCAGGCGCAAAAAAAAACCGCGGCCGAAGCCGCGGCTGACAGTCGGCAGGCTGTTGCTTACAGCATGTGCTGGACCGCGTCACGCTCTTCGGTCAGTTCCTTGAGCGTCTTGTTCAGCTTGTCGCGCGAGTAGTCGTCGATGGCGAGTCCCTGGATGATCTTGAACGCGCCGCCCTTGCATTCGCAGGGGAAGCCGAAGACGATGCCGGCCGGGATGTCGTACGAACCGTCGGAGGGGACACCCATGGTCACCCATTCGTCGGAGCCGAGAACCCAGTCACGCATGTGATCGATCGCCGCATTGGCGGCCGAAGCGGCGGACGAGAGGCCGCGGGCGTCGATGATCGCCGCGCCACGCTTGCCGACCGTCGGCAGGAAGGTGTCGTTGTTCCACACCGGATCGTTGATCAGTGCCTTGACGTTGTCGCCGTTGCTGGTGCAGTTGCGATAGTCGGCATACATCGTCGGCGAGTGATTGCCCCAGACGACGAGCTGCTTGAAGCTGGCAACCGGGCGACCGGTCTTGTTGGCGAGTTGCGACAGCGCGCGATTGTGGTCGAGACGCAGCATGCCGTGATAGTTGGCCGGGTTGGTGCGGCCGACCTTGCGCGCGGCGCTGCCGGCGATCAGTGCATTGGTGTTGCAGGGGTTGCCGACGACGAGGACGCGCACGTTCTCGTTGGCGTTCTCGGCGATCGCCTTGCCCTGGACGGTGAAGATGGCGCCGTTGGCGGTCAGCAGGTCGGCGCGCTCCATTCCCGGGCCGCGTGGCCGTGCGCCGACCAGCAGGCAGACGTCGGCGTCCTTGAAGGCGACGTTCGGATCATCGGTGGCAAGCATGCCGGCGAGCAGCGGGAAGGCGCAGTCCTCCAGCTCCATCATCACGCCCTGGCAGGCCTTCTGGGCTTGCGGCAGGTCGAGCAGCTGAAGGATGACCGGTTGATCCTGGCCGAGCATTTCGCCGGAGGCGATGCGGAAAAGCAGGCTGTAACCAATCTGGCCGGCGGCGCCGGTGACCGCGACGCGCATGGGGGCTTTGGACATGATGCGGCTCCTGTCGAGAGAAATTTGCAGTGGGTGGACGAAAAGGCGATCGGCCTTGCCCCGCAAGTGGCTTCTGGCCGGGTGGGGCAGCAAATCGCGTGAATCATAAGATCCCTGGCTCGCCAGTGTCAAATATATCTTATGTCTTATATATGATATGTTTTGATTCAAAGAGGATGGACGCAGCCCGCGATTTGTGCTGAAATGGCAAGCCATGAGCCGGTCGTCGTCACTGCATTCACCCACCTTCAGTCCGCTGTATCGGCAGATCAAGGAATTGATCCTGCGTCAGCTGGAGTCCGGCGAGTGGGGCCCCGGCAGCCCGATCCCGAGCGAGTCGGAACTCGCTGCGCGCTTCGGCGTCAGCCAGGGCACCGTGCGCAAGGCCATCGACGAGATGGCGGCCGAGCATCTGCTCGTTCGCCAGCAGGGCAAGGGCACCTTCGTCGCCACGCACCGTGATCCGGGGTCTTCCTTCCGCTTCCTGCGCCTTGTCCCCAATCAGGGGGAGCGGCCGGTGGCGCAGAGCTTGCCGCTCGAGTGCTGGCGCGCCAAGGCTGGTCCTGATGTGGCGCGCACGCTGGCGCTCGAGGCGGGTGCGCCGATCACCATCGTTCGCCGCCTGTTGAGGCTCGGCGAGGAGCCGGTGGTTTTCGACGAGATCTATCTGTCGAGCGAGCTCTTTCCCGACCTGTCGCTCGAGGCACTGCGCTCCGGCGAGTCACTGTACAGCCTGTTCGAGACGCGTTATGGCGTGCGCATGATCCGCGCCGACGAGCGCCTGCGCGCGATCGCCGCCGACCGGGTCAGCGCCGAGCTGCTGCAGGTGAGTGAGGGGAGCCCACTGCTGCTCGTCGAACGAGTGACGTTCACCTATGGTTCGCGGCCGGTCGAGTGGCGGCGGGGTTTCTATTCGACACGCAATTATCACTATCACAACGAACTCGGCTGACGGCTTGCAGCCGGCATTCGGGGAGAGTCAGGCACGTGCCGATGGTCTATAATCGCGCGTGGTATCGAGGGGGCGGGTGGTGCATCCGGCCCATTACACATGAGGGGTGACGTTCATGGCAGAGATGGCAGTGAAGAAAAGGCGTCCAAAGAACTTGGACCTGCCGACCATCAGGCTACCGCTTCCGGGTATCCTGTCAATCATTCACCGGATCAGCGGGGCAGCCCTGTTTCTCCTCTTGCCCTTCCTCCTATGGCTGCTGCAGAGCAGCCTCGCGTCACCGGAAAGCTACGCCGGTGCGCGCGCGGTGGTGAGTCATCCGCTGGCGAAGATCGTTCTCCTCGGCCTGATCTGGTTCTACATGCACCACTTCTGCGCCGGCATCCGCTACCTGCTGCTCGACCTGCACAAGGGGATTGAACTCGAGGCGGCGCGCCTCTCGAGCAAGATCGTTTTCGCCGTCAGCATCGCCCTGACGCTGATCATCGGAGCAAAGGTGCTATGGTAAATCGCATTCTCGTCGGGGCCCATTACGGCCTCAAGGACTGGATCATCCAGCGCGCGACCGCCATCGTCATGGCGGTGTACACGCTGCTCTTCCTGGTCGTCGTCGGCGCTGTCGGGCCGGATTCCTTCGAAGCCTGGCGGGCGGTGTTTGCCAACGGCTTCATGAAGTTTGCTACTTTCCTCTTTCTGGTCAGCGTGTTCTACCACGCTTGGATCGGTATCCGCGACATCTGGATGGACTACGTCAAGCCGGATGGCTTGCGCCTGCTGCTGATGATCGCGACGGCGACGGTGCTCGTCGGCTACGCCGGCTGGGCGTTTCAGATTCTGTGGAGAATTTAAGTGAGCAAGCTATCCGTACCGGTACGCAAATTCGATGCCGTGATCGTTGGTGCTGGTGGTTCGGGCCTGCGGGCGGCGATCCAGCTTTCCGAAGCTGGTCTCAAGACGGCCGTGCTGTCGAAGGTCTTTCCGACCCGTTCGCACACCGTCGCCGCTCAGGGCGGCGTCTCCGCCTCGCTCGGAAACTCCGAGGAAGACCACTGGCACTGGCACATGTACGACACCGTCAAGGGTTCCGACTGGCTCGGCGACCAGGACGCAATTGAGTACATGTGTCGCAAGGCGCCCGAAGTCGTCGTCGAACTCGAGCATTTCGGCATGCCGTTCG
This sequence comes from Candidatus Accumulibacter conexus, assembly GCA_017592775.1. Lineage (GTDB taxonomy): Bacteria > Pseudomonadota > Gammaproteobacteria > Burkholderiales > Rhodocyclaceae > Accumulibacter > Accumulibacter conexus. The sequence continues at coordinate 59,704 of JAGFNJ010000018.1, read as the reverse complement.
ACCGTACCGATGAAGGCAAGATCTACCAGCGTCCGTTCGGCGGCCACATGTCGAACTTCGGCGAGAAGCCGGTTCGCCGCGCCTGTGCAGCGGCCGACCGCACTGGCCACGCGATGCTGCATGCGCTGTACCAGCGCAACGTGCGTGCCAATACGCAGTTCTTCGTCGAGTGGATGGCGCTCGATCTGATCCGCGACCAGTCGGGGCAGGTGCTCGGTGTCATCGCGCTCGAGATGGAGACCGGCGAGGTCGTCGCCTTCCACAGCAAGGCGACCGTCTTTGCCACCGGCGGCGCCGGCCGAATCTACTACTCTTCGACCAACGCCTTCATCAACACGGGTGACGGTCTCGGGATGGCGGCGCGCGCCGGCATCGCGCTGGAGGACATGGAGTTCTGGCAGTTCCACCCGACCGGCGTTGCCGGTGCCGGGGTGCTGATCACCGAAGGGGTTCGCGGCGAAGGCGGCATCCTGCGCAATTCGACCAACGAACGCTTCATGGAACGTTACGCACCCAACGCCAAGGATCTCGCGTCGCGTGACGTGGTCTCGCGGGCGATGGTCACCGAGATCAACGAGGGCCGCGGCTGCGGTCCGAACAAGGATTTCGTGCTGCTCGACATCACCCACCTCGACCCGGCAACGATCATGAAGCGGCTACCGGGGATTCGCGAGATCTCGATCCAGTTCGCCGGCATCGACCCGATCAAGGCGCCGATCCCGGTCGTGCCGACCTGCCACTACCAGATGGGCGGGGTGCCGACCAACTACAAGGGACAGGTCGTCGGCGACGACGGCGCACCGGTGCGCGGTTTCTATGCCGCCGGCGAAGTAGCCTGTGCTTCGGTGCATGGCGCCAATCGCCTGGGGACGAATTCGCTGCTCGACCTGCTGGTGTTCGGCAAGGCTTCCGGCGACACGGTGATCGACGACCTGCGGTCGGGCGAGATCGGCCTGCGGGACCTGCCAGCCGATTTTGCCGATCGCACGCTGGCGCGGTTGAACCGCCTCAACACGCAGACCGGTGGTGCCAGCGTCAATGAATGCCGCCTCGAACTGCAGCGGACGATGCAGAAGCACTGCGGCGTCTTCCGCTTCAAGGACATGCTCGTCGAGGGCGTGGCGAAGATCGTCGAGGTCGAGAAGGCCGCGGCGCACACGGAAATCAAGGACAAGTCGCAGGTCTGGAATACTGCCCGCGTCGAGGCCTTGGAACTCGACAACCTGGTCGAGGTGGCGAAGGCGACCATGGTTTCCGCCGAAGCCCGCAAGGAATCACGGGGCGCACATGTGCGCGACGACGCGCCGGACACGCCGGCCAATCCGAACGGGCGCGACGACGTCAACTGGCACAAGCACACTCTCTGGCACCGCGAGGGCAATCGCCTGAGCTACAAGCCGGTGATCATGAAGCCGCTGTCCGTCGAAACCATCGCGCTGAAGACGCGTTCCTACTGATCGTGCGCCAAGGAGTGCAAGATAATGGCTACCAGTACCATGCAGTTCAAGATCTACCGCTACGATCCTGACAAGGACAACGCGCCGTACATGCAGGATGCGTCGGTCGAGGTCGATTTCTCGCTCGACCGCAAGTTGCTCGACGTCCTGACGCGACTGAAGGCGAAGGATGACAGCCTGTCGTATCGCCGCTCGTGCCGCGAAGGCATCTGCGGTTCCGACGCGATGAACATCAACGGCAAGAATGGCCTTGCCTGCCTGACCGAGATCAAGGATCTCAAGCAGCCGGTCGTCCTGCGGCCGCTGCCGGGGCTGCCGGTGATTCGCGACCTGATCGTCGACATGACGCAATTCTTCAAGCAGTACCACTCGATCAAGCCGTACCTGATCAACGAGGGACCACGTCCCGAGCGCGAGCGGCTGCAGTCGCCGGAGGAGCGCGAGGAACTCAACGGTCTCTACGAGTGCATTCTCTGCGCCTGCTGTTCCACCTCTTGCCCCTCGTTCTGGTGGAACCCCGACAAGTTCGTTGGCCCGGCAGGGCTGCTCAACGCGTACCGCTTCATCGCCGATACCCGCGATCAGGCGACCAACGAGCGTCTCGATGATCTCGAGGATCCCTACCGCCTGTTCCGTTGCCATACGATCATGAACTGTGTCGACGTCTGCCCGAAGGGGCTGAACCCGACGCGGGCGATCGGCAAGATCAAGGAAATGATGGTTCGTCGCGCCATCTGATGGACGACCGGGAGAAGCTCAACCGCCTGCGCTGGCGCTGCACCCGGCGCGCGATGCTGGAGATGGATCTGCTGCTCGGCGAGTTCCTCGAGCGGGTCTACCCGACCCTGAGTCCAGCGCAGGCGGATGCCTTCGTCACCATGGCCGACATGGAGGATCTGGAGCTGTGGCCGCTGGTCAATGGCAACCGCGAGCCCGACGATCCGGTACAGGCCGAAGTGCTCGCCTTGTTGCGCAACGTAAGAGTTAAGTAAGGAAGCTGCCCTAGTCTCAGAGCTTCCTGTTCGTAGCTGTGACCTCAACACCTGAACGGGGATTAAGATAATGACGACCGAGCGTAAAGCAACTCTGATCATCGAAGGACGGCCGCCCGTCGAGTTTCCAATCATGACGCCGACACACGGCAATGATTGCATCGACATTCGCACCCTGGGTGCCAAGACCGGCCTGTTTACCTACGATTCCGGCTACCTGTCGACGGCGAGCTGCCGGTCGACAGTCACCTTCATCGACGGCGACAAGGGAGAGTTGCTGTACCGCGGCTATCCGATCGAGCAACTTGCCGAACAGTGCAACTTCCTTGAGGTCGCCTACCTGCTCTGGCACGGCGAACTGCCGGATGCGACGCAGAAGGCGAAGTTCGAACTGAACATCAAGGAACACACCATGGTGCACGAGCAACTGGTGAAGTTCTACCAGGGTTTCCGCCGTGATGCCCACCCGATGGCCGTCCTGGTCGGCGTCGTCGGCGCGTTGTCCGCGTTCTACCATGAAGCCGAGGATTTCTCGGATCTCGAGCACCAGAACATCAGCTTCAACCGCATCATCGCCAAGCTGCCGACGATCGTCGCCATGGCTTACAAGTATCACCGCGGCGAACCGTTCATGTATCCGCGCAACGATCTCGACTACACGGCGAACTTCATGCACATGATGTTCGCGACGCCGTGCGAGAAGTACGTTCCGAATCCGGTTCTGGTGCATGCGCTTGACACGATCTTCACGCTGCACGCCGACCACGAGCAGAATGCATCGACCTCGACGGTTCGCCTCTCCGGATCGTCGGGCGCCAACCCCTACGCCTGCATCTCGGCGGGCATCGCCTGTCTCTGGGGGCCGGCGCATGGTGGTGCCAACGAGGCGTGCCTGCAGATGCTCGAGGAAATCCACGACGTCTCGCGCGTCGGCAAGTACATTGCCCGGGCGAAGGACAAGAACGACGACTTCAAGCTGATGGGCTTCGGCCACCGCGTTTACAAGAACTTCGATCCGCGCGCCAAGCTGATGCGCACCGTGTGCAGCGACGTCCTCAGCGAACTCGGGCTGCAGAACGACCGCCTGTTCAAGTTGGCGATGGAACTCGAGAAGATCGCCCTGGAAGACGAATACTTCATCGACAAGAAGCTGTACCCGAACGTCGATTTCTATTCGGGCATCGTCCAGAAGGCGCTTGGTATCCCGACCTCGATGTTCACCTGCATCTTCGCGCTGGCGCGTACCGTGGGCTGGATGACGCAGTGGGAGGAAATGATCAACGATCCGGAGTACAAGATCGGTCGCCCGCGTCAGCTTTACATCGGCGCCGCCAGGCGCGATGTCGTGCCCGTCGCTCAGCGCTAGAACGACAGGGTAGAAAGGGCGGCAGGCAGTAGCCGCCCTTTTTTCATGCTGTGGTCTTTCCGTCACAGCTTTTCTCAATCCGAACCAGAACGGTGAAGACAGGTAACTGCCATGATGAATCAGCTTTTTGGTAACTCTCTCCTCTTTGGCGGTAACGCACCCTTTGTCGAGGAGTTGTACGAGAACTACCTCGACAACCCGGGCTCCGTCTCCGAGCAATGGCGCGACTATTTCGACAAGCTGGCGCAACTGCCGGGCTACGTCGCGCGCGATGTTCCGCATCTGCCGGTCATCAATGCTTTTGCCGAGCAGGCGCGGAAGGGAGGCTACCGGGCGGCGGCGGCGGCGCCGGTCGACGACAGGAAGCAGGTCGGTGTGCTGCAGATGATCACCTCGTACCGCTTCATTGGCGATCGCTGGGCGAACCTCGATCCACTCAAGCGCATCGTGCGTCCCGAGGTGCCGCAACTCGATCCGGCCTATTACGGCTTCTCCGACGCCGATCTGCACACCGTCTTCAACGCCGGCTCGTTCAAGGGCACTCCCGATCACGCCACCTTCGGCCAGATCTACGATGCGCTGAAAGCCACCTACTGCGGCTCGATCGGCGTCGAGTACATGTACATCAGCACAGTGGCGGAAAAGCGCTGGATTCAGGATCGCCTCGAGCGCATCCACTCCAAGCCGAACTACACTGCCGACGAGCGCAGGCGGATGCTCGAGCGGCTGACCGCGGCCGAGACCCTCGAGCGCTACCTGCATACCCGCTACGTCGGCCAGAAGCGATTCTCGCTCGAGGGTGGCGAGTCGGCGATTGTCGCGATGGACGAACTGATCCGGGTTGCCGGTGCCGGTGGGGTCGACGAGATTGTCGTCGGCATGGCGCACCGCGGGCGGCTGAACGTCCTGGTGAACACCCTCGGCAAGGCGCCGGCGATGCTCTTCGAGGAGTTCGAGGGCAAGAAGGCGCAGGTACTGACCGCCGGCGACGTGAAGTACCACATGGGCTACTCGTCGGACGTGTCGACACCGGGTGGCCCGTGTCATCTGACGCTGGCCTTCAATCCCTCGCACCTCGAGATCGTCAACCCGGTGGTCGTCGGCTCGGTCTATTCGCGCCAGCGTCGGCGCGGCGCCGATGGCCAGGACAAGGTGCTGGCGGTGCTGCTGCACGGTGATGCGGCGGTCGCCGGGCAGGGCGTCAACCAGGAAATGCTCAACTTTGCGCAGACGCGTGGCTATGGCGTCGGCGGCACCATCCACGTCGTCATCAACAACCAGATCGGCTTCACGACTTCCGATCCACGCGACTATCGTTCGTCGCTGTACTGCACCGACATCTTCAAGATGGCCGAGGCGCCGATCTTCCACGTCAATGGCGACGACCCCGAGGCCGTGGCGCTGGTCACCGGCATCGCCGTGCAGTACCGCAAGACCTTCAAGAAGGACGTCGTGATCGACATCGTCTGCTATCGCAAGCTCGGACACAACGAGCAGGACGAGCCGATGGTCACGCAGCCGTTGATGTACAAGAAGATCCAGCAACATCCAGGAACGCGCAAGCTCTACGCCGACAAGCTCGTCGCCGAGGGCGTTCTGGGTCCGGAGGGTCCGGACGAGATGATTGCCGACTATCGCGCCCACCTCGACCGTGGCGAACTGCTCTACAACCCGGTGATCGCCGGCTACAAGCAACCGTTGACGATCGACTGGACGCCTTTCCTCTCGCCGAGCTACATCGAGAACTGCGATACCAAGGTGCCGGTCGCCGATTTGCGCCGTCTGGCCGAGCGGTTGACGACGATTCCGCCCAACTTCACGCTGCACAGCCGGGTCCGCAAGATCATCGACGACCGGCGGCTGATGGGCGAGGGCAAGCTGCCGGTCGACTGGGGAATGGCCGAGAATCTGGCCTACGCTTCGCTGCTCGTCTCGGGCTACGGCGTACGGATTTCGGGTGAGGATGTCGGCCGCAGCACCTTCTTCCACCGCCACGCCGCCCTGCACGACCAGAATCGCGAACATTGGGATCGCGGCACCTACTATCCGCTGGCCAACCTGCAGGATCGGCAGGGCGGTTTCCAGTGCTTCGACTCGGTGCTTTCGGAGGAAGCCGTGCTCGCCTTCGAGTACGGCTACTCGACGGCCAACCCCTTCGAGCTGGTCGTCTGGGAAGCGCAGTTCGGCGACTTCGCGAACGGCGCGCAGGTGGTGATCGACCAGTTCATCGCTTCCGGCGAAGCGAAGTGGGGGCGCGCCAGCGGCTTGGTGCTGCTGCTGCCGCACGGCTACGAAGGTCAGGGGCCGGAACACTCGTCGGCGCGCATCGAACGCTACATGCAGCTCTGTGCGGAGATGAACATGGAGGTCTGCCAACCGTCGACGCCGGCGCAGGTGTTCCACATGCTGCGGCGGCAGGCGGTGCGCAACCAGCGCAAGCCGTTGGTCGTCTTTTCGCCGAAGTCGCTGCTGCGGCACAAGGATGCGACATCCTCGCTCGAGGACCTGAGCGAAGGGGAGTTCCAGCCGGTGATCGGCGAGGTCGAGCCGATCAATGCGAAGAAGGTGACACGCGTCGTCTTCTGCTCCGGCAAGGTGTACTATGAGCTGGTGGCCGCGCGCCACGAGCGCAAGATCGCGCACATCGCGATTGCCCGCCTGGAGCAGTTCTACCCGTTCCCGCAGGAGGCATTCCAGGAAGAACTGGCGAAGTACCCGAAGGCGACCGAGGTCGTCTGGTGCCAGGAAGAACCGCGCAACCAGGGCGCCTGGTACTGGATCGCCTCGCGCCAGCACCTGTCGCGCTCGCTGAGCGACAGGCAGCACCTGCTGCTCGTCTCGCGCCCGGCGTCGGCCTCGCCGGCGGTTGGTTACGCGAGCAAGCACAACGCCCAACAGAAGGCTCTGATCGACTCCGCACTGGGTGAGATCGAGTATTACAAACTGCCCTAGAACGGAGAGAACATGATCATCGACGTCAAAGTTCCACAGCTTTCCGAATCGGTCGCCGAAGCGACGCTGGTGTCGTGGCACAAGAAGGCCGGCGAGGCGGTCGCCCGTGACGAGAACCTGATCGACATCGAGACCGACAAGGTCGTTCTCGAGTTGCCCGCACCCGACAGCGGGGTATTGGTCGAAATCGTCAAGGGTGATGGTGATACCGTCGTCGCCGGCGAGGTGATTGCGCGCATCGATACCGCTGCCCAGGCCGGTACAGTGGCTGCCGTGGCGGCACCGGCGGCGGCTGCTGCGGCTGCGGCGGCGCCGGTGCGAGCCGAAGCGAGTGCTGCACCGGCGGCGGCTGGCGCCGGCGTCGCGTTGCCGGCGGCGCGCAAGATCCTCGAAGAGAAGGGTGTCGCAGTCGGCGACGTGGCGGGCAGTGGCCGCGGTGGCCGCGTCACCAAGGCCGATGCGCTGGCGGCGCCGGCGCCCGCTGCGGCGCCTCCGGAGCCGGCGGCCAAGCCACCGGCCGCCAAGCCGGCGAGTCCCTTCGTCACCGCAGCGCCGGCGCTGCCGCCAGCGCCCAGCGTCAGCGTGCCGCTCGGCGAACGGCCGGAGCAGCGGGTACCGATGTCACGCCTGCGGGCGCGCGTCGCCGAGCGCCTGCTGCAGTCGCAATCGAGCAACGCCATCCTGACCACCTTCAACGAGGTGAACATGGGACCGATCATGGCGCTGCGCAAGCAGTACGGCGATCGCTTCGAGAAGACGCACGGGGTTCGCCTCGGTTTCATGGCCTTCTTCGTCAAGGCGGCGGTCGCTGCGCTGCAGAGATTCCCGGTGCTGAATGCTTCGGTCGATGGCAACGACATCGTCTACCACGGCTACATCGACATCGGCATCGCCGTCGGCAGTCCGCGCGGCCTGGTCGTGCCGATCCTGCGCGATGCCGACCAGATGTCGTTTGCCGACATCGAGAAGAAGATCGGCGAGTATGGCGTCAAGGCCAAGGACGGCAAGCTGTCGATGGAAGAACTCACCGGCGGCACCTTCTCGATCTCCAACGGCGGCGTCTTCGGTTCGATGCTGTCGACGCCGATCATCAACCCGCCGCAGTCGGCGATCCTCGGCATTCATGCCACCAAGGATCGGCCGGTGGTCGAGAATGGTCAGGTCGTCGTGCGGCCGATCAACTATCTGGCGATGTCCTACGATCACCGCATCATCGACGGCCGTGAAGCCGTCCTCGGTCTGGTGACGATGAAGGAAGCGCTGGAAGATCCGGCTCGCCTGCTGCTCGGCGTCTAGGCGCTCATCACCCGGGCACGGAGGCACAGGGGCAGTTCCCTGTGCCCACTCCGTGCCTTCGTGTCTCTGCGGTTGGAAAGGGAATCCATCATGTCGAAGCAATTTGACCTTCTTGTCGTCGGCGGTGGCCCGGGTGGTTACGTGGCTGCCATCCGCGCCGCTCAGCTCGGTTTCAATGTCGCCTGCTGCGAATCGAACGCTTACGCCGACCCGAAAGGCGAGCCGCGGCTCGGCGGCACCTGCCTGAACGTCGGCTGCATTCCGTCGAAAGCACTCCTGCACACCTCGCACCTCTTCGAGGAAGCCGGACATAGCTTCGCCGAGCAGGGAATCGGCGTCGGCACGCCCGTGATCGAGGTCGGCAAGATGCTGGCGCGCAAGAACGGCATCGTCAAGCAGCTCACCAGCGGCATCAAGGGTCTGTTCAAGAAGAACAAGGTGACGCTGCTCAACGGCCATGGCAGCTTCGTCGGCCGCAAGCAGGCGGGTGGCAGCGAGGTCTGGCAGATGCAGGTCGGCGACGACCTCGTCGAGGCGAAGCAGGTGATCGTTGCCACCGGTTCGAAGGCACGGCATCTGCCCGGGGTGCCGGTAGACAACGAGATCGTCTGCGACAACGTCGGTGCGCTCGACATCGCCGCCGTGCCGAAAAAGCTGGCGGTCATCGGCGCCGGCGTCATCGGCCTCGAAATGGGCAGCGTCTGGCGCCGGCTCGGTGCCGAGGTGACGATCCTCGAGGCGCTGCCGGAGTTCCTCGCACTGGCCGACGTCGATGTCGCCAGGGAGGCGGCGAAGCTGTTCGCCAAGCAGGGACTGCAGATCATCCTCGGCATCGAGATTGGCGACGTCAAGGTCTCACAGAAGGGCGTGTCGATCGACTATACGGACAAGGATGGGAGCGAGCACAGGCTCGACGCCGACCGCCTGATCGTCTCGATCGGTCGCATCCCGAACACGGATGGCTTGGCTGCCGACAAGGTGGGCCTCAAGCTGAACGAGCGCGGCCAAGTCGAAGTCGATTCGCACTGCCGCACCAACCTGCCGGGAGTGTGGGCCGTGGGCGACGTCGTCGCTGGTCCGATGCTGGCCCACAAGGCGATGGAAGAGGGCGTCATGGTCGCCGAGCTGATGGCCGGCCAGGCCGGGCACTGCAATTTCGAGACGATTCCCTGGGTGATCTACACCAGCCCGGAAATCGCCTGGGTCGGCAGGACCGAACAGCAACTGAAAGCCGCCGGAGTCGCCTACAAGGCCGGCAAGATTCCCTTTGCCGCCAATGGCCGCGCACTCGGCATGGGTGATCCGTCCGGCTTCGTCAAGATCCTGGCCTGCGCCGAGACCGACCGCATCCTCGGCGTGCACGTCATCGGCGCGAACGCTTCCGAGCTGATCTCGGAAGGCGTCGTGGCGATGGAATTCGGTGCCGCCTCCGAAGACCTGGCGCGCATCTGTCACGCGCACCCGACGCTGTCGGAGGTGGTGCACGAGGCGGCGCTGGCTTGTGACAAGCGGCCGCTGCACTTCTAGGCCGGACAGGAAAAAGGAATGGGCGCGGTGCTGCCGGCACCCCGCCTTCTTCCTTCCTGCATTGCAGGTGGAATGTGCAGAACCCGGTGGTTGCTGCTCAGTCCCCGCAGAAGGGGTTGCTGCGGCGCTCCCTGCCGAAGGTCGACATCGGACCGTGCCCCGGAATGAAGGCGACATCGTCGCCGAGCGGCCACAGCCGGTTGCGTATGGACGAAATCAGCGTGTCGTAGTCGCCCTTGGGGAAATCGGTACGGCCGATCGAGCCTTGGAAGAGGACGTCGCCAACCACCGCCAGCCGCCCGGCGCGGTCGAAGAAGACGATGTGCCCCGGTGTGTGTCCGGGGCAATGCAGGACCTCGAGTTCGACGTTGCCGACGGAAACCGTATCACCCTGCTCGAGCCAGCGGTCGGGAGTGAAGCTGCGCGCGTTTGCCAGGCCGAACATCCGGCTCTGTGACGGCATGCCATCGATCCAGAACTGATCCTCGCGCTGTGGTCCTTCGATCGGCAGCGAACGGCGCTCCGCCAGATCGGCAACGGCACCCGCGTGATCGATGTGGCCGTGGGTGACCAGGATTTTTTCCAGTTCGACGCCATTGGCCTCGACGGCGCGCAGGATGCGCGCGATGTCGCCGCCCGGGTCGACGACCGCGCCGCGGTGGGTCTGCTCGCACCACAGCAGGCTGCAGTTCTGCTCGAAGGGAGTTACCGGGATGATCTGGTATTTCATGCTCGAAGGCGCCGGGCGGGCGGATATGGGTGACAGCGGTGGCGCAGTATAGCAGAGCCACCGGCCGCCCCGGCAGGCGCCGCAAGGCGCCTGCCGGGGCGGCCAGCCGCGCGCGGCGCCAGTGGCCTATTTCAGCGCCGAGAGCGGTGCGCCGAAGTTGATGTGAAATGCCTGCCCGTCGATCACCAGGGCCGGCACCGATTGCACGCCGAAGCTTTCAGCCTCGGCAACGCGGCTCGAATCCTCGCCGAGGTGTACCACCTCGACCGCGTAACGAGCGGGATCCAGGGCTTGGGCGAACTGTTGTTCGGCGGCGACACAGACCGGGCAGCCGGCGTGGTAGAAGATGGCACTGCTCATGGTTTTCTCCTTTGGCGGAACGTTGGACCGATGAATGCATCGACTCGATGCATGGAGTACACTAGCGCCGGCACGAACGACTTGTCAAGCAATGATTCGAGGCGATACATTATGTCGATGACTCCGACCGTTTTCGTTTTCGAGCGCCTGGCGGCACTGCTCCAGCAACTGGTACGCGAAGATGCCGCGCGCCATGGCCTGTTGCCGGTGCATCTGCAGGTGCTCGGCTATCTCGCGCAGGCGAATCGCTACAGCGATATCCCGATCGCCGTCGCGAGCTACCTCGGCATCACCCGCGGCACGGTCTCGCAGACGTTGGCGATGCTCGAGCGCAAGGGGTTGATCAGTCGGAGCCGCGACGATCGCCATGGTCGCCGCGTCCACCTGCAGCTGACTGCGGCGGGCGAGGAGGTGCTGGCCGGCAGCTGGCCGCAGCGTCTCGACGAGCTTCTGGCTGCCGGCGGCGCCGACCGCGAAGACCTCGCCGTCCAGCTGCGCGGCGTTCTCGGCAGTCTGCAGCGACTCAATGGCCGCCAGGCATTCGGTCAGTGCCGCGAATGCGCGCACTTTCTCGGTGCGCCCGGCAGCCACCGCTGCGGCCTCACTGGCGAAGCTCTGGCGGCCGAACAGACGGTCAGGATTTGTCGTGAGTGGAGCGCTGTGGCAACGGATCGCAAGACCTCGCCGGCACCCAGCGGCGAGGCATGAGCGGGCTGGCGGCGCGGCAGCCACACTGGCGACGGTGGCGGGTGCCAGTCCTCGCCGGCATCGCTTCGCTGGCCTCCAGCCTTGCCGCCGTCGCCGCGGGGGGAGCGGTGGCGCAGGTCGAGGTCCGGCGTGACGCCGAGGTGTACAGCGTGCATGCCAGCGCGCAGCTCGCCGCGGGGCAGCGAATCGTCTGGGACACCCTGACCGACTATGAGCGCCTGCGCGAGTTTGTCCCCGGCGTCCGGCGCGCGCGCGTGCTCGAGCGCCAGGGCAACCGCCTGCTGCTGGAGCAGGCAGGCGTCTTTACGGTTGTGTTCTTCGAGCTGCCGGTGCAACTGCGTCTCGATGTCCTCCACGTCCCGTACACGACCGTCGACGCGTCGCTGGCGCCGGCAGACGTGGGCGCCAGCGACGCGTCGACGCTGCGCAGCTTCAGTGGCCGCTACCGCATCAGCAAGGGGAGCGGGGGGCTCCCGCCAGGCGTTGTGCGGCTCGACTACGACGCGCGTTTCGAACTGGCGACCCCGCTCCCACCGCTGGTCGGTACGCTTTTCGGAGTCGCCGCCGTGCGGCAGACGATGCGCGCCCAGTTCGAGGCCATGCTGCGTGAGATCGAGCGCCGGCAGCAGGCGCTTGCCGGCGGCGAGCAACCCGGATGAAGCGTGCGTCGTTGCTCGTCGCCGGTTGCTGCGTGCTGCTCGGCTGTGCCGGACTCGATCCGCATGCCGACGATCCAGCGGCGCAACGCCGCCTGCGCGATGATGCCGTCGGCGATTGCGCGCGCCTGTTCGCAGCGGTCGACCGCCGCATCGATGCCGACGGGACGCGCGATGCGCAATCGCCGCGTGTGCCCGGCTTTCCCCACCTGCGCACAGACCGTGTACTCGCCCGGCTGGCTGCTGCCACGACGGTGGAGTCGGGTGACGAGCCTGCGGCGCCATGGTATCGCGCGCTGGCGGAACTCGATGCCGCCGACCGCTCGCTCGAACTCGCCAACACCGCCGGCACGACGACCGCCACCGTCGCGGCACTGGCTGCATGTCGGCAGACGCTCAGCGTGGCCGACCAGGAGCTGCTGGCGAAGCTGCGGGCGGTGGCACAGGTGCCGGACGACTATTCGACAACGCTGCGCGCGCTCGGCCTCTATCCGCTGACCCGTTACCTCTTCGCTGCCGGCGTCGAGCGTTGGCAGCAGGAGACGCTGGCCATCTTCGCCGCGCAGGCACAGGGGGCGACCGGCGGCCGGCAGCGCGTGCGCTACGTTCCCGAGCCGCTGCCGGAGAGCCTGCCGACAGTCAGGGATCTGCCGCAGCTCGGCCTGCCCGGCGTTGCCGGCCCGACACTCGCCGAACTCGTCGTCCGCCATGCTCCCCGGCTGGAGATCGAGACTGCCGGCGACCAGGACCGACCCGGAGCGCTCGTCTGGCAGGCCGATGGCGTCGGCGGCGAGCGGCTGGCGGTCGCCACGGCGGCACCGGTGCTCTACGTTCGCAGCGGGCATGCGCAAATGGCGGGCCGTTGGCTGTTGCAGCTGAGTTACACTGCATGGTTTTCCGAGCGCCCGCCCGAGCGGGCTGTTGATCTGCTGGCAGGGCGTTTCGACGGCCTGCTCTGGCGCGTCACGCTGGCCGAGGATGGCAGTCCACTGGTCTACGACACGATTCACCCCTGCGGTTGCTACCACCTGTTCTTTCCCGGCGAACGGCTGCGCGCCCGAGCACGGCCGGCCGGCATCGACGAGGGCCTGTTCGCGCCACAAGTGCTGCCGGCGCCGATGGCGAACGAGCGTGTCGTCCTCAGGCTGGCAGCCGGCACGCATTATCTGCAGCAGGTCGTGGTCGAGGCGGCTGCCGCGGCAGCGGGAGTACCGCTGGCGCTGCGTGACGACGACGAACTGCGCTCGCTGCCGTTGCCGGGTGGTGGCCGGCGCAGTGTCTTTGCCGCCGACGGACTGCTCCCCGGTAGCGAACGGCTGGAGCGTTTCTTCTTCTGGCCGATGGGCGTGCGCAGTGCGGGTCAGATGCGGCAATGGGGTCGGCATGCGACGGCGTTCGTCGGTCGGCGCCACTTCGACGACCCGGCACTGCTCGATCGCTACTTCGAGCGCCTGCCATGAGGTCACATGAGGGGGGAGCATGCCGGACACGGCCGTGAAGCTGAGGGTGGCGACCTACAACATACACAAGGGTGTGACCGGGATTCGCGGGCGGCCGCGGATTCACGATGTCCGGCTGGCACTCGACGCGATCGATGCCGATATCGTCTTCCTGCAGGAGGTGCAGGACCGCAACGAGCGTCTCGCCCGCCAGCCGGGCTACCCGTCGTCCGGAACGCAGCTTGATTTCCTTGCCACCGGTGCCTACGAGCACCGCGCCTACGGCATGAATGCGGCCTATCCACACGGGCATCACGGCAACGCGATCCTCTCGCGCCACCGCATCGTCGCCCACACCAACCACGACATTTCGGACCACCTGCTCGAGAAGCGCGGCCTGCTGCATGCGGTGATCCGCCTCGGGCGCGGACGCGGCAAGGATGTGCACCTAATCTGCGTGCATTTCGGGCTGATCAAGCGGAGCCGCCTGCGTCAGGCGACCTTTCTTGCCGACTTCGTTCACCGCGAGGTACCGGCCAGGGCGCCGCTGATCATAGCCGGCGACTTCAACGACTGGCAGCAGCGGGTCGACCGTGTGCTGCGCGAGCGGCTCGGCGTCGACGAGGTGACCGCGGGATCACCCACCGAGCCACCAGACCGCCGCCTGCTCGACTGGCTGCTGCCGTGGCGGAGCGGCCGCGCGACGCCGGTGGAGGTTGCCCGCACCTTCCCCAGCTTTGCTCCCTGGCTGACGCTCGACCGCATCTACGTGCGCGGCTTTCAGGTGCTCGAGATGCATGTTCCCAAGGGCATTGCCTGGGCCCGCTGCTCCGACCATGCGCCGCTGATCGCCGAACTCGCCCTGCGCCCGCCGCGTCCTGCCGGGGCACGGTAAGGGGCAACCACGCGGCGCCCTGATCTGCTGCCTGACGGTCGAACGGGCTTGCCGTGCGACAATCGCGGGCACGGCGGGTCCGTGCCAGGCTCCAGGTTGCCGGCTGGCGCCGGTATCGTCGCCGCGACCGGAGAAGGCTGCCCAGCCAGCGTTCCCCGCCGATGATGTGGACAGCAACCCGCCTGGCAGAACCACTCAGAGGAGCGTGCCATGACCAACCTGCAGCCGCCCGAGCAGGCAGACTTCATCGTCATCGGGGGTGGCATTGCCGGCGCGTCCGTCGCCTGGCACCTCGCACCCTGGGGCCGCGTCATTGTCCTCGAACGTGAATCGCAGCCGGGCTATCACTCGACCGGTCGCTCGGCGGCGCTCTTCGCCGAGAGCTATGGCAGCGCGCAGGTCCGCGCGCTGACGATGGCCAGCCGGGCCTTCCTCGAGTGCCCGCCGCCAGGTTTTGCCGAGCATCCGCTGCTGGCAGCCCGCGGCGCCCTGCTCGTCGCCACCCAGGGGCAGGAGGCGCTGTTGCAGCAGAGCTGGCAGGCCCTGTGCAGGGTGAACGGCCGCATGCAGCTCCTCGGTCCACAGCAGGCCTGCGCCATGGTGCCCGTCCTGCGAGCCGACAGGGTGATCGGCGCGGTCTTCGACCCGGCGGCTGCCGACGTCGATGTCAACGCCCTGCATCAGGGCTACCTGCGCGGCCTGCGCCAGCACGGCGGCAGGCTTGTCTGCGATGCCGAAGTGACGACCCTGTCCCGAAGCGATCGCGGCTGGCGGGTGTCCGCCGGGGGGCGCGATTACGCTGCACAAACGGTGCTCAACGCGGCAGGCGCCTGGGCCGACAGGATCGCGCAACTGGCAGCGGTTGCGCCCATCGGCCTGCAGCCCAGACGTCGATCGGTCTTCGTCTTTCCGCCACCCGAAGGCGTCGATGTGGCGCGCTGGCCGCTGACGATCGGCATCGCTGAAGACTGGTACTTCAAGCCTGACGCGGGTGTACTGCTCGGCTCGCCGGCCAATGCCGATCCGGTCGAGCCGCAGGACGTGCAGCCCGAGGAGCTGGACATCGCGTTGGGAATCCACCGTCTGGCAGAAATGACCACCCTGAGCATCCGCCGTCCGACTCACACCTGGGCCGGTTTGCGCTCCTTCGTCACCGACGGTGACCTCGTTGGCGGCTTCGACCCGGGGGGCGCCGGATTCTTCTGGGTCGCTGCCCAGGGTGGTTACGGCATCCAGACCGCACCGGCGATGGGCGCAAGCTGCGCGGCACTGGTTCGTGGGCTGCCGTTACCCGCGCACGTCGCAGCACATGGCCTGACCGCCGAGCGGCTCGGTCCGGCGCGTCTCAGGTCCTGATCCGGGGCCGCGGGGGTGCCGTGACGACCGCTGCCTGGCCGCTGGCGGCCGCTTCGCCCTTGGGTTCGGCAGCACCAGGGACCATAGGGCGAATCGACGGCGGCGAACCAGGCCGGTGCAGGCCGATCAGGCGCTGGCCGGGTCCAAGCGGTCCAGCAGGGCTTCCACGCGCGCGAAGTGCGCCGGCCAGGTCGGCGCGACGAAACCCTCGAGCCGCTGCACCTGAGCCCGGCGGCACGGGCTCTCGGGCAACGCGTAGTCGACGATCAGGTCCGTCCACCGCCGGCCATCGAGGGGATCGAGGTACTCCGGAACCGGGCCGCCCACTTCACGGAAAGCGGGCAGGTCACTCGCGATCACCGGCAGGCCCAGAGCCAGCGCCTCGACGAGCGGCATGCCGTAGCCTTCGGCGAACGACGGGAACAGCAACGCCTGCGCATGCTGCATGCAGGTTGCGAGTTCGGCATCGGAACAGCCGGATCGCTCGAAGACGAAGCCCTGCAGGGCTTCGCAGCGCTCGAGCAGATCGACGACGTTCTCGCTCTCCCAGCCGTGCTGACCGATGACGAGAAGGCGCGGCGTGCTGGCGCCCATCTTCGCGATCAGCTGCCGCCAGACGTGCAGGATCAGCCAGTGATTCTTGCGCGGTTCGATCGTGCCAAGCATGACGAAGTAGGGTGGCGGCAAGGGCGGCTGGCTGCCTGCCTCGGGCCACTGCGGCGGCGCCAGCGGTGCGACGACAGCGGGCGGCATCGGCTGGTGGTGCTCTGCCGCGTATTGCTGCATCGCATCGAGGGTCGCCTGCGAGTTGACGATGACCCCTTGCCCGGTCGACAGCACGGTCTGCATGCGGATGCGGTGGCGTGTGGACTCGCCTGGACGGCAATACTCCGGGTAGCTCAGCGGAATGAGATCGTGGACGAAGAAGACCGGTCGCAACGCCGAGCGATGCAGCGAGTGTGCATACCCGGGCTGGTCGAGTCCGGTGTGTCCGGTATTGAGGAGCAGCCGGCGCGAGGTGAAGCGTGCGCCGATGCTGCGTGGCAGTGCCTTGGCCACCAGCCACGCGATCAGCGCGTTGAAACGTCGCGAGTCGGCTGGTTCGGCGAGCAGGCCAGTGAACAGGCGCGTCGAGTCGCCCGTGGACAGTTCGATCCATTGTCCGGCAGCGTGCACGAGCGCCGTGGAGTGGGGGCCGAAGTGCCGCACGTACTCCAGGCTGACGCGATCGATGCCGGTCGGCAAGCGCCGCTGCAGCCGCCGGTCGAGAAGGCGGCTGACGTCGAGCAGCGTCGACTTCATGCACCGCTCGCTGCGGCCGTCACGTGCTGGCAGCCTGCTGCCGGGTGGCGGCAGCGGCTACCGCTGGCGCTGCTGCCCGTCACTTCGTCACGTTGTAGGTATTGAGTACCGAGTACGCGGCCGGCATGATGATTCCGAGGAACTTCTGCAACTCGGCGCCCGGGGAGTTGGCCACGTAGAGGACATCCCTGTTGAGTACCGGGAACCCCTGGGCGACGAAGAAGGTTTCCGGATTCTTGAGATTGACTTCATAAACGACGGGCACCTTGCCCTCCGGCGTCGTCCGCGGTGGGACACGCAAGTCAAGCACCGCGGGGTCCTCGAAGCGGAAAATGAAGACGGCGCGGGCATCCGCCAGCCGGTCCTGGACGCCGCCGACGCGCGCCAGCGCCTGTGCCAGCGTGATTCCCTGCGCCTCGAAGTTGAGTTCCTCATTCTTTGCCGTGGCGCCGAGAACGATGAAGCTCAGCGGCTGGAAGAGTGCCGTGACGACGTCTCCCGGCTGCAGGGCGATGTTCTGCTTCGGGTCGCGAATGATCGTGTCCAGGGCGAGGGCATGCACCTGCTCGCCGCGTGTCAGTTGCAGCGTCACCTTTCCCACCGGCTGCCGGACGCCGCCGGCCGCGGCCAGTGCGTCGAGCAGTCGCTCGCCGCGCGCGGTGAGCGGCATGCGTGTGCTTGCTGCCACCTCGCCGACCACCGTCACATTCGATGTCGCATTGCGGATGACACGAACAAGCACCTGCGGCTGATTGGCTTTGCCCGCGAGACGGCGAACGACCTCGTTCTCCACCTGCTGCGGTGTCTTGCCGGCGACCTGCAGCGATCCGGCAAAGGGGATGTTGAGCGTCCCCTCGCTGCTGACCATCTGCTCGGGGAAGGCAGTCGGCCGCGCGGCGGCGACGCCAGCGCGCGGGTCGAGGGCAGGTGCGCCGAAGAGGACCGCTGGCGGCGCCTCCCAGACGGAGACCTCGAGCACATCGCCCGGCCCGATCGTGTAACTGAACGGGGCCTTGCTCGCCAGAACCTGCGAAAACAGTTGCTGCTGCTGGCTCGCGACGAGCCGTCGCGCGACGCGGTCGGTGACGCCGACGACCTGGATCAGCGAATCCGGCTGCCTCTCCTGGACCTCGATCACCTGCTGTCGGCTCGGTCCGGTCGACGGGAGCCAGTCGGGGAAGGTCGAACAGCCGGCAAGGAGTGCCGCGGCAACGCCCGCAGACACCGTCAGCACTCTCGAAGCTCTGCAACAAGTAGTTGTAGCCAAGACCTTTTCCTCACCAATCGCCATCTGGCCGCGGCTGCGACAGGAACGAAATGCCGGCCGCCGATGCTGCCAAATCCTGCAAATATATCAGCATTTGCTTGCCTTCGGCTGCCCGCCGGGAAGAAGGAGCAGTTCAGCCCGCTGCCCGGACGTGGCGGCGTGACCGTTGCTCCCGCCGCCACGAAGCGATGCTGGTGCTGCCCGCGAAGGCTCGGCGGCGCCGGGCGCGACGCCACTGTTGCCGCCGCTTGAGTTCCCCGGCATATGCACGCCGCTGACGGGCTTGTCTCAGAGGTTGTGAACAAATCTACTGCGCGACCGATCTGCGGCGTTGCTCACTCGCTCACTCCTCGCCTATCCATCTGATATGTCTCGTCGTTCGCTCGCTCGCGCCTTGCATCTCGGCCTGCTCGCGACGATTTCTTCACAGCCTCTCAGATGAGCGTCATGGCTTCGACGCGAAACGACAGCTCGCGCATGTCCGACGAGCGCTCATCGACGAGCCCCGGGACGAACACCTGCTCCGCGATGATCTCGATCTCCGCGCACGGCCTGGCGGCAGCGGCCAGTGGCACGAACAGTGAGAACCGGCCCTGCTTGGCGACGATGCAGTGCCGCTCGGCCTGCTGCCCGGTGCGAACGGTGAGTGACAATGGCGACGGCAGCGGCGCCGCATGGCGGCAGGCCAGGTGCAGGTACGAACGAGCGCTGCCGAGCAGGCAGCGACGCAGCCGGCTGCGCAGACGGACGAGGAGGGTCAGCGCAGTACCAGCAAGGCTCGTCTCGGCGACAACCGGCCGGAAGCTGCGGGTGCGTTGCCGGCCGGGGACGGGTTCAACTTGGCGCAGTCTGATCCGCAACGATCCAGTCGCCCAACCATCCGCAGTGACGGTGGCAAAGGCTTCGGGCAAGGCGAGCCGCAGGCGCGCATCCATCGCCAGCCGTTGGCGCAGGAACTCGCGACTGTCTGCCGAAAAGCAGCCGGCCAGTTCCGCCGCCAGCAGATCGACATCCTGGCGGAGATCGGCGGGGGAATCCCCATGCGGGTAGGACGCGCACTGTTCCTCGACATAGGTCAGCAGCCAGTGCGGATCGGCGTCGCCGAGGTGGCGGGCGAGGACGCGCACGCTCTCGGCTGCGATCGTTCGTCGCATGCGCCGCGTGATGCACGTCGCGTGCAGGCGGGATTTCGCCTGCACGCGGGGCAGGTTGGCGATCCGCCCGGGAAAGGCGCGAAAGACGCGCAGCCAGAGATCGAAATCGAATGCGGTCGACAGCCTCTCGTCGAGCGCACCGATCTCGTCAAAGACGCGTCGGCGGAGAAAGGCGCTTGGTTGGCAGATGAAACAGCCGCCCTGGAAGGACGCCAGCGGTGTCGTCGCCGGCAGTGTCGGATAGCGATCGAGGATGCGGTCCGTTTCGTCGATGTGGTCGGCTTCGCCGAACACCATCATCAGTGAAGGATTGGCCTGCAGCAGCGCAACGGCCACCGCAACCGCTCCGGGCGTGTAGAGATCATCCGCGTTCAGCCAGCCGACGATGTCGCCGCGAGCCAGCGCCAGCGCCTTGTTGACCGCGTTCGCCGGTCCGGAATCGGGAGCCGCACGCCAGCGCAGGCGGTCGCCGAACTCGCGCGACAGACGCTCCAGTATCGCATGTGTACCGTCGGTCGAGCCGCCGTCGGCCACCAGCAGTTCGACCGCGGGGTAGTCCTGCTGCAGGACGCTGCGCGCGGCAGCTTCGATGAAAGCGGCTTGATTCAGCGACGGCATCAGGACCGAAACCTGCATTGCCTTCACGCACCGACACCCGCGCCGGCTGCCGCCGGCCGCCGTTTCGCACGGCACGTGGCCGCAGTCGATGGCGCACTGCGCCGGCAGCGCAGCCAGCGATCCGGCTGCTTGAGTTGCTCCTGTCCGCCATCCGGATTCATTGCCGTTGCCACGAGACATTCCCCCTCCGTGTTCCGCTCCCGTCAGCGGCGGTCGGACGCCATCATACGGCACTCGTACGCTGCGCAGGCGTGGTGCTGCCTGCCGGAGCGCCGCCAGGCCGGTTCGGCCGGCGGTTCGGCCGTCTTCATGTCGCTTACGGCTTTTCCGCGGCGAGACGACCGATGCGGTATCTGGCGAGCAGTTCATCCGCCTGCGCCGAATGCGGGCGTCCCCGGGTCTTGGTCTCATAGGCTTCGGTCGCCTCCCGGCCGCACCACGGCACGACAACATCCGGACGCGACGGGTGCTCTGGCAGATAGGCGCTGACATCATGGACGCCACCGCGGATGGCCATCCAGCAGTCGTCGGGCAGTGCATGCCGGGCGAGCTCCGCGACCGGGATCAGCCGCTCGGCGGCGGCGGGACTGGCCGGGTCTGCGGCCGGCGACCAGTGGCCGACGATCGCCACGGTGGCGACCAGGAGCCAGAAGACAGCAGTGGTGCAGGCGTACAGTCGGCGCATCAGCGGAAGTCGAAGTTCTCGAAGTGAATGTGGCGGGGGGTGACGCCGCGCCGGCGCAGCACCTCGCGGACGGCGGCGACCATTGCCGGCGGACCGCAAAGATAGCACTCGCGGCTGGCGAGGTCGGGGCTGGCCGGCAGCAGCGATGCCATGTCCGGTGGCCGTTCGCCGGTGGCGTGCGCCTGCAGCGACAACAGCCGATCGGCAGCAGCGAGCGCGCGCAGCTCGGGCAGATAGGCGGCATCGGCCGCGCCGCGGTAGAGGTAGACCAGGGTCGTCGGCTGGCTCAGCGGGCCGGCGCGCAGCAGGGCAAGGAAGGGCGTGACGCCGATGCCCCCAGCCAGCCAGAGCTGTGTCGTTGCCGGCCGGTCGGCGAGAAAGCTGCCGAAGGCGCCATGCACCCTTGCCGGGACACCAACTGCGATCGACTGCAGGTGTCGGGTGCAGTCGCCCAGGGCCTTGACGCCGACCCGGATCTCGCCACCGGTGCCGATCGAGCTGACGGTGAACGGGTGGAACTGGCCGCAGCCACGGAATCCCGGGCCGGTGAAGAAGGCGACAAGGACGAACTGTCCGGGGTCGGCAACGACCGCTTCGGCGAGCGGCTGCAGGCCGATCTCGACGACACCGTCGGCGACCGGAGTCGCCGAGCGGACGATGTAAGGCCGGGCCGCGAGCCCGGCGTCGTCGCGGATGAAGCGCCAGCCGAGCAGCAGCGTCGCCAGTGCCAGCAGCGGCAGCACCGGTTCCTCGATTCCCAGTTGCAACAGGTGGCCGAGGCCGAGGAGGACGCCGATGCCGAGCGAGGCGTGCAGCCAGCGCCAGCGTCGGTACGGAAGCCGGGTGGCGAAGGTGGTGGCCAGTCCGAACATCAGCAGCAGCAGCGACAGCCAGCCGAGGCGCACCGCCCAGCCGTTGCCGAAGGGCGACAGCGTCTGCCAGGCGACGGCCGGGAACTCCGGCCAGGAATCGACAGCGAGCGCCAACGGGTGCGCGAGCAGCGCGACGTAGGCGACGATGCCGGCGCGGTGATGCCAGCGATACATGTCTTCGAGACCGCCAAGCCAGCGCGACAGCCAGGTTTCGCGCAGCATCAGCAGCAGGCTGCCGAGGAGCAGGCCGCAGCCTGCCCAGCCGAGGATGATGCCGAGGCTGCGCAGCGGCGACAGTCCCGAGGGCAGCGCCCAGCATACCGGACCCGCTGCCGATGCCAGCAGGAGCAGCGGGATCGTCAGCCGGAACCGGGTGGCGCTCACCATCCCGGGTGGCAGCGATCAGTCGGCACGCGGGCGGGGCTCGGCTGGGGGCT
The DNA here is from genome assembly GCA_017592775.1 of Candidatus Accumulibacter conexus. Classification (GTDB taxonomy): domain Bacteria; phylum Pseudomonadota; class Gammaproteobacteria; order Burkholderiales; family Rhodocyclaceae; genus Accumulibacter; species Accumulibacter conexus. The sequence goes on along the minus strand of JAGFNJ010000018.1, from coordinate 37,635 downwards.
GCAGGTGCTCGCAGATGTCGCGCCGGCCGCGTGGCAGCTCGAGCCCGCGCTGCCGCGCACGTTCCTCCATCAGCCGGTGATGCTCGAGCTGATAGTTGCGGCATTCGGCGTAGCTGCGGAAGCCGCGAATCCTCGCCTGATGCTCGATGCGCTCTTCCGGCGTCATCAGTTGCCAGCCGCGGGTATTCGTTTCGCTTGCCCGCCAGGGGCCGCTGCCGGCGGTCGGCGTGGCGAGAGCAAGCAGCAGTGCGAGGGCGACGATTCTGTTCATGGTCGGGTGGCAGGGTGGCGCCGTCATTGTCCAGTGATCCGGCTGGCGGAAGCAAGTGCTTCTGCCGCGACGGGTCCGGGCGCTGCGGAGCAGCCGGTCGACGGACCGGTGCGCCATGACGACAGCGGCGTTACCCTGAAGGCGACCGCGGTCCTCGTCATGCCCCTTGGGCTGTGGGGCTCAAGCCTTGCGGTTCGCGTCCCCGCGAGCAAAGCGGCAATACGCTCGCCGATGCCCCTGTTTCACTCCGCGGGTGTCGTCCGCATTTTCTGGAAGCGGGCGCCGTACTACCGCGCATCGAGTGCCCGCGGCATGCTCCCGGTGCGGTTTGCCGTGTCATTGAAAGCCAGCCGGGCCGGCAAGTCGGCGCCGTGGCCGGTGCGTGCCTGAGCGGCGGGGGACTGGACCGGGGGCCTGTCCGTCGCCGACGCTGACGTGGCGCACTGCCCGCGCTGCGGTTCCTTGCCGTCCCTTTCGGAACAGTTCGGCTTCGCCGGCTGGCAGCGTCGATCGGAGAACTCGACACGGCCATTGACCTCGCATCTGAACAACGAATCGGCATGTGCTGGTTGGCAAATCTGCAAACCCAGGAATACCACGAAGAGACCCCGCAACTTCATCGCCAACTCCCTCGTCTGTGCATGGACTGACTACGGGTTTGATCTTCGCACGGCTCAGCCGTCCGCCAGGTGTCGAAAATCACGTTCTGGACGATGATGCAACAGGTCGAAAGAAGAGCTCCTGTGGGCACGGGCGTCGGGCGCTGGTACAATCTCACCCATTGGCATCAGGGATTTCGTCTTCGCTGCGTTGCTCGCGGGCGGACTGGTGTCGGCTGCGAGCCGGTCGTTCGGGCGGGCGCGCAGGACAAACGACCGGGTTGCTCGCTGGAACCGCCGCGCGTTGGCGTCGATGCCCCGGAAACTGGTTCGGATGGTGATGGAAAGAGTGTCGAGAGTGCGCCGGTCCCGTGCCGGGGTTGCTCAGAACGTTGGTCAGGGACTTGCCTGCATGTGCCTGGATCAGCCGCTCCCCCTGAGCGGCACCGCCCGTCTGCTTCCGGCTTCGCCGGCTCATGGTGCCTGCGGCCATGTCTGAAGCGCTGACGGCAGTCTGGCCTGGCAGACCGTATCCCCTGGGCGCCACCTGGGACGGGGAAGGGGTCAATTTCGCAATCTTCGCGGAGCACGCGGACAAGGTCGAGTTGTGCCTGTTCGACGACAGCGGGCGACAGGAACAGCAGCGCATCGAGCTGGCCGAGAAGACCGACCAGATCTGGCATGCGTATCTGCCTGCAGTGCGCCCGGGGCAACTGTACGGCTACCGCGTCCATGGGCCCTATCGGCCAGAGGAAGGGCACCGCTTCAACCCCCACAAGCTGCTGCTCGACCCCTACGCCAAAGGGATTGTCGGCGCCATCGAATGGAGCGATGCCCAGTTCGGTTACCGCATCGGCAGTCCGCGCGAGGACTTGAGCTTCAGCCGGCGCGACAGCGCACCCCGCATGTTCAAGTGCCAGGTGATCGATCCCGCTTTCGACTGGGACGGGGACCGCCGCCCCAATGTTCCCTGGCACCAAAGCGTCATCTACGAGCTGCACGTCAAGGGCTTCACCCGCCTGCACCCGCATGTGCCGCCCGAGCTGCGCGGCACCTATGCCGGGCTGAGCACCCCGCCGGTCATCGACCATCTCAAGCGTCTGGGCATCACCGCGGTGGAGTTCCTGCCGATACAGACCTTTGTCGACGACCGCCATCTCCTGGAACGGGGGCTGAAGAATTACTGGGGCTACAATTCAATCGGCTACTTCGCCCCTGACCCGCGCTATTCCGCCAGCGGTCGTCTCGACGAATTCAAGCATCTGGTCAAGACCCTGCACGCAGCCGGTATCGAAGTCATCATGGATGTGGTCTACAACCACACCGCCGAAGGCAACCATCTGGGGCCGACGCTGTGCTTCCGCGGCATTGACAATGCCGCCTACTATCGTCTGGTGGCCGGCGCTCCCCGTTACTACATGGACTACACCGGCTGTGGCAATACCCTGAACATGATGCATCCGCGGGTGCTGCAGCTGATCATGGACAGCCTGCGGTATTGGGTCATCGAGATGCACGTCGATGGTTTCCGCTTCGATCTGGCAGCCGCCCTGGCCAGGGAGCTGCACGAAGTGGATCAGCTCGGCGCCTTCATGGACATCATTCATCAGGACCCGGTACTGTCGCAGGTGAAGTTGATTGCCGAGCCCTGGGATCTGGGCGATGGCGGCTATCAGGTGGGCAACTTTCCGGTTGGTTGGACCGAGTGGAACGGCAAGTACCGGGACGTCGTGCGCGATTACTGGCGCGGTCAGGGCGGGCTGATGGGCCAGCTCGCCTACCGTCTCACCGGTTCCAGCGATCTGTACCAGCACAGTGGCCGCCGACCCTATGCCAGCATCAACTTCATCACCGCCCATGATGGTTTTACGCTCTACGATCTGGTCAGCCACAACGAAAAGCACAACGCGGCGAATGGGGAAGACAACCGCGATGGCGACGCGCACAACCGCAGCTGGAACTGCGGCGCCGAAGGCGAGACGGCGGACCCCGAGGTGCTGCGGCTGAGGCAGCGGCAGCGACGCAATCTGCTGGCGACGCTGCTGCTCTCGCAAGGCGTGCCGATGCTGTTGGCGGGCGATGAAATGGGACGCACCCAGCGCGGCAACAACAACGCCTACTGTCAGGACAACGAACTGAGCTGGGTCGATTGGGATCTGGCCGGGATGGCGGACAACCGGGAGCTTTTCGAGTTTGCCCGCCGCCTGATCGAATTGCGCAGGAAGCACCCGGCTCTGCGGCGGCGGCACTTCTTCCAGGGGCAGCGTATCCGCGGCGCAGGCGTCCGGGACATCATCTGGCTGCATCCGGACGCAGCCGAGATCAGCGATCAGGACTGGGATCATCATCATGCCCGTTGCTTCGGCCTGTACCTGATCGGCGAGGCCCTGGAAGAGCAGGATGAACGCGGGCAGTGGGCCAAGGACGATGATTTCCTGCTGCTGCTGAATGGCCACCACGAGCCGATTCGCTTCACGCTGCCGTGGAAGGGCGACAGCGAGTTAGTGGTCGATACCGCTCTGGTCGAATGCGGCGAGCTGCGGCGGGTCAGCGACCCCTCCTATCGACTGCAGGGCCGTTCGCTGGCGCTGCTGACACAGCGGCGCCAGGCCGGCCAAGTGGCGGAGCCGCTACTGCGCCGGCGCTATTTCATGCCCTTCGGTGCGCAAGTGCTCGAAGGTGGGCGGGTGCGCTTTCGCCTCTGGGCGCCAGCGGCCGAACGGGTGGACGTTGCACTGCAGAAAGCGGGGGCTGGCGCCGTCCTCCTGCCGATGGAAGCCAGGGAAGCGGGCTGGTACGAACTGACGAGCGATGAGGCGACGGTGGATGACCTCTACCGCTATCGGATCGATGGTCTTGGTGAAGTCCCCGATCCGGCCTCCCGTTACAATCCCCAGGGTGTACATGGCGCCAGCCAGGTGATCGAGCCGGGTCGGTTCGTCTGGACCGACCGCAACTGGCGGGGCCGGCCCTGGGAGGAAGCGATCATCTATCAGCTGCATGTTGGCGCCTTTACCGTGCAGGGTACCTTCGCGGCAGTCAGGGAACGACTGGATCATCTGGTGGAACTGGGCGTGACGGCGATTCAACTGCTGCCGGTCGGTGCCTTTGCCGGGGCACACAACTGGGGTTACGACGGCGTGTTGCCATTTGCCCCTGCCGCCAGCTATGGCCACCCGGACGAGCTGAAGGATCTGGTTCAGACCGCCCACCACAAGGGACTGATGGTCCTGCTTGATCTCGCCTGTCACTACTTCGGGCCAGAGGGCAATTACCTGTCTGTTTACGCGCCGGCGTTCTTCGCCCCACGCACGACCGATCTCGCCGGCAGGAGCATCGACGTCTTGCTGGCGGTCGCCGGCGAATTCCTCATCCACAATGCACTGTACTGGCTGGAGGAGTTCCATCTCGATGGTCTCCGCCTGAATGCGGCCTTGCTGCAGGAAAACGCGGGTGAGCTCGATCTGCTGGAGGCGCTCGCCGACGCGGTTCGTGAGGGGCCCGGCAAGCACCGCCATTGCCACCTGCTGCTGGGCCATGATCAGCGGGCTGCCCGCTATCTCCATTGGCATGATCACAGCGCTCCGCGCCGTTATGAAGCCGTCTGGAATGACGCCGCCCAGCAGGCGATGCAGGAAGTGTTGACCGGTGCATCGGCAGGTGCGGTCGGCACCGCCCGGCCGCTTGACCAGTTGGGCGCCTGCCTGAGCCGTGGGTTTGTCGACGGCGGTCCGGATCGCCTGTTGCCCACCGCTTTCGTGACCTTCCTGCAGGACTACGCGCGAATCGGCGACCGGGCACTCGGCGAACGTCTACACCAGTTGACCCCAGCGCGGCCGCTGGGCGCGCTGGTGGCGACCTCTCTGTTGGCACCCATGCCGCCGGCGCTGTTCATGGGCGAAGAGTTCGCCGCCGCGCAGCCGTTCCTGTATTTTTGCGACTTCAACCCGGATCTGGTCAAGAACCTCGCAGCCAACCGGCGCAAGTCCTTTGCCCATCTGCAGGGGTTTCGCACGGCCAGGACGCGGGCGCGCATTCCGGACCCAACGGATCCGGCCACATTTCAGCGCTGCAAACTCGACTGGAACAGCGTTCGCCAGTCACCGCATGCTGACTGGCTCGATTTCCATCGCCGGCTACTGGCCGTTCGCCGCCGCGAGATCTGTCCGCGGTTGACTGGCATGCATGAAGAGACCGTTCGGCATAGCTTGATCGGGGGGCGCGGCCTGTCGATCCGGTGGACGCTCGGCGACGACTCGCTCCTGACCCTGTTGGCGAACTACAGCGGCGTTCCACTTGAGGGCCTGCAACGGCCGGCTGGTGCAGTCCTCTGGGCCGAGCCGGGAGAGGCCGATCATGCGCTGACGCAAGGGCGCCTGCTGCCATGGTCGGTCGTGTGGTTGCTGCGGAGCGCTGCCTGATGCCAGTCACCACAGTCCATGCCGCTGAAGTCTTATCCATTTCACCACCGATTGACCCTGACCAAGGGAAGGAAGAATCATGTTAGAAACCAGGTTGAATGACGAACTGATCCGCATCGCCGAAGCGCGCCACCACGATCCGTTTTCGGTCCTGGGCAGGCATCCTTGTGCTGCAGGCGTCGTCGTGCGGGCCTACATCCCGCACGCGACTGAAGTGTCCATCGCCGAAGGCAATTTGCCGCTGGCACGTATTCCGGGTTCCGACTTTTTCGAATGGCAGGGTTCCGGCAAGAACCTTCCGGAACACTACCGCCTGATCTGGCGCGATACCTGGCATCACGACCATATTGCCCACGACCCCTATACCTACCTGCCGCAGCTGACGGATTTCGATCTGCACCTCTTCGGCGAGGGCAGGCACAGCCACGCCTACAACTTCCTGGGGGCAAACGAACAGGAGATTGACGGCGTCGCCGGCATCCTGTTCGCCGTCTGGGCGCCCAATGCAGAGCGTGTGAGCGTCCTCGGCGACTTCAATCACTGGGACGGTCGTCGCCACCCGATGCGCGTGCGTCCGGGAAGCGGGGTATGGGAGCTGTTCATTCCCGATATCGCCCCCGGCATCTTCTATCGCTTCGAGATCAGGAACCGGAACAGCGGCGAGGTGCTGACCAAATCCGATCCCTACGGCCGGCGCTTCGAGATGCGGCCGGGCAATGCATCGATCGTCAGTCCTCGCTCGACCTACGTCTGGCAGGACGCCGCCTGGATGGAGCGGCGCGCGGCGGCCGACTGGCAGCATGCGCCGATGTCCACCTATGAGGTCCATCTCGGCTCCTGGCAGCGTGGATATGAAGGGGAATTCCTCAACTACCGCGAGTTGGCGAGACAACTGGTCGAGTATGTGAACCGGATGGGCTTCACCCATATCGAGCTCCTGCCGGTCACCGAGCATCCGTTCGATCAGTCGTGGGGCTACCAGGTCACCGGCTATTTTGCGCCGACCAGCCGTTTCGGCACCCCCGACGACTTTCGCCATTTCGTCGATCTCTGCCACCAGAACGATATCGGCGTGATTCTCGACTGGGTTCCCGCCCATTTTCCCAAGGATGCCCATGCACTGGCGCGCTTCGACGGCACGGCGCTCTATGAGCACGAGGATCCGCGCAAGGGCGAACATCTGGACTGGTCGACGCTGATCTTCAATTTCGGTCGCAACGAGGTGAAGAACTTCCTCATTTCCAGCGCCGTTTACTGGCTTGACGAGTTCCATCTCGACGGTTTGCGCGTCGATGCCGTCGCTTCGATGCTCTATCTCGATTATTCGCGCACCGAATGGGTGCCGAATGAATACGGCGGCCGGGAGAACATCGAAGCGATCGACTTCCTGCGCCAACTCAACGCCACGACCCACACGGAAGCTCCCGGCACGCTGGTCATCGCCGAGGAATCGACGTCCTGGCCGCAGGTGACGCGCCCGACCTACATTGGCGGACTGGGTTTCGACATCAAGTGGAACATGGGCTGGATGAACGATACCCTGCGCTACATGGGGCAGGAGCCGATCTACCGCCAGTACCATCATGACCTGCTCACCTTCAGCATGCTCTACGCGTTTTCAGAGAACTTCATGCTGCCTTTCTCGCATGACGAAGTGGTGCATGGCAAGGGCTCGATGATCAACCGCATGCCCGGCGACGAATGGCAGCGTTTCGCCAATCTCCGACTGCTCTACACCTACATGTTCACGCATCCGGGCAAGAAGCTCCTGTTCATGGGCACCGAGTTCGGCCAAGGTCTGGAGTGGAACAGCGCCGGGGTTCTCGACTGGTATGTGCTGGAGTTTCCGTTGCATCTCGGCATGCAGACGCTGGTGAAGGATCTCAATCAGCTGTATCGCGGCTCGTCGGCCCTGCATGGAAACGAGTTCGAGTGGCAGGGATTCGAGTGGATCGATTGCCACGATTCGCAACAGTCGATCCTGAGTTTTGTCCGCAAGGCTGGCGACGAGTTCGTCGTGGTGATCATCAACTTCACGCCTGTCCCGCGTATGGATTACCGCATCGGCGTGCCGCAACCGGGCAGCTACCGGGAGGTCCTCAACTCGGATTCGCATTTCTACGGCGGCGGCGATGTGGGCAACAGCGATCGGCAACTCGTTGCCGAGGATGTGCCGTGGATGGGCCGCCCGTACTCACTGTCCATCACCGTGCCGCCGCTTGCCGGCGTCGTCCTGGCTCTGAGGGCCTGATGCTGCGCGAGGACTGCCGCGAAGCCGCCCTCGGACATGCCGTGCGTGACCGGCCTTGGCGGCCGGGCACGCACGACCATGCGACGATGGGGTGCCCCGGATGCCCGGGATTCACTGCCGCCGCCGGCGGCTACCGGCAGCCATCGCGGTGGTCCCGCTTTTCAACCTGTCGTCTGCGGCGGTGGCAAGCGGCATGCAGCGGCCAACTGCGGTTGCGAGACCGACTCGGCGGTGCGCGCAGTGGGCCCCTGTCGTGCGCTGCCGCCGCAGTGCCAGGCAGGACGGACCGTGCCTGCTGCGACGCTGCACTTCGGCAGATCGCCGAACTCGTCTGCGTCCCATGGTCCTGATCCTGTTTACCTTTGCCTCGGCGTTCCTGATCGAGGGGCTCGGAACCTGGATCTCGATCATTGGTCTCTCGAGTCTCTTCAGCGCCGATCCGATCATCATTGCATTGGCGGCGGCGCTCGACGTCGGCAAGGTGGTGACCGTCTCGTTCCTCTACAAGCGGTGGACCACCGTACCCTGGCTGCTGCGCGCATACCTGATTCTGGCGACGGCGGTGTTGATGATCATCACCTCTGCGGGTGCGTTTGGCTACCTGTCGGCCGCTTTCCAGGGGGCGATCCAGGATACCAAGCAGCAACAGATTCTGGTCGCGGCATTCGTCGAGGAGAAGGCGAAACTGGAGGCGCGCAAGAAGGAGATCGACGCCCAGATTGCCAACCTTCCCGCAAACGTCGTGCAGGGGCGGCAGAAGCTGATGGCTGCCTTCAAGGTTGAGGCGGACCGGATCAACCGGCGCCTGCGGCAACTGGACGTGGAACTACCAAGATTGCGCGTCGAGGAGATCGCCATCCACACCCATGCCGGGCCGATTGTCTACGTCTCACAGGCGTTCGACGTGTCCCTGGAGCAGGCGGTCAAGTACGTGATCCTGGTCATCATCTTCGTGTTCGACCCCCTCGCAATCGCGCTTCTCGTTGCCGGCAACTTCCTCTGGGAGGCACGGGCACTGGAGCGGCAGGCATTGGCGGCCGTTGCCGGGCGAGCCGACAAGCTGACAGAGCCACTGCCGGCGACGCCGCTTGGTTTGGCGGAGGCGGTGCCAAGTCCAGTGACCGTTGCCCGGGCAGAGCCAATCGGGGTATCGATCCCCGCGAACGAAGCACCCGCAGGGCGTGGTGCGATTGATGCGAACCCGGGCCGATCACCCGTTCACCGGGACACATCGGAGCGTCCGGGCGAGCAGCCCGAAGTCGACCCGCCCGAGCCAACAGGCTGCGCCGACGTTGATGGGGGAGTTGCGAACGCCGACAGGGCGGTGGCAATGACGGTGGGCGAGGAAGTGTCCGACAGCCGAAATCGAGAGCAGGCGATTCGTGAGAGGGCATACTACATCGCCGAGCAGCGCCGGTTTCAGGGTGGCGAACCGGCAGACGACTGGGCCACAGCGGAGAAGGAAGTCGCCAACCACCGGCCGACGGTCAATTGAAGGACGCACGCTCCCTTGATGACTGCTGACCGGCCTCCCGGCGAGGCTCGTTCAAGGTCTGCTGCAGCACCATCGCCGGCGGCGGGGTCCGTGCCACTCCGGCGGTTGGGGCGGCGGGTGCCGGATCAGCGGTCCCCGACGCGCACAGCCGCGGCGGCTTGTGCGCGGGCTCCGGCTGGGTCAGACGACAGAATGGGCCGCGCGACGGTGCTGGTTGCGCAACGGGGCCGGCAGCAGAACGACGTCCTTCGCGGCCTAGCGCTTGCCGCTCGGCGCCTTGACCGCGCACACTTTCCCGGGCATCACCAGGCTCGACTGGTAGGCAGCGACCGCGAGCAGTTGATCGTCACTGTAGCTGCCGATGATCGCGACCATCTCGCGGTGGGCGCTGGAACGTCGGCCGTCCCGGATCTCGCTCATCTGGCGCAGCAGGTACCTGTGGTGCTGCCCGGCAAGCGCCGGATAGCCCTTGTGCATCGAACCCTCGCCGCTCGGGCCGTGGCATGCCCTGCAGGCCCTGTCGTACAGCGCCCTGCCGGCAGCCACTTGCTGGCCGGCATCCGGAGCGTCGTAACGGCGGGGGTTGGCCTGGATGCACAGCCCTTCGAGATAGGCGGCAAGATCGGCCAGATCCTGCGGATCGGCCAGTACTACGGCAAAGGGGTACATCGTCGGGTTGTGCCGTGCACCGCTGCGGATGTCGGCCATCTGCTTGATCAGCACGCTCCTGTGCTGGCCTGCGAGTCGCGGAACACCGCCGTCGGGACTTCCGCCTGCCGACGCCATGTGGCAGCTGCGGCACAGCGCATAGAGCCGTTCACCGCGCTTGCGGTCGCCCTTCCGTTCCAGCGCTTCGTTTGTCTCGCCCGGCAGAGCCTGCCATGGGTAATCCTTGACCGGGACGCCCTCAGACCCGGCTGGGGACGGCTCTGCATGCGCCAGCGCCGCCGCCTGCAGCGCGAGAGAAAGCGCCAGGACCAGTTTCTTCATTGCCGACTCCCTGCTGTTCCAGACTTGCCGCTTGCCATCGGGCAGGCGGTCCACATGCTGATCGCCGTCAGGACCCGCCGCGGCGGCGCGCCCGTTGCCGGCTGAATGGCTGCACGACATCTCATGTTGCCATAGCCGGGCTGCCCTTGCACTTGGCGATGGGCCTGGCAACCGCACATGTTGCGCTGCGGTGCCACGAACGGCACTGGCACTTCATGCGGCAACAAAACGGTAACCTACGCCCGCTTCCGTGATGATGTGTCTCGGCTGCGACGGATCCTCTTCGATCTTCTTGCGCAGCAGCCCCATATAGACCCGGATGTAATGGCTGTCGTCGGCATGGGATGGCCCCCACACCGCCTTGAGCAGTTGGCGATGGGTCAGAACACTGTCCGGATGGGTGATCAGGAAGGCGAGAAGCCGGTACTCGATGGGTGTCAGGTGCAACGGCTCGCCTGCTCGCTCGACCAGTCGTTTGCCGAGATCGACACGCATCCTGCCGAATTCCAGGACCGCAGACCCGCTGGCGCTGGCACTTGACCGGCGCCGCAGTTGGGCACGAACGCGAGCCAGCAGTTCCGCTGCCCCAAAAGGCTTCGTCAGGTAGTCGTCGGCACCCGAGTCCAGAGCACCCACCTTGTCCGCTTCGGTCGTCCGTGCCGACAGCACGATGATGGGAATATCGGACCAGGCGCGCAGGTCGCGGATGAAATCCACGCCGTCACCGTCAGGCAGGCCAAGGTCGAGCACGACCATGTCCGGTCGGCGGGTTCCGGCCGCGATCAGGCCGCGCTGCATGGAGTCGGTCTCGTAGACCTGGCAGCCTTCTGCTTCCAGCGACATCCTGATGAAGCGCCTGATGTTGGGCTCGTCTTCAATGACGAGAACTGCGGGCCGCGGTTCGCTCACTTCGGGCTCTCCTCCTCCGGAAGATCCTTCTCGGCGCCATCGAGGGAAGGAGGATTGCCGCACGGCAGGGAGAACACGAAGCGCGCTCCTCGACCATGGCGGTTCTCGGCCCGAATGGTGCCACCATGCGCGGCGACTATGGCGCGGCAGATCGCCAGTCCGAGACCCACGCCCGACGTTGCGCTTTCCTTCCGGCCACGCTCGAATTTGTTGAAGATGAGTTCCTCTTTTCCAGCCGGCAGACCGGGTCCGTCATCCTCGACCCAGATGTCTATCTGGTCGCGGGCAGCCGGCGCTGCGCCGATTTCAATCGTGCTTCCCGGCGGGGTGTATGTGGCGGCATTCTCCAGGAGATTGCACAGCACCCGTTCGACCAGTACCGCGTCAAACTCCAGCAAAGGCAATTCGGCCGGCAGGTTGACGCCAACGCGATGGCCCGCCATGGTCGATCGCATGGCCTTGATGGCGCTGCCAACCACTTCCTCCAGCGGTTGCCACTGGCGATTGAGCTTGACCGCACCGGCCTGCAGGCGAGCCATGTCGAGCAGGTTGTTGACCAGGGAATTCATGCGCAGCGCCTCTTCCCGCATCGACGCCGCGATGTCGCATTGCTGTCCCGTCGGCGGTGGCTGCGTCATGGACATCGAGTCGGCCAGGCCGACCAGCGCCGCGAGTGGTGTGCGCAGGTCATGCGAGATGGCTGACAGCAGTGAATTGCGCAGGCGCTCCGACTCCATCTGCACCGTGGTTGCCCGCGCCACATCGACGTAATGGACGCGTTCGAGGGAAATGGCGACCAGCCGGGCGAAGGTATCGAGGAGGCGACGCTGCTCGGGGGCCATCAGCCGCCGCGAGGGGCTCGGCTCCAGAACCAGCACGCCGCGCGTGCGCATCGGCGCCTTGAGGGGAACATAGAGAAGTGGACTACCGGCGAGGGTGTCGGTGCCCCAACCGGCCTCCGCACAGTGGTCGAAGGCCCACTGGCTGATGCCCACGTCTACCGTTGGCACGCCACCGGGCACCTGAATCGGTTCGTGCAGCCGGTCTCGCTCGTCGGCCAGCATGATGGCGGCGCGGGCGCCGAATCCGGTAGCGGCGAAACGCTGGCTGATTTCGGCGATCTGCTCCGCGATCAGCGCGCCGGACAGATCGCGCGACATCTCATAGAGTGCCCTGACCCGCTGTTCGCGGCGACTGGCGACGCGGGCCTGGAACTTGAGGTCCGCGGTCAGCTTGGCGGTGACCAGGCCGACGGCAAGCATGACGGCGAAAGTCATCAGGTATTGGACGTCGCCGACTGCGAACGAAAATCGCGGCGGCACGAAGAAGAAATCGAAGGCCGCCACGTTGAGGAAGGCCGCCGCGACTGCCGGGCCGAGACCGTAGCGAACTGCAGAAAGGACGACCGCCATCAGGAAGAGCATGGCGATGTTGGCACGGTCGAACACCGTGTGCAGCGGCATGGCAATGAGCGTCACCAGCGCACAGAAGACCGAACTCATCGCGAAAGACTGCCAGGGGGCGCGCAGCCGGTCGAGCAGCGACTCGCTGGTTGATTTCTCCTCCTGCCGCCTGTCGGCCGGTGTGTCCTCGCGTGCGACCTGGATGATGTCGAGATCGGGTGCAAGCTTGCCGACACGGTCAGCGAAGGAGCGCTTCCAGGGTCGCCAGGACTGCGCATGATCGCGGCCGACAATGACCTTCGAGAGGTTGTGGTCGCGTGCATAGTCGATGATGGTCGCAATCGCGTCGCTGCCGGAGAGGCTGGCCGTTTCTGACCCCATCTCCTGCGCCAGCTTGAGACTCTTGAGGGTCTGCAAGCGCCGCTTTTCCGAGAGATGTCGCAGTTTCGGCGTCTCGACGTAGATCACGTGCCACGGCACGTCGAGCCTTGCGGCAATGCGGGCGGCGCTGCGGACGATGCGGCCGCTGCCATCTCCCGGGCCGATGCAGGCGAGAAGCGACTCACTGGTCTGCCAGGCGCGCGTGACCGACTTGTCGCGCCGATACTGGATCATCTCGCTGTCAACGCGGTCGGCGGTGCGGCGCAGTGCGAGTTCGCGCAGCGCGATCAGGTTGCCCTTGCGGAAGAAATTCTGGATCGCGCGCTCGGCCTGCTGCGGCAGATAGACCTTGCCTTCCTTGAGGCGCTGCAGCAGTTCGTCCGGCGTCAGGTCGACGAGAACGACTTCATCGGCGGCATCGAAGACATGGTCAGGAACGGTCTCCCACACCCGGATGCCGGTAATCCCACCGACAACGTCATTGAGGGTCTCCAGGTGCTGCACGTTGACGGTCGAATAGACGTCGATACCGGACGACTGCAGTTCCTCGACATCCTGCCAGCGCTTGGCGTGGCGCGAACCCGGCACGTTGGAATGGGCGAGTTCGTCGACCAGGAGAAGGGCAGGCTTGCGCGCCAGCGCCGCGTCGATGTGGAACTCCTGCAACACCCTGTCACGGTAGGCCACCGCCTTCAGCGGCAGACGCTCCAGTCCCGTCAGCAAGGCTTCCGTCTCCTTGCGGCCGTGGGTTTCCACGACACCGATGACGACGTCCGTGCCTTGCTCGGTCTGCTGGCGCGCAGCCGACAGCATGGCGTAGGTCTTGCCGACACCCGCTGAGGCGCCGAAGAAAATCTTCAGTTTGCCGCGGGCGGCGCGCATCTCCTCTTCCTTGATCCTGTCGAGGATCAGATCGGGATCGGGGCGGATGTCCTTCATTTCACTTGCTGCTCTTCAAGAGCCGGGTTGCTGTCGGCAAAGGGCGCGGCGCGACCGCCCGCAAGATGGAGGGTGCGGCTGCCGGCACAGCAGCGTGGCGTTGCCCACGTACCGGAACCCGTGCGCAAGCGGCCGTCCCTTCGCGCCGTGCGCGCTCAACGCGGGTGCGCGTCGAGCGCGATGTTGAGCTTGAGGACATGGACGCGCGGTTCGCCGAAGACGCCGAGGTCGCGACCCTCGGTATTCTCGGCGAGGAGCTGTCGTACGGTCTTCACCTCAAGGTGCCGGGTGCGGGCGACGCGCTCGACCTGGTAGTCGGCAGCGGCCGGGCTGATGTGCGGGTCGAGACCGCTGGCCGAAGCCGTGACCAGGTCGATCGGTACGGGTCGCCGGTTGCCCGGGCCGGCGGCGTGCAGCGCCGCGACCCGAGCCTTGACAGCGTCGACGAGGGCCGGGTTCAAGGGTCCCTGGTTCGAGCCCGATGATGCGCCAGCGTTGTAGGGCTGCGGCGCCGTTGCGGACGGGCGGCCCCAGAAGTACTTCGGGTCGCTGAAATCCTGGCCGATGAGCGCCGAGCCGATCGGCTTCCCGTCCCGGATGATCAGGCTGCCGGCGGCGGCATCGGGAAAGGCGATCCGCGCCACGCCGGTGACCAGCATCGGATAGAGGAGACCGGTCACGACCGAAAGGAATACGAACAGGGAAACGGCAGGACGCAGCAGCTTTTTCATTGATATCTCCTCAGGCAAGACCGGCGGCGGCCAATGCCATGTCGATCAGCTTGATGCCGACGAAGGGGGCGACCAGGCCACCGAGGCCGTAGATCGCCAGATTGCGACGCAGCAGGCTGGCGGCGCCGACGGCGTGGTAGCGGATACCCTTGAGGGCCAGCGGAATCAGCGCGATGATGATCAGGGCGTTGAAGATGACCGCCGAGAGGATCGCCGAGGCCGGGCTGGCGAGCCCCATCACGTTGAGTGCCGCAAGCGCCGGGTAGGTGCTGACGAAGGCGGCCGGAACGATTGCGAAATACTTGGCGACGTCGTTGGCGACGCTGAAGGTGGTCAGCGCGCCGCGCGTCATCAACATCTGCTTGCCGGTCTCGACGACTTCGATCAGCTTGGTCGGATTCGAGTCGAGGTCGACCATGTTGCCGGCTTCCTTGGCGGCCTGCGTGCCGGTATTCATCGCCACGGCGACGTCGGCCTGGGCCAAGGCCGGTGCGTCATTGGTGCCGTCGCCGGTCATCGCCACCAGGCGGCCCTCGCCTTGGTACTTGCGGATCAGCGCCAGCTTGGCTTCTGGCGTCGCTTCGGAAAGAAAGTCATCGACGCCGGCCTCGGCGGCGATTGCTGCCGCCGTCAGGCGGTTGTCGCCGGTGATCATCACCGTCTTGATCCCCATCTGCCGCAGTTCGGCGAAGCGTTCCTTGATGCCGCCCTTGACGACGTCCTTCAGTTCGACGACGCCGAGTACGCGTGTGTCATCGGCCACGACCAACGGCGTGCTGCCGCGGCGTGCCGCCGCGTCTACGGCCGTCAGCACGGACGGCGGCATGGCGCCACCGAGGGCCTCGACATGCTGGCGGATGGCATCGGTGGCCCCCTTGCGAATCTGCCGACCGGGCACATCGACGCCGCTCATCCGGGTTTGCGCCGAGAAGTGCACGAACTGCGCTTCGAGCGCATGCACATCGCGCTCGCGCAGATTGAAGCGCTGCTTGGCGAGAACGACGATGCTGCGCCCCTCCGGAGTTTCGTCGGCGAGTGACGCCAGTTGCGCTGCGTCGGCGAGTTCGGCCTCGCTGACCCCGTCGGCGGGCAGGAAGGCCGCGGCCTGGCGATTGCCCAGCGTGATCGTGCCGGTCTTGTCGAGCAGCAGCACGTCGACGTCGCCGGCGGCTTCGACCGCGCGGCCGGATGTGGCGATGACGTTGGCCTGCATCATGCGGCTCATGCCGGCGACGCCGACGGCCGAAAGCAGGCCGGCGATGGTGGTCGGAATCAGGCACACCAGCAGCGCGATGAGGACGGTGATGCTGACTGGCGAACCCGACCCGGCCACCGCGACGCTGAACTGCGAGAACGGCAGCAGGGTCGCGGTGACGCCGAGGAAGACGATGGTCAGGGCCGCCAGCAGGATCGCCAGCGCGATTTCGTTCGGTGTCTTTTGCCGCTTCGCCGTCTCGACCATGGCGATCATCCGATCGACGAAGGTCTCGCCCGGATTCACGGTGACGCGCACGACCAGCCAGTCGGAGAGGACGCGCGTACCGCCGGTGACCGCCGAGAAATCACCCCCTGATTCGCGGATGACTGGCGCCGATTCACCGGTGATTGCCGATTCATCGACCGACGCGACGCCTTCGATCACCTCACCGTCAGCGGGAATCGTTTCGCCGGTGGTGACCAGAACGACGTTGCCGACGCGCAGGTCGTCCGCGGGAACCGTGTGCCACTCGGCGTCCGCGCGCGGGGCGCTCAACCGCTTCGCCCAGGTTTCCTTCTTCAGGCCGCGCAATGACGCCGCCTGCGCCTTGCTGCGCCCTTCGGCAAGCGCCTCGGCGAAATTGGCGAAGAGCACGGTAAACCACAGCCAGACGGCGACGCCAAGGATGAACGCCGTCGACTCCCGACCCGGACCGCTGAGTGCCGGGACCGCTGCGAGTGTGGTCAGGATGGAACCGATGAAGACGACGAACATCACCGGATTGCGCCACTGCACGCGTGGATCCAGTTTGCGGAACGAGTCGACTATGGCCGGTGTGACGAGCGCCGGGTCGAACAGGGAAAAGGTCTTGCGTGTCATGAGACTCTCCGGCGAATCATCGCGTCGACCACAGCATGAGATGCTCGACCAGCGGTCCGAGCGCCAACGCGGGCACATAGTTGAGCAGACCGACCAGCAGCACGACACCGATCAGCAAAGTGACGAACAGCGGGCCGTGCGTCGGCAGGGTCCCGGCGGTCACCGAGATCCGCTTCTTGGCGGCCAGTGACCCGGCCATCGCCAGCACCGGTACGATCACGGCAAAACGGCCAAACCACATCGCCAGCGCCAGCAGCACATTGTAGAAAGGTGTGTTCGCCGAGAGTCCGGCGAAGGCGCTGCCGTTGTTGTTGGCTGCCGACGAGAAGGCGTAGAGGATTTCGGCAAAGCCGTGCGCGCCGGGGTTGGCGATGCCGGCCCGGCCAGCCTCGGTCATCACGGCAACGGCGGTGCCGACGAGGACCAGCAGGGGCGTCGCGAGGATGGCGATCGACGTCATCTTCATCTCGTGCGCCTCGATCTTCTTGCCCAGGTATTCCGGCGTCCGTCCGATCATCAGTCCGGCGATGAATACCGCCATCACGGCGAAGATCAGCATGCCGTAGAGGCCGGAGCCGACACCGCCGAAGACGACTTCGCCAAGTTGCATCATGACCAGCGGCACGGCACCGCCGAGCGGCGTGAACGAGTCGTGCATCGCATTCACCGCACCGCAGGACGCGGCCGTGGTGATCGTCGCAAAAAGGGCCGAATCGGCGATACCGAAGCGCGCCTCCTTGCCCTCCATGTTGCCGTCGGTCAAGGCGGTGGTGCGCACGCCCGTCGCCTCGGTGTCGCCGACCGTCGCCAGCAGGGGATTGCCTTGCTGCTCGAAGGTGATTGCGCCGATGGCGAAGCTGACGAAGAGCAGGGCCATCGCGGCAAACACCGTCCAGCCCTGGCGTTCGTCGCCGACGATGCAGCCGAAGGCAATGCACAGGCCGCCGGGAATCAGGAAGATCGACAGCATCTGCAGGAAGTTCACCAATGGCGTCGGGTTCTCGAAGGGGTGAGCCGAGTTGGCGTTGAAGAAGCCGCCGCCGTTGGTGCCAAGCATCTTGATCGCTTCCTGCGAAGCAACCGGGCCCATGGCCAGGGTCTGGGTCGTCGTCGATGCCGGTTCCGTCACCGGGTTGCCCTGCTCGTCCTTCAGGGCCTGGCCGTCGGCGTCGAGCTTTGGCGCCCGGTATGTGGTCACGTCGAGCGTGCTCACTTCCTGATAGGTGGCGAAGTTCTGGATCACGCCCTGACTGCTCAGGAACAGCGCGAAAAGCAGCGACAGCGGCAGCAGAATCCAGATGGTGGCGCGAAAGATGTCTGCCCACGCATTGCCGATGCCAGCCGCCGAATGCCGTGCAAAGCCGCGGATGAGCGCGATGGCGACGGCGATGCCGGTTGCCGCGGAAACGAAGTTCTGCACCGTCAGGCCGAGCATCTGGATCAGGTAGCCCATCGTCGATTCGCCACCATAGCTCTGCCAGTTGGTGTTGGTGACGAAGCTCACCGCCGTGTTGAAGGCCGAATCGGGGCTGACATTGGCCATCGCCTGCGGATTCAATGGCAACCACAGTTGCAGGCGCTGCAGGGCATAGACGGCGAGCAGGCCGAGCGCGTTGAACAGCAGTACCGCCAGTGCATACCGCAGCCAGCCCATCTCTTCGTCACGCTGGATACCGCAGGCCCGGAACACTGCCTTCTCGACGCCGCTGACCCAGGTGACGTGATTCCACATCGTCATCACCCTGGAGATGTAGATGCCCATTGGTCGCGCCAGGACCAGCAACATCGCCATGAAAAGACCGAGCAGGATCCATGCATGGTCGTTCATGAGAAGTCCTCCGGAAAAAGCAGCGCCGCGATCAGATAGACCAACAGGCCACCGGCGGCGAGGCCGGCGAGGATGGTGAGCGGGCTCATGCGCGGCCTCCGGTCAGGCGGGCGCAACCATGGGCGAAAGCCACGACAAGCCCGAACAGCACGGCCAGCGCGGCGAGATGAACGACATCCATTGCATTCCTCCAGTCAGGGTGTTGACAAACGGAATGCTAGGACGGTGGCCATCAAAATGGTCGAAAAGGAGGTGGACCGGGTGTAAAGACACGATAAAGATCACGCGTCCGCGGCAGTCGCCGTGGCCGCCACGGCAGACTCGCAACGGGCGCCCGGGCTGGTCGGGTTGACCCGCATCGCGTCGGTGCGCCCGACACGCTCCGCATGCCGCGCGAGCCTGTGGGCGTGCAGGCAGGCAGTGGGCGCCGGCATGCGTCGCCGGCGTCCGGCAGCTGTGCCACCAAGGCATCTGATCAAAGGCTCGCCATGTCGATCACGAATCGGTACTTGACGTCGCTCTTCAGCATCCGCTCGTAGGCCGTATTGATGTAAGCGATCGGGATCGTCTCGATGTCGGAAACGATGCCATGCTCAGCGCAGAAATCGAGCATCTCCTGCGTCTCCCTGACGCCGCCGATCAGCGAGCCGGCGATGCGGCGGCGCTTGAAGATCAGGTTGAAGACATTCGACGGCGGGTGTGGCTCCGCCGGGGCGCCGACCAGTGCCATCGTGCCGTCGCGCTTGAGGAGTTGCAGATAGGCGTCGAGGTCGTGTGGCGCCGCCACCGTGTTGAGGATGAAATCCAGCTGGCTGGCCTGTGCAGCCATCTCTTCCGGACTGGTGGAGATGCAGACCGCATCGGCGCCAAGCTGCTTGCCGTCGGCGATCTTGCCGCGTGACGTGGTGAACAGGACGACGTGCGCGCCCAGTGCGTGCGCGATCTTGACCCCCATGTGGCCGAGTCCTCCGAGACCGACGATGCCGACCTTTCTGCCCGGTCCGGCGCCCCAATGGCGCAGCGGCGAGTAGGTCGTGATCCCGGCGCAGAGGAGGGGGGCGACACGTGCCAGATCCTTCTCGTCGTGCCGGATGTGCAGGACAAAGGACTCCTTGACGACGATCGTTCGCGAATAGCCGCCGAAGGTATTCTCGCCGCCGAACACCGGACCGTTGTAGGTTCCAGTGAAACCGTTTTCGCAGTATTGCTCGTCACCCTCATGGCAGGAATGGCAATGCCCGCAACTGTCGATCATGCAGCCGACGCCGGCCAGATCACCGACCTTGAAGCCGCGGACGCCGTCACCGACGGCGACCACGCGGCCAACGATTTCGTGCCCGGGGACACAGGGGTATTGGGTGTTGTGCCACTCGCCGCGAACCGTGTGCAGATCCGAATGGCAAACGCCGCAATACAGAATCTCGATCTGCACATCCTCCGCGCCCGGGTTGCGGCGGTGCAGTTCGAAGGGTGCAAGCGCGCTCGTGCTGCTGTGGGCTGCGTATGCTTTGGTCTTGATCATGGCTGAATCCTTCCTCTGGACATTGGGCAGACAGATGTTCTGGCTCGTGACCAGGGCTGGCGGTGCCGTGGCCGAGCGCTGTCAATGGTACGCCAATGCAGCGGCTGCGAATGCGGCGAGGGGCCGTCGGCAGATCAGCCAGAAACTCCAGAGGATCGGCCCTCCTTGCGAGCGGGGATCGGGGCGGGCAGCGCGCGCCCCTGGGCAGCCCACCGCAGCCGGCAGGGTCGGTGCGATGTTCAGGGCGTACTGGTGTTGGTCCGGGCTGGGTGGTCGGGCTTCCTGCACCACGTGGCCTGCTCGGTGTCCACCCCGTCAGGCGGCGGTGGTCGACGGCACCCGTTCGCCGTGCCTCGGCTCACAGCCGTGGCGTCAGGCCATCGGCGAGCGAGAGGCGATAGGCCGAGTAGCCGGGGGCCAGACTGGCCAGCAGGCCGGCGGCGACGACCGCCGCCAGCAGCCGCAGTTCGTCGGCGGAAACCCATTGCGCCTGCAGCGAGAGACCGAAGTGTGCCTGCACGAGCGGCGCCAGCAGTGCGGTCAGCAGGGCCAGCAGCGCGACGCCGAGGAGAGCGCCGAGGACGGTGACGAAAAGCGCCTCGGCACTCAGCAGCAGGAACAGTTCGCCGGGGCGCGCGCCCACCGAGCGCAGGATGGCGAGTTCGCGGCGGCGTTCACCGAGGCTGGCCAGGATGACCGCTACCAAGCCGGCGAGGCCGACGACAACGACCATCGCCGAAACGGCCAGCAGCGTTCGTTCGGCCAGACCGACCATCTGCCAGAGCTGGTCGAGGGCAACGCCGGGCAGCACGGCGAGCAGCGGCTCGTCGGGGTAGTTGTTGATCTGGCGCTGCACCCGGAACACCGCGGCGCGGTTCTTCAGTCCGACCAGCGCGGCGGTGATCTCCTTCGGCCGGAGGTCGAACTTGCGCACGTGTTCGGGCGGGATCGACAGCCCCGGCAGCGGTGCGCCGCCTGCCCAGTCGAGATGGATGGCGTTGATCGCTTCCAGGCTGACATGCAGCGTGCGGTCGACAGGTGTGCCGGTACGCGCGAGGATGCCGACCACCGTGAACGGTTTGTCGTCATGTTCCGCGAGGCCGACGTCACCCATGCCGTGGCTGATGACGATTCGGTCGCCGAGGCTGTAGGAGAGCCTCTCCGCCACCTCGGCGCCGAGGACCGCGTCGAAGAGGCCGCTGAAGGGCGCGCCGGCGGCGAATGCCAGTGGTTGCCCGTCGCCGTAGCGGAAATGCTCGAAGTAGGCCGCGGTCGTGCCGAGCACCGGCAGGCCGTGATGCGAATCACCGAGCGACAGCGGAATGGCCCAGGCGACGGCCGGATTCTCCGCTACCGCCAGGTAGCTCTGCCAGCGGATGTTGTTGCTCGCCTCGCCGAGGCGGAAGACGGCGTAGAGCATCAGTTGCACGGCGCTGGTGCGGGCGCCGACGACGAGATCGGTCCCGGAGACCGACAGCGCGAAGCTGCTGCGCGCTTCGTGGCGAACGCGCTCGACGCCGAGCAGCAGGGTGACGCTGAGGGCGACGGCGACCAGCGTCATGCCGAGCGTCAGGCGCCGGTTCCAGGCGCTGCGCACGGCCAGCATGAGCAACCACTTCATTGCGTGACCTCGCTGGGGGCGCCGGCGCCGGGCGCACTCAACGACAGCTCGCGGTCGAAGCCGGCCGCCAGCCGGCGGTCATGGCTGACGAAGAGCAGGGTGCTGCCGCTGCGCTCGCACTCGTCTCGCAGCAGTGCGAGGAACGCGCCCTGCCGTTCGGCATCGAGCGCCGAGGTCGGCTCGTCGGCGATGACGATCTCGGGCTGCCCGATCAGCGCGCGGGCAGCCGCGACCCGCTGCTGCTGGCCGACGCTCAGGCGGGTGACCTGGCGCCCGTGCAACGACGGGTCGAGGTCGAGTCGCGTCAGCAGGCGGTGCGCCTCGGCTGCCGGCGAGTTGCCGGCAGCGGTTGCCCGCGCCAGACGGCGGGCCGAAAAGCGGCAGGACAGGAGGACGTTGTCGACCAGCGAAAGATAGGGGATGAGGTTGAACTGCTGAAAGATGAAGCCGATGTGGTTGGCCCGGAAACGGTCACGCGCCGCCGGCCGCAACTGCGTCAGTTCGCGGTCGAGCAGATGCAGGCTGCCGCGTTCGGGCACGAGGACGCCACCGAGCAATCCGAGCAGGGTGCTCTTGCCGCTGCCGCTCGGGCCGTGGAGGAAGATGCGCTCGCCCGCCTGCGCTTCGAAGAGGGGAATGTCGAGGCAGAAGCCGGCATCGTTGGCCCAGCGGAA
This sequence comes from Candidatus Accumulibacter conexus, assembly GCA_017592775.1. Taxonomy (GTDB): domain Bacteria; phylum Pseudomonadota; class Gammaproteobacteria; order Burkholderiales; family Rhodocyclaceae; genus Accumulibacter; species Accumulibacter conexus. Next base: position 15,523 of record JAGFNJ010000018.1, on the reverse strand, counting down.
GCGCAGATCCCTGATCCGGATGACGGTCGCCGGCATGTCCCTACCAGGAGACACGCCGCTGCTGCGGCGACAGGCGGGCGGCGGACTGCCCGCGCGGCCCGGCGACCTGGACGTCGATCCGCTGCAGCCTGGGGAAGCTTGCAAAGAGGCCGACTTCGAGGTCGCGCAGTGCTGCAGGATCCGCGCAGCGGAAGACGAAGCGGCTGTCGAGGTCGGCATGGCCGTCGCCGCCGGACTGCGGCGACGGCTGCAACAGCGGCGACTCGAGTTCGACGGAGGTCGCGCTGCAGCGGGCTGCCGGTGACGGCGTGAAAACCGCGCCGGCCTCGCGCAGTCGGTCCGCCATTGCCCGCACCGCCTGCTTCTGCTTTTCGTTTCGCGGTGCGTGCTCGAAGCCAAGGAGATTCGCCAGTGGCGTCTCGAACTGCAGGGTGAGCGTGCCGCCGTCGATGGCGACCTCCAGGCTGGCCACCCCATGGACGTGCGCAGCCGTCTTGCCGGCCACGGCCGGCAAAGGCAGCAGACAGATGGCGACGAGCAGGCAGGGCAGGGGTGATGTCTTCATTCGAGGCCTCCGGGTGACGGCGGGATTGAAGCACAACGTCATTGCGAATGCAACAGGATTGCGTCTGGGTGCGGCGCTGCCGGCTGCAATCGCGGCCGGCGAGGCCGGGCGGCGGCGACCGCTGGCGTTGCCGAACTGGCCGGCAGACCTCAGCGAGGTGGCGCGTCGGTCGTCGGTGCGGGCGCGTGGCACCGAATTGGGCGATAATCGGCCCCTTGGCCTGTGGCGAGTGGCGGCGCCGCCGACTGCGGCAGGGCGCCGGGAACTGTTGCCGCAGACGGCTTGTGCGGTGGCGTCATCGCCGCCGCAAGACGCCACAGGGCTCGGGATGTCGCTCGATGAAGGATGGAAAACATGTGGCTGATGTTGCTGCGCTCCTGCCGCTGGCCGCACCGCTTCTCTGCGGTTGCTGACGACTGGCAGCCGCCGGCTGCCCCGCCCGGCTGCAAGCACCTGCCCGGGCGGCGCTTGGCGGTGGGCGCGGCTGTTGCCGAGGCGCATCTGGCTGGTGGTGGCACAGCGTCGTGAGCCAGCACGCCAGCAGATCACCGAGTTCGACACTGGGTGATTTCCTCGCCGCCGGCGTCGTCGCCGAGGACGTTCCGTCGCTCTTTCCGCTGCTCTCGGCACGACCCTTGCTGGCGGCTTTCGTCGCCCTCTTTCGCGGCGGTGACGACGAGGTGCTGATCCGCCTGTCGGTCCTCAAGGGAATCGGTACGCGCGCCGAATCACCTTTCTGGTCGCCGCGCGAACTCGAGGAGCAGTTCGTCTGGCTCGACCCGGTCAAGCTCGACACGGTGCTCAAGCGGCTGCGCGAACACGAGCTGCTGATCTGGGATGGCGAGCAGCGGTTGTATCATCTGGCGCCAACCGGCCGCATGGCGCTGGCGGCGATCGACCTGATGCTGCAGTTCGCCGCCGAGGAGGACGCCGAACTCGGCTTTCTCGCCTCGCAGGTGGCTGCCGGCGGTGCCGTCGGTCGCCTCTCGGCGGATACCCTGCGCCACCTGCTGGCGCGCCTGGCCGAGCTGGAAGCGCAGTTCGCCGCCGCCGTCGCTTCCGGCTCCGAGTTCCGCCTCGTCGCCGCGCAGGCCCGCCTGCAATCGGTGTGGAAATGGATGGAGAAGGGCACTGCCATCCTTGCCGGCCTCTCGGAAGAGGGCTTTGACGACGCCACTTGGCGGCTGGCGCAGGAGATCGGTTCGCGGCAGTCGCGCATCATGCGCATGACTTCGGTCTTCCAGCGCGAGCTGGCGGCGATCGCCCGCCAGCGCGTGCACCTGTCGCAGGGCGGCCTGTCGTCGTCGGACGTCGCTGCCTGGCTGAAGGGGCTCGCGCTCGAGCAGGTCGCCGCGCTGGCCGACGGCGGCCTGCGCATCGTCCCGGAGCCGGTCTTCGCGCTGCAGGACGTGATGCTCGACATCGCCGAGGCCGAACTGGTCGACCGCCAGCACCCGGATCGCCGTCGTTCGAGCCTGCCGCCACCGGCGGCGGTGGCGACGACGCGCGAACTGCCGGTCGAGCCACCGCCCGAACTTGCTGCCCTGCTGCAGGCGCTGCTGCACCTCGACAGCCCGATCCCGGTTGCCGATGTCGTCGTCGGCGGCAGTTTCCGGTCGGCGTCCTACCGTCTCTCGCTGCTGCCGTTCCTTGGCGAGGACAAGGCGCCGTCCGACCTGGCGCCGCTGGCGGCGCTGCCGGTGCAACTGCTGTGGTCCGCTGAGGCGGCGGCGGGAGAGTTGGCGACGGTCAATCGCGCCGAGGTGGCGGCGATCACGCCCGGCTGCATCGCACCGCTGCCGGACCTTCCCTGAAACCTGCCTGGATGAGCCGCCCATGGACGCTGCACCATTGATCGCCCGCCTTCTTGCCCGTCGCAGCCTGCCACGCAGCGATCCCGGCGTCTGCCGCCTGCTGGTCGATGCCGGTCTGCGCGGCGAGGTCGAGGCGCGGCTGGCCGCCTGCGGACTGCGGCTCCTCGACCATCCGTATGCGGCGCATGTCGCGATCGGTGTCGACCGCGCCGCCGAGAGCGCCGTCTTCGAAACCGACAAGGACTGGCAGGCGAGCAACATCGGCCTGTCGCGCGATGTCGTGGCGCTGCTGGTGCTGCTCTGGGCGCTGATCATCCTGCCCAAGCGCGAGCGCCAGATCAGCCGCGACAGTCTCGAGAGCCAGGGCCAGAGCGACCTCTTCGGCGCTTCGCGGCCGGTCGACCGCGACAGCGCGGCGGTCTCCGGTGTCGTCGCCGAAAGCGCGCTGCTCGAAGACTACGGCAAGCTGCTCGGCGGCAAGGCACGCGTCAGGCAGTTCATGCTGCCGACGCTCACCCGGCTCGGCTTCATCGAGCGCCGGCTGGGAATGATTCACGAGGGCCCGCTGCTCGACCTGGCCCTCGACTACGCCGAACTGGCGCCACGCATCCTGCAGGGCGCGCTCGGCGATCTGCTGCGCCAGCGGTCGGCCGAGGAGGCCTGATGTTCCGTTTCGAGAAGCTCGAACTCGTCCACTGGGACTACTGGCAGCGGCTCGAGATCCCGCTGGCGGCGCCAATCGTCACCATCGTCGGCCCCAACGGTTCGGGCAAGACGACGCTGCTCGATGCGTTGCGCACGCTGCTGGCGCTCGAGTGTTCCGGGCACGGCAGTCGCAAGCGCGACTACAAGCGCTACGTGCGGCGCAACGGCGAGGACTTCGCCTGGCTGCGCGCGGTCGTCGACAATCGTCGCCTGCCCAACCATCGGCGCCCCTTCTGGCCGCCCCACCAGGAGGAGCAGGTGACGCTGGCCTGCCGCATCGAGCGCAATGGCGGCGACTGGGCACGGGTCTATTTCCTCGCCCCGGGCGATGTGGCGATCGAGCGCATCGAGACCGAGGGTACCGAGTACGGTGTCCGCGACTGGCGGCAACTGCTGCACCAGGCCGGGCTGACGCCGGCGCTGGCGCGCGTGCTGTCGCTCGAGCAAGGGCAGACCGACAAGCTCTGCGAGCTCTCCGGCAGGGAACTGCTCGACCTCGTCTTCCAGGTCTTCGGCGACAAGGAGACGCTCGACCGCTATGCCGAGGCGCGCGCGCACCAGGAACTGGTGAACGCCGAGTTGAAGGCGATGCAGGGCGAGGAGTCGCGGCTGGCCAACGAACTCGAACGCTTCGAGCAGAAGGTGAACCGTCACCTCGAGTGGCAGGCGCTGGCCAGAGAAAGGCAGGCGCTGGCCGCCGAGACGCGGCCACGGCTCGAGTTCCATTCGCTCAACGAATCGATCCGCGGCGCCCGCCGCCAGTTGGCGGCAACCCGCCGTGACTGGCGGCGAACACGCGACGAGCTGCGGGCGCGCGTCGACGAGCTGCCGTTGCGACAACAGGCCGTCCATGCCGGCGTCGTGGCCCGGCTCGAGGCCGAGACGGCCGAGCAGGCGGCCAACGCGGCGCTCAACCAGGCCAATGCCGAGAGAACCCGCTGGCTGACCCGGCTCGAGGAGCGTCAGCGCCTGCTCGCGGCGGCGCGTGTCGAGGGTGGCGATCCGCTTGCCGACCAGGAGGCGCTGGAGCGGGCCGAAGCCGAACGCGATGGTCTGCGCCTGCGGTTGGCGGCCGGCAGTGCCGAGCTGGCGCAGGTCGCCGAACTCCTGCACCACCTGAGTGCCGGCCGGCGCGCCGACCCGGCGGACGTCAGTCGTTTCCGCGCGGCGCTGCACGGCGCCGGCATCGGCCACTCGCTGCTCGCCGAGCGGCTCGAAATCGCCGATGAGGGCTGGTCGAATGCCGTCGAAGCCGCCCTCGCCCCATTCGCGCACATCGTTCTGCTCGACGACCCGCAGCAGGCCGAAGAGGCCTTCGTCCTTGGCGAGCGCCTGCATTACCGCCACTATGTCGTTCCGGAAACCGTCGCCGTCCCCGCAGCCGGGGCGGGCTCGCTGCTCGAGGTGCTGCGGCTGACCGGTCCGGTGCCGGAGTGGTTGATCCACGTCCTGCAGCGCACGCAGCGTGTCGAGGACGCCGCCGTCGGCGCCCGCCTGCCGCGCGGTCAGGACTGGGTCAGTCGCCAGGGCTACCTGCGCGAGCGGCGTGGCGGCCGGCACGCCGCACCGGAGCTGCCACGCTTCGGGCAGGCCCGGATGGCCGCATTGCGCCAGCGCCAGGGCGAACTCGAGGATGACCTGGCGCCCCTGCGGCAGCGCCTGCATGAGGTCGAGCGCGACGTCGCGGCACTGCGCCAGCGTCTTTCCGGCAGCGATGCGCGGCGCGACCTGGCGGCTCGCGCCGGCGAGTTCGCCGAAGCCGGCAATGCCCTGCAGCGAGCCGACGACGGGCATCAGGGCGCCGCCCGCTCGGCACGGGGCGCGCGCCAGGCACGCCAGGAGTCGGAAGAGGCGCTGCGCGCCGCGCAGCTTGCCGAGACCGCCATCGCCAGTCAGATCGCCGCTCTGCGCAGCAGCCTGCCCGGTCTCGAGAATCTCGCCGGCCGGCGCGATCAGGCCGAACGTCTGCGCCGGCTGCGCCGGCAACGCCGTGAACTGCCGCCGGCCTGGCAGGAGACGACAGGCAACCAGGCGCTGGCCGAGCAGTGGGGCGACGTGCGTGCGATCGACCGCCGTCTCGCCGAGATCGAACGCCGCTTCGCGCAGGAATCCTGGGAGACCGATGCCACCGTCGTCGCCCTGCGCGACAACCTGCGCGACAGCCTGCAACGCCAGCAGCGCGAGGTCAGCGACCGGCGCCGCGACAACGACATGGCGCGTGCGCAGACCGATGCCGCGCGCAGCGAGTACGTCAAGGTGCTGCGCCACACCGCCAGCCGCTATGCGAAGAACCTGCGCCTGCTCGGCGAGATGGCCGGCGTCCGTGTCGAAGTCGAACTGCCGCCGCTGGCTGCCGACGAGGGTTCGCTGGCGCAGGCGGCGCTGGTCGTCCGCTTCGAGTTCGATGCCAAGGGCCTGATGGGAATGAACGACTCGGATGCCTCCGGTGGCCAGCAGGTCGTCAAGTCGCTGATCCTGCTCGTCGGGCTGATGATGGAGGAATCGCACCCGGGCGGCTTCGTCTTCATCGACGAGCCCTTTGCCCACCTCGACATCATGAACATCGAGCGCGTCAGCGCCTTTCTCAGGGCGACCCGCGCGCAGTACCTGCTGACGACGCCGGTGACGCACAACGTCGGCGTCTACGATCCGGCGGCGATCACCCTCGTCACCGCCAAGAAGCGCCCCGACGAGCGCTGGGCGAGTCGCGTCGGTGTCCTGGTGCGGCAGGTCACCGACCTGGAAACGCCTGCCGGCGATGCCTGAACGGATCGAGCCGCTCGGCAACGGCCCGCCGTGGCAGCGGCGCCGGCGCCGTTTCGACGGCCCGCGACTGGCCCCCGACACCTTGCCGGCCGAACGCCGCGCACTGCTGGCGCGCTGGCTTCGGCGCGGCGGCAACAGCTACTGGAAAACCCTGGCGGGCGGTGACGGCAAGGCCTATCCGCTGGCGCAGGCGCTGCTCGAATGGCTCGTGCAGGCCGGCTGGGCGGTGGTCACTGAAGAGCTGCGCGGGCAGGCCTGGTGGCCGAGCAAGGTCGAGATCGTCGATCGCGGAGCGTTGCTGACGGCGCTTGGCCTGCCCGATCCGCAGGCCGCACGGCAGGCCTGGGAGGGCGCAGAGCACATGCACTTCGTGCATCCGGAGCTGCTCGCTGCTGCCGGGACACTTGCCGCGCTGCCGCCGGCACGCGCGCTGCGCCGCCTGTCGCTGCTCGAACGGCTCGAGTGTTGGCACGCCGAAGAGCGCAGCGGCACGCGCCGCGATTTTTCCTGGTTTGCCCGTGGCGATACGAAGAGCATCAGCGAGGCCGAGTGGAACTGGCTGGCCGAGCACTGCGACCTCGCTGGCCTGGGCATCAGTGGCCATACGCCGCTGCTCCTGATCAGCGCGCCCGTGCTGCTGCACGTGCAGCGGCCGGGACGCCGCGCGGGCAGTATCGCGCTCGATGCCGCAGCCGACTGGATCGGCCTGACACCGGCGACGGTCGCCGCCATGGTGGGCGCCGACGCCTGCCTGCGCTGCTGGCGACTGGTCGAGAACCGCAGCAGTTTCGAGCGCGTTGCCCGCGAGCGTCAGTTCGGCGACGGCGTCGTCTGGCTGCCCGGTTTTCCGCCGGGCTGGTGGCGGACGGCGATGGCGCGGCTGCTCGCGCACGCGCCGGCAGCCGCCGACATCGCCTGCGACCCCGACCCGGCCGGCATCGCCATCGCGCTCGAGGCCGGACGCATCTGGGAGGCCGCGGGTCTTCCCTGGCAGGCGCCGGAAATGGCTGCCGAGCGGTTGCGCGGCCTGCCACAGCGCAAGCCGTTGACCGAAGGCGATCGGCAGCAGCTCGAACGGCTGCGCGCCGCAGGATTGCCGGCGACGCTCGCCGGACTCGCCGCGGTGCTCGACGAACTCGGCGAGAAGGGCGAGCAGGAGGGCTATCTGTGATGTCGTCGCAGCCGGGCACCAAGGTCGCCAACCTCTTCGCCGGACTGCCGCCGATCGGCGAGACCGGCGAGCAGTTCGTGCAGCTCCTGCAGCGACGCGGTCTCGTCATCGAGCGCATCGTCTCGAACGGTCAGGCCAGCCCGCCAGGCTTCTGGTACGACCAGCCAGAGGGGGAATGGGTGCTGCTGCTGGAGGGCGAGGCGCTGCTGCGCTTTGCCGACGAAGACGATGCGCGTCGCCTGCAGGCCGGTGACTGGCTGGACATCGCCGCGCACCGTCGCCACCGCGTCGAGTGGACGGCGCCCGATCGCCTGACGATCTGGCTGGCGGTGTTCTACGGCGACGAAGGCGCGCCGCCAGTCGGGGCTGCCGGATCGCCGAGCTTGTGAATGGACTCCCGTTACCGCGACCGGTCCCGGACCTTGCCGCGAACGGCAGCAATGACTACTGACCGTGCCGTCGACAGGGTGGTGTGTGGCAGGGGTCACGTCCGGCAAGAAACGGAAGTTCCACCGCAAAGGAGTGTCGAAAAATCTTACACACGATTCACTGGCGGCCCGCGATGACGGTCGGTGGAACGGAAAAACACAAGTCTTATCAATGGGAAGTTCGGTCATTCGTGAGATTTGGCACATATCGTGCTTCACGAAGATGGTAGGCAGGACATGCACCCGGTCGTACCGCCTCTCCATTGCCCAGGTTGATTGACCGGCAAACCGTTTCGAGGACTGCAACGATGAGTGGATCGCTGACGGCAAACTGCATGATTGCCTGGATGCCGCCGCCGCACTGGACAGCAGCAGTGGCGGTGCGCGGGCATCGACCGCGGGCCTGACTTGCGGGAAGTTGCGCCGTGGCAAGTCCGCGCTCGCTTGGCCTCGTGCGATGGACGGCTACCCCACCCGGGGTGAAGTGTCGGCCCGTTCACATGTCTGTCACACGCCAGCTCCACAATCGGCTTTGCGGTCGCGCCATCGACGTCATACATCAAGGTCAGGCCTGTCCCTGGCCTGACTCCCCAACGCGTGCCACCCGTCCTGTTGCGTCACGCCAGGCGCCCAGCACCATTGCAACCACTACCGGAATCCCGACATGCCCCGACTCTTCCGCCTCAGAACTCCCGCACTGGCGTGCGCCATCCTGGCGCCCGTGGTCAGCCTCTCCGCGCTTGCCGCGCCGACGCTGAACAGCAAGGCCTGGACCTACACACACGACCCCGCCAACGGCTACCTGTCCGAGATCGTCGCTTTCGACGGCGCCAGCCAGACCCTGTGGGTGGCTGGCGTCAGCGGTGTGGACGTGCTCAATGCCCGTACCGGTGCGCTGGTGCAGCGGATCGACACCCGTGCCTACGGCAGCATCAACAGTGTGGCCGTACGCGGTGGCGTCGCGGCCATGGCCTTCGAGGCGCCGGTGCGCACCGACCCCGGCAATGTCCGGCTGTTCGACACCGCCACGCGCAGCCTTCTGGCCGGCACGAATACCTTTGCCGTCGGCGCTTTGCCCGACATGCTGACTTTCACGCCCGATGGCAGCAAGCTCCTGGTCGCCAACGAGGGGACGCCCAGCACCTACGGTGCCCTTGCCTCGGTGCCGGGTGTCCTTCCACGCACGTATGGACCAGCCGCTGTGGACCCGGCGGGAAGCGTCAGCATCATCGACATGGCCAGCCGCAGCGTCAGCGCTGCGGCGACGCTGGCCGGTGTGGCGACCACAGGGACACACATTCGCACGAACACGGGCATGGACTTCGAGCCGGAGTACATCGCCGTCAACGCCGCCGGCACGAAGGCCTACGTCTCGCTGCAGGAGGCCAACGCCATGGGCGTGCTGGACATCCAGAGCGGGTCCTTCGCACGGATCGTCGGCCTCGGCGTGAAGGACTTCAGCCTGCCGGGAAACCGCATCGATCCACTGAACGACGGCACAGCCAACCTGATCAACGTCAACGTCAAGGGTCTGTACCAACCCGATGCCATGGCCACTTTCGAACGCGGTGGTCAGACATTCGTGGTGATGGCCAACGAAGGCGATTACCGCGAAGACGATGGCGATCGCTCGAACGCTGGCTCTGCAGGCCTGAACGCCGCGCCCCCACTGAACGCGCTGCGCGTGTCGAACACCGACTCGTCAGCTGGCAACCTGTTCACTGCCGGCGCGCGTTCGTTCTCGATCCGCGACGGCAATGGCGCGCTGGTCTACGACAGTGGCGAGATCCTCGACCGGGAAGCCATCGCCGCCGGCATCTATGACGACGGCCGCAGTCGTGACAAGGGCGTTGAGCCAGAAGGCGTGGAGTTGATGGAGATCAACGGCCGCATCTTCGCCTTCATAGGTCTGGAACGTACGCTGCAGGCGGCGATTGCCGCGTTCGACATCACCGACCCGGCCAACACGAGCTTCGTCGGGCTGCTGATCTCCAATGGCGACCGCGCGCCCGAAGGTCTCAAGGGCTATGCTCTGGACGGCCAGTATTACCTCGCCTTTTCGAATGAAGGCTCGAGCACCACTTCGGTCTTCTGGCTGGCGCAGGTGCCGGAACCCGGCAGCCTGGCGCTGGCCGGTTTGGCGCTGGCGGGGCTGCTGGGCGACCGGCTGCGGCGCGCGCGCAAATTGGCGTGAGCTGAAAACAGGTCGGGCGTCGGCGCCTGCAATATTGGCCGATCGTTCGCCTCGGGATGACGGCCCAGCCGCTGCGTCAGCCCCGGCGGCGGCCGTAGAGCCGCGCCAGTTCGGTCAGCCGCCGGGCGTGCCGGTCCGCCACCTGTTGCCAGTTGAAGCGCCATTCCCAGGAGCCTTCGCTCTGGCTCGGTTCATTCATCCGGTGGGCCGAGTCAAGGCCGAGGACGTCCTGCATCGGGATGACGCAGACCGCCGCCACCGAAGCACACGCGAGGCGGATCAGTTGCCAGTGCATCTCGCCGTCGGTTTCCTCCTCGACCCCGAGATAGGCGCGGACGTACGCCTGCTCGGGATGCCCGAGCGACTCCCACCAGCCGCGCGTCGTATCGTTGTCATGCGTGCCGGTGTAGACGACGGTATTGGCGTCGTAGTTGTGCGGCAGGTAGGGGTTGCGGGCATCGCCGTCGAAGGCGAACTGCAGGATGCGCATTCCGGGCAGGCCGATCGCCAGTCGCAGAGCATTCACTTCCGGCGTGATGATCCCGAGGTCCTCGGCAATGATCGGCAGGCGCCCCTGACTGTCGCCCAGTTCGCGGCGCATGGCGGCGAAGACCGCCTCGCCCGGTCCGGGCCGCCATTGGCCGTCGATCGCCGTCTCGGCGGCAGCGGGAATCTCCCAGAACGACTCGAAGCCGCGAAAATGGTCGATGCGCACGACATCGCACAGGCTCATCGTCTGTCGCATGCGTGCGACCCACCAGCGGTAGCCCTCGGCGGCATGCGCCGACCAGCGGTAGAGCGGGTTGCCCCAGCGTTGTCCGGTGGCGCTGAAATAGTCCGGCGGCACGCCGGCGACGACGCGCGGACGACCCTGCAGATCGAGGTCGAACAGGCCCGGATTGGCCCACACATCGGCGCTGTGCGCGGCGACGAAGATGGGCAGGTCGCCGACGATCTCGATGCGATGCGAGTTGGCGTAGCGCTTGACCGCCGCCCATTGTTCGGCGAAACGCCACTGGCAGAACTTCCAGAAGGCGATCTCGTCGGCGTGTTCGGCCCGCGCTGCGCGCAGTGCATCCGCTTGCCGGCGGGCCAGCGGCGCCGGCCAGTCCTGCCACATCCTGCCGTCGCCGCCATGGGCGCGGTCGAGCGCCATGAACAGCGCGTAATCGTCCAGCCAGTCGCTGGCAGCGCTGCAGAAGCGGGCGAAGGCAGCATTCTGGGCAGCTTCGCGCCGTTCGAGAAAGCGTTTCGCCGCCTGCCGCAAGCGCGGCAGACGGTAGCGCCGGCTGGCGTCGTAATCGACCCGGTCGGCGGGGAATGCCGGCAGCGGCCGCAGATCGGCTTCGCTCAGCCAGCCGATGTCGCGCAGCTGGCCGAGGTCGACCAGCAGTTCGTTGCCGGCGAAGGCAGACGGGCTGATGTAGGGCGAGTTGCCGGGCCCGACGCTGCCGAGCGGCAGCACCTGCCAGAGCGCCTGGCCGGCGCTGCGCAGCCAGTCGACGAAGTGATAGGCTGCCGGGCCGAGATCGCCGGAGCCATGTGCGCCGGGCAGCGACGTCGGATGCAGGAGAATGCCGTTGCGGCGGGGAAGGGATGTCATGCCGGTCCTTGTGCGTGTCATGGGTTGGTGCCCGCGGTCGGGGCGTTGAAGTGCCGTAATGCTAACCTGCAAATGCCTGTCCGGTCACCGTGGGTCGCGCTGTCGTGTCACCGGATCGCTCGCGTACCGCGGTTGCTGGCGCCTTGGGCGCGCGCGGATTGCCCAACCGCAAGCCGGTGAGGGCGGCCTTGTGGGGCACCCGGAGGTGGTCAGGAAATGCCGTGCGCTGGCAGGCTTCGCTGTTGCGCACGCGCTCCCGCGCGCCGGCCGGCTTGGCAGCCCGGCTCGTGCGCGACGAGTGCTTCACCCCGCTCTCAGTCGCTGGCTGGCGGGCGGGCCTCCAGCCAAGCGATGAATTCGGCCTCGGGCATCGGCCGTGCGAAGTGATAGCCCTGCGCCTCGTGGCAACCGAGTGCACGCGCGGCATCGGCGACCGACTGCTGCTCGACGCCCTCGGCAACGATGCGCAGACCGAGTTCGCGACCAAGGGCGATGATCGTTCGCGGAATTCGCGCCGCGCGACCATCATGCTGCAGGGTGGCGATGAAGCTGCGGTCGATCTTGAGGCGATCGGCCGGTAACCGGTCCAGGTAGGCCAGCGACGAGTAGCCGGTGCCGAAATCATCGATGGCCACCGTGACGCCACTGGCGCGCAACGTGGCAAGCGACTGGATCGTCGGTTCGCTCGTGCCGACGGCCAACGACTCGGTGATCTCGATCTCGAGTGCGTCGGCCGGGACCGCCATGTCGCGCAGCGCCCGGCATACGCTGGCGGCGAAATCGGGGCGGCGCAGTTCGACCGCCGACACGTTGACCGCCAGTCGCAGGTCGGGAGCGCCGGCCGCTCGCAGGCGGTGCAGCGCCTGCATGGCCTCGTGCAGGAGCCAGCGACCAAGGTCGATGATCAGTCCCGATTGTTCGGCAATCGGGATGAACGTCGCTGGGGGAACCATCGTTCCGTCAGCCAGCCGCCAGCGCAACAGGGCTTCGGCGCCGACCACCCGGTTGCTGGCCAGGTCGATCTGGGGCTGGTAGGCGAGGTACAACTGTCGGCTCTCGAAGGCGCGGCGCAGATCGTCCAGCAGGCGCGCACGCGACCGGACCTCGCTCGCGAGGTCGGCGGTAAAGGTGACGATCTGTGCCAGGCCGCTCGCCTTGGCCCGCTTGAGCGCCAGGTAGGCGTCTGCGAGGTATTCGCCGCCGGCGCGAAAGCCACTGTTCAGGTAGACGACTCCCGCCGACACCGACAGCGGCTGTTGGATGCCCATCAGCGCGAACGGGCTGGAGAAGCAGTCCTGAATCGACGCCGGGCCGAGTGCGTCGCTCTGTCCGATGATGGCGAAGGCGTCGCCGGCGAGACGGGCGACGAATGCTGGTGGCGCGAAGCGCTCGCGCAGTCGGTCCGCGGCCATCTTCAGCACGAGGTCGCCGTAGTGCTGTCCGAGGATGTCATTGACGGTGGCGAACTGGTCCACGTCGACCACCGCCAGAACGCCGTCGCCGTAGGGTGCCACCTGCGCCCGGCGATTGAGTTCGACGATCAGGGCGTTTCTGTTCGGCATCGCGAGCTGACGGTCCAAGAAAGCGTCACGTCTGAGTTCGGCGACGAGGTCGACGTTCTTTGCACAGAGGGCAATGTTGCTGCAGAACACCTCGAGCAGTTCCTGGTCGATTGGCGGGATCGGCTGCGCCGATCCGACGTAGGCGGCAAACCCGGCATCAGCCGTCTTGGCAAAGAACAGCGTCGCACTGTGACGGCCGATGTTGCTGGCCCTGGCCTGCAGCGCGCTCTGCAGGGCGAGTGCGATGCGTGCATCGTCGATCTCGCTCAGGCGGTGGTGGATGAGCGGTGCAAACTGTCCGGCAGCAGCGATCACCCGGTGCTCGCCGCCGTTCGTCGTGTTGGTCGGCTTCTCCGCACAGGCACAGACGAGGCCGTCGGCAGGAACGCCAATGAGCGCCGCGATCTGCGTGATCAGACCTTCGGCAAAAGCCCGCACGCCCGGTTTGGCGTTGAGCTGGTTGCTCGCGCTGACGATCATTTCCAGCCCGCGCCGGTGGGCATCCAGCCGCTGCAACTGGTCGTAGGAGCGGATGGCCATGGTCAGGCTGGCGAGCAGCCGGCTCTCGCTCAGCTCGGCCTTGGTCTTGTAGTCGTTGATATCGTAGCGGGAGATGGTCTCGGCTTCCGGGGCGTGCCCGGGTTGTCCCGTGCGCAGGATGATGCGCGTGTTGGCGAGCGACTGGTCGCTGCGGATCGTTTCGACCAGCCGCAGCCCGGCGTCGTCGCTCTCCATGACCACGTCGAGCAGGATGACCGCAACGTCTGGCTGCCGGCGCAGCACGACCAGGGCCTCGGCGCCGGAGTGCGCGTGCAGCAGGGCCAGCGGCCGGCCGAGGATGCTTCTCGTCCCCAGGGCGAAGCGCGTCACCTCGTGCACGCCATCGTCATCGTCGGCGACGAGAATGAACCAGGGACGCGCCTCGTTGGGCTCTTCGGCAGGCTGTCGTTCATCGTCGATGAACACCAGCTCGTCGTTGTCAGACATCTTCCATTCCGTTTTTCTCTGTGGCTGCTCGCGCCTACCGCGGTACGCCGGGCGGCCGATCCCTCATTGGCAGGCTGGGCGTCTGCAAGACCCTGCAAGTATAGGGCAAAAGCGGCCTCGTTCAGGCACGTCGGCAGGAAATTCACTACTGCTGACACGTGTTCGCTGAACGGCACCCCGGTCGACGGCGCGGCGGCCCATCGCCACTGGCGCTGCCGGTTATCATCGCGTTCATGAGCGATACTTCAGCGAGGCGGACCAGCGAGTGGCCATTCAGGCCACCCTGCCTGTCGATCGACCTCGAGGTCGGACTGCGCAGTGGACGGATTCGCCAACTGGCAGCGGTGCGCGGCGACAGCGGCGAGCGGCTGCACTGCCGCGGTGGCGATCTCGCTGCGGCACTCGCCCGTCTCGATGAGCTGGCCGAAGGTTGCCGCTTCGTCCTCGGGCACAATCTGCTCGCCTTCGACCGACCCCATCTCGCCGCGGTCGCGCCGCGACTGCGACTGCTCGGGCTGCCGGTCGTCGACACACTGTGGCTCAATCCGCTGGCTTTCCCCCGCCACCCCTATCACCACCTCGTCAAGCACTATCAGGACGGCGGGCTCAGGCGCAGCCAGCGCAACGACCCGCTGCTCGATGCGCAACTGACGCTCGACCTGCTCGACGATCAGGTGGTGGCTCTGCGGCAGCGGCAGCGCGACGACCCGGAGCTGATGCTCGCCTGGCACTGGCTGACGACGCGCGCGCAGCGGTCGGCCGCCGTCGACGGCCTGTTCGCGATGCTGCGCCGGCGGCTGCGCCCTTCCGACACCGAGGCGCGGCAGGCGATCGGCTGCCTGCTCGCCGACCGGGGCTGTGCGCAGCACGCCTTGCGGGTCGTGGACGAGGCTGCGGCGAGCGGCTGGTCGCTGGCCTACGCGCTCGCCTGGCTGTCGGTGGCGGGCGGCAACTCGGTGCTGCCGCCCTGGGTGCGGCAGCAGTTTCCCGCCACCGGCAGGCTCATCCGGCATCTGCGCGATGAGGCATGTGGACACGCTGCTTGCCGCTGGTGCGACGAACACCACGATGCGCGCCGGGAATTGCGGCGCTGGTTCGGTTTTTCCGCCTTCCGGGCGCAACCGGCCGCGGCCGACGGACAGTCGTTGCAGCAGGGTATCGTCGCGGCCGGTCTGCGTGGCGAACACCTGCTGGCGATCCTGCCCACCGGCACCGGCAAGTCGCTGTGCTACCAGATCCCGGCCCTGTCGCGCTTCACGAAGACCGGTGCGCTGACCGTGGTCATCTCGCCGCTGGTGGCGCTGATGGCCGATCAGGTGGCGGGTTTGCGCAGCCGCGGCATCGATGCCTGCGTCGCCATCAACGGCCTCAGACAACCTGATCTCGGCGCCATGACGCCTGCACAAGTGGCGTCAGGAATGCACAGTAAGTCATGGGGTTAGCGCCGGGATCAGGCACTGGAGAGGATTTCTGCTCAGGAGCGGGGCAGATATTGCGAAGATACCGCTGAAGGCGGATAGTCGAGTTTTTCTGGCGCGACGCCGACCTTGCGGGAGAATCCGATGCCCCAACTGCTCTTGCCGATCTTTCCTGATGCGGTAACGCCGATCAAGGGCCTGCTGTCTGTCGGGAAGGAGGACGGGCGAGTCGTGTATTTCCACGGCGTCCTGCCGGTGTTCAGTCATGCGCAGGAGGATTTGGCGACCTTCCGGATGATCACGGCGCAAT
>JAGFNJ010000017.1 GCA_017592775.1 Candidatus Accumulibacter conexus | reverse complement strand
TCCGATGAGCCGCCGTCGCAATAGCCTGTTCCCCGAGGGCCTCTCCGACGAAGCCGCTGCCGCGCTCTGCGACTTCCTCTTCCGGCTCGCCACCGCCTGCGAGAGCCACTACTTCGTCCAACTGCGCCGTCATCACGATCGCCAAAGGAACCTCTACGATCCCGAGGAACCCTGGCGCTTCCCGCCCAGCGATCCCCGAGCCCGATAGACCCCCTGTCCCACGCTGCTGCCGGGGAAAATCCGCCCGGCTACAGTGTGGGACATTCTTCTTGTCTCACCCCGGAATAGCTCGGGACGGAGAGGCTCGGATAGGGCGGGACGTAACAACTCCGATTAGCAGCCCCAGGACATCTACAAATAGCGCAGCACCAGCAGCAGTAACAACATCTTTCGGGAAATCTGCATTCTTGAACAAGATGTACGTTGAAATAATCATCACTGCCCCCAGAAGAACAATTGAGGCAAAGCCCATGGAGAGCCGAAGGATGAACCATAGGTGTTCTTGTTTTTTTTGCTGATCGAAGGTTTCTTTTTCTTGGCGTAACTGCTCGGCCGCGCGTTCAACCATCACGGGCGTAAGAGATGGTGTATTACTCATCTCGCGCCTCCATCTTGACGACACGGCGTTCAAGGTCAGCCAAAAGTGACTCTAGGCGTCGTTTTTCGGGCTCTTCCTTTCGCATATATAAATACGAGCCAATCATTGTTGATGCTGCGCCAAGCAGAGCAGACAACAGCCAACCAAACTCTTCAAAGCGGACATTTGCGAAGGTGTTAAGAAGAAATATGATGACTCCCGTCATCGAGAACATGGCAACAATGGTAGTTAGAAAAAACAACTGCCGAGCCTTGTGTTTCTTTAGTTCTTCATATTGAAGTTTTTTCGCTAGTAACAACTGATGCTCTAGCTCAATTTCGCGTTGGCGTTGAATTAGCTCGGCCCCGGGGGTGCCCTTTGGCTCATCTCTTTTCAGAGAGGCGGCCAGAGTTGCGATTTTCTGATTTATATCCTCTTCGGACTCTGCCGAGGTGAGGTCAAGACACAAATAGTCATTTAGGAAGAAGGGCGCCTTCGCGTCCTTGTCCAATAACACTGGAATTATTCTCGTCTGCCGTTCCGAGTATCGATTACTGACAGCAATTCCAAGCTCTTTGTTGAACCAGTTGCTCTGCAAAGCACTTTTTGACACAAAGAAGATGACTGCGTCTGCAGCGTTTATTCCCTCGGACAATGCTGCTGATAGGGACGCACCAAGCTGGATATCGTGAGTGTCGAAAAACACTTCATGCCCGAACGTCTTTAGGCGTTCAGCGAATTTCTCGACGATTGCTTTATCGCTGTGTGCGTAACTTAGAAATATGTGCATACCGTGGCTTTGGTGGAGGTATAACGTCTGAATTAACCGGCTGGCGCGGTTTTATCGCGCCAGTCCGGGTTGAATGAAAAGTTAGGCTATTAATCGAGCCTGCCCCTTTAATCCGCTTTAAGCTGCAGCCACCGCGCGGCTGACGGCGGCGAGACCGGCTTTCGCAGCGTTGCCGAAAGGACGCAGATCGCGGCTTCGCGCGATCTAAACTTATTAGACATTATCGGAAACATTTTTTATTATCTCATTAATTTTAAACTAAACTTGTTAATTTTCAGCCACTTATATTCAATTGCTTTCTCTATAAGTTTCAGTTTACGATAATGTCTATTCGTTAGGCATTGCTTTGTCCATTCCCGACTGCGATTGTATTCCGACGAGTAATGAGTCGCCAACCTGCCCAAAAATGAATGCAGGCGGCAACCAACATACCTAGAGCCAATGCCACACCCACCGCGAGGAAGCCCCACCCAGGCTCCTTTAGTGTACTTGTCCCTCGAATGAGTTGCCATGTGCTGAAGGACCACACTAGCATGCCCGCCGCCATCATGTTCGAGATGTAGTTCTGTCCGAGCGCTTGAACCCAGTAACTCGGCATGCTTCGGTGAAGGTCTCGACAGCGGGAGGCAAGCCCTCGATCACTTGTGCCTGCCAGCCTTCGGGCCACGAGATTAACGAGGATGTGGCCCTCTCTTTCACTGAGAGTTCCTTCGGTGCCAAAGAGGATCTTCGTCTGAGCAACATAGGCAGCGCGAAGATCTTCCCATAGAGCCGCGCGACCCGTTTCAAGTTGCCCAACAATCAAGGTTGCAACTCGCACCAAGATTTGATGTTCGACGATCCTTCTGCCGAGCCACGCGATCGCATATGAAATCCCGCCTATCGCGCTTACAGGCACCGCCCAATAGAGAATAGTGTTCATGCTGAATCAATCGAATGCGGTTAGGCTTTCGGACGAGGGCGAAAAGCGAAATGATCCTCAAGGTACTGACCCAGGCGATCGAAAAACTTCGTCGTCGCCTTCGACTGGGTGACGCCGTTGCTACTCCTTAGTGAAATCAACGACTGCTGATTCACGGGGAAGAATGCGCGGCCCGACAGAACTCCTGAGGAGTTTAGAACGTAGACGGAGTCCGATGATCTGCAGGCGCGCTCGACGTGTCCGCCGGAGCGGCGAATGTAGTAATCGATTACGATTCCAAACACAACCAGTAGCTGACCTCCTTTTTCGGTAGGGGAGGCTCCGTAGGCAGGGGCGCCCTCAACTCGGGTTGCGGTTACGTTTAGGCGCAGCTGAAATCCGTCAGCGGGACTGACTGAGTAAGATCGGTCCTCCTTTATAAGCGTATTGTCACGTGCTATCCAAACATCCCCGAAATAGCTAATAGTGTCTAGCGCAGGAGCAAAAGAGTCCCGTTCAAAGATGCGAACATGGACATCGTCGAAGACGATTTCAGAGTCAGTGCGATTGAGAAGTTCAAAGACTACGGAGAGCAGCCACTTCGATTCGCTGACTTGTTGGGCTTGGCACTTTAGGGTAAGGAAGCCCAAATCCGCACCGTCGTTCGGCTGAGACCCAAGCATGCTCGCGGGTTGGATATTTGAGCCACCGATCGCAGCCAGTGGCGCTTCCAGAGGCGGTTCGTACCAGTGAGTGTACGAACGAATGTCGCGAAAGATGGATCCGATTCCGAAGAACGGAAGCAGTCCGAAGATAACCTTGTGCACCATAATTGCAGCGATCGGTATGATGCCGAGGACTAGGACGACAGTTTCAGCGTGGACAGGGTCGCTATTCATAATGGTGGCCCATGTTGTCGTCGTCAGATACAAGATCAAAGGTCGTAGGAAAGCCGTGTGCTCGTTCTAGACCACGGACGAGGGCGTCCATATCAAAATCAAAGGTCGATCCAGTACGTAGACTTGCGGCGTTAAGGAACGACAGAATGGCAACACTCGGCGGTAGCGCAGAGCCGGCTGGCATCGTCGCCCCGTCTACCAGAATCGGGACAATGTGCTTGTTGAGCGAAAGCGCGATCTCGACTTCCATGCGGACTGGGTCAGCCGGATGGAAGATCCGAGGTTGCCCACTGGGTGCGTGGGTATCCAGCCAGTGCGAACCGATGAAGACTAACACGGAGTCGGATTTTAGGAGAGCAGCAGAAACAGCGTCGCGAAAGTCGGCGCCCAGGCGAATTGAAGCGACATCTCGAAAGACTGCTTCAGTTGAGTAATGGTGACGCAGGCGCGCATGAACTCGCTGGACGACGCCTTCCGTGTCGCGACGGCGGTAGGAGAGGAACGTTCGGATTATCTTGTCGCCCCAGGCTGCCATGTGCGATGCCTAACGTGGAGGTGACCGGCGCTGCGCGGCTTCATCGCGCAGCGTCCAGTGACCGAAGGGAACGGGGTCGACCGCAGGGTTAGGTTGCACTTTGCTTCCAGTTTAGATATTGGCAAAGACCACCTATGTCTGGAATGAGGGTTCGTGCACTTACGCCATGCCGATCTAGCGCAGTAAGCAGTTCAGCTCGCTTTGCGGCCGGAATCTTGTATTCATGGAGATGCTTCGCTGTCTCCGGGTTGCGCTCAAGAGATACGAAGCGTTTAGCTTTCACTGAGTACCGATGAAGAGTAAACCAACCATGTTGAGCTACTACGCGCGGGTTGTTCAGCCTCGGACGGAGCACTCTTGTCTTGGCTGCCTTGAAAGGGCTTTGTGTATAGACGGTGCTATCGAGAAGTAAATTGTCTGCTTCAAGCGCATAGACAAAAACGTCGCCGGGCTTTGGATCCGCGCACGCAAACCAAAGGGCTGCCAGTGAGTTGGAAGTCCAGTCAAGAAGACGAGTCTTCATGCCAAAGTGTTGAGCGCGAACAAGTAGATCAAGGTCTGTCTCGGTCGCTGCAGGGAGAAATGAAGCACCCAAGAGCTTCAGCTCCTCAAGTAACTTCTGTTCTTTGATGGTTGTGTCGATCGTCGGATCGGAACGCGCAATTCCTGGGAGGAGATTGCCCTGAATGGGCTGACCTCGGAAGACAACGTGATGCACCACCAAGTCGAAGACGTCACTGTGCTTGATGAAATCGACAAACGATTCGACGGTGTGTGCGTTCATATTGGCTAAGGTGTGCAACCTAACGTCTGAATTCACTGGCCTGCGCGGCTTTTTGCGCAGGTCCGGTGGAATGATGGGTTGGGCGGATTTTCATTGGCGCCCTCGCAGGTTGTAGAGCATGCCTCCTGGCGGGGCAGCATTGTCGGTTGCTCCGTCTCGAAGGGCGATATGGATAGCTTGCGTGCCGATAGACTGAGTTTGCGCATTAACCTTAGCGGCCTTTGCGCTCAGATATTCGACGGCCAGTGAATCGGACGATGGCCAGGTAAGGTTTGCGCCGTACGCGTGTTGATTTCGAACAGCACCATATAGCGAAACCGCAGGCGAGCCTGACGGTTGAGCGCCGTGCTCTACGACGTAAACTTCATACCCGAATGAAGTTGTAGCTCCGCCGTTGGTTTCGAAAAGTACGGCGTCGATGTTTCCGGACGGCGATACGACACGAGCAACTTCGTCTTTGCTCGGCTCACCTACCAACCCAGAGAAGAGCCAAGCCATCAGCAGCACTGCGCCAACGGCTAAGGACGCAAGGGTGCCAACAATCCAGAGAATCCATTTCAGCGGTCGCGGCATTGGCATGGCTTCAAGACGCCCAACGTGAAGTAGCAATCCTACTTGACGCAAAGCTTTGCGTCACTATACTGTACGCATGTACAGCAAGTGCGAAATCTCCCGACAGAACAGTGAGGTACGCCATGGGTCCGTCCACTAAAAGTTCCGGCAATTGCGTCAATGCCCCGCCCGCTGCGCCGCCGCGCCGGTTGCTCGATCAGCTCGCCGACCGCATCCGGTTCAAGCACTATAGCATCCGCACCGAGCAGGCCTACTGCGACTGGGTGCGGCGCTTCATCCTCTTCCACAACAAGCGACATCCGGGTGAAATGGGCGCGCGGGAAGTCGAATCCTTCCTCACGCACCTTGCCGTCGCGGGGCGCGTTGCTGCGTCGACGCAGAACCAGGCGAAGAGTGCGCTGCTCTTCCTGTACAAGGAGGTGCTCGGCAACGAGCTTCCCTGGCTCGACGAGGTCGAGTCGGCGAAAGCTCCCAGGCGCTTGCCGGTCGTACTCACGCCGGAAGAAGTGCAGCGCTTGCTGGTGCTGAGCGAGGGTACGACGGGCCTGATCCTGCGGCTGCTCTACGGCACCGGCATGCGCATCATGGAATGTCTGCGTTTGCGCGTGAAGGACATCGACTTCGCGCGTGGCGAGATCCTGGTTCGCGAGGGCAAAGGCGCCAAGGACCGCGTCACGATGCTGCCGAGGACGCTGGCCGATCCGCTGCGCGCGCACCTCGGGCGCGTCAAGGCGCTGCACGAGGCCGACCTTGCCGAGGGCTTCGGAGAAGTCTTTCTGCCGTTTGCGCTGGCACGCAAGTATCCGCATGCGGCGCGCGAATGGGCCTGGCAGTATGTCTTCGTCGCCGCCAGGCGATCGCTCGACCCACGCTCGGGAGCGATTCGTCGGCACCACGTCGAAGCGCAGAGCATCCAGCGCGCGATGCGCGCGGCGCTGCATCAGGCGGGGATCAGCAAGCCGGCCACGCCGCACACCCTGCGCCATTCGTTCGCGACCTCGCTCCTGGAAAGCGGCCGTGACATCCGCACGGTGCAGGAGCTGTTGGGGCATGCGGATGTGTCGACGACGATGATCTACACGCATGTGCTCAATCGCGGCGGGCTGGGCGTACGCAGCCCGCTCGACGACCTGCACTGATCTCCTGGCCGCGTCGAAGTGCCCGCGACGCCCGGGGCGGCGGGTGGGCGTGATTCCGTTCCGTGATCGACTCCTGGCGGCGGTCGGCGCCGTTCGCCTCAGCCCGTCCTGGCGCTCCCGTCCGCCGTTGATGCGGTCGATGCCGCCATCACCGCCGCCTCGCGGCGCAGCGACCATTGCTGGACCAGCGCGTAGAGCGCGGGAATCACGGCGAGCGTGAGGATCGTCGAGGAGATCATGCCGCCGACCATCGGCGCCGCGATGCGGCGCATCACCTCCGAGCCGGTTCCCGTTCCCCACATGATCGGCAGCAGACCAGCCATGATCGCGACGACGGTCATCATCTTCGGCCGCACGCGCTCGACGGCGCCCTCCATGATTGCCCGGTAGAGGTCGTCGGCGGTCGCTGCGCTCCCGGCAGCGCGGCGTTCCTGCCGGATCGCCTGCCAGGCGTGGTCGAGGTAGATGAGCATGACGACGCCGGTCTCGGCGGCAACGCCGGCGAGCGCGATGAAGCCGACGGCGACCGCCACCGACAGGTTGTAGTCGAGCAGCCAGATCAGCCAGATGCCGCCGACGAGCGCGAAGGGGACCGAGAGCATGACGATCAGCGTTTCGCCGATGCGCCGGAAGTTGAGGTAGAGGAGCAGGAAGATCGACAGCAGGGTGACCGGGATGACGATCTTCATCCGCTCGATCGCCCGCTGCATGTACTCGAACTGGCCGCTCCAGGTGACGTAGTAGCCGGGCGCGAAGCTGATCCGCTCGGCGACCGCCTTCTTCGCGTCGGCGACGTAGCGGCCGATGTCGCGATCGCGGATATCGACGTAGATGTAGGCGGAGAGCAGGGCGTTCTCGGTGCGCACGACGGGCGCACCCTTGCTGATGACGACACGCGCCACCTGCCCGAGCGGGATCATCGCACCGCTCATCGTCGGCACCAGCACCTCGTGGGCGATCTGCTGCGGGTCGCCGCGGAGTTCGCGCGGATAGCGGACGCTGACGCCGAAACGTTCCCGGCCTTCGACCGTGGTGGTGACGATTTCGCCACCAAGGGCTGCGCCGATGACGTCCTGCAGGTCGCCGACCGCCAGGCCGTAGCGCGCCAGTCGTTCGCGGTCGGGTTCGATGTCGAGGTAGAAGCCGCCGGTGATGCGCTCGGCGAAGGCGCTGCTGGTGCCGGGAACGGTCCTGACGACGGCCTCGATTTCCTTCGCCAGCTCTTCCATCGCGCCAAGATCGCGGCCGAAGACCTTGATGCCGATCGGCGTGCGGATGCCGGTGGACAGCATGTCGATGCGCGCCTTGATCGGCATCGTCCACGAGTTGGCGACGCCGGGGATCTGCAGTGCCTGGTCGAGTTCGCCGATCAGCCGGTCGATGTTCAGCCCGGGGCGCCATTCGGACTCGGGTTTCAGGTTGATGACCGTCTCGAACATCTCGGTCGGCGCCGGATCGGTCGCCGTGTTGGCGCGCCCGGCCTTGCCCCAGACCGAAGCGACTTCGGGAAAACTCATGATGATCCGGTTCTGCGTCTGCATCAGCTCGGCCGCCTTGGTGATCGACATGCCGGGCAGCGAGGTCGGCATGTAGAGCAGCGAACCTTCGTTGAGCGTCGGCATGAACTCGGAGCCGAGGCGCGAGGCCGGGTAGACCGTGGCGCCGACCGCCAGCACGGCGAGGACGATGGTCCGCTTCTTGCCGCGCATGACGGCGGCGATGAGCGGACGATAGACGCGGATCAGGAAGCGGTTCACCGGGTTCCTGGCCTCGGGCATGATCTTGCCGCGGATGAACAGCAGCATCAGCACCGGCACCAGCGTCACCGAGAGCATCGCCGCGCCGGCCATGGCGAAGGTCTTGGTGTAGGCGAGCGGCGAAAACAGCCGCCCTTCCTGTCCCTGCAGCGCGAACACCGGCAGGAACGAGACGGTGATGATCAGCAGCGAGAAGAACAGTGCCGGGCCGACCTCGCGGCAGGCGGCGAGGATCGCGCTGTCGCGCTCGGCGGGCGAATGCTCCGCCGGCAGCCGTTCGAGATGCTTGTGGGCGTTCTCGATCATGACGATCGCCGCGTCGATCATGGCGCCGACGGCGATGGCGATGCCGCCGAGGCTCATCAGGTTGGAGTTCATGCCGAGCGCGCGCATGGCGATGAAGGCGATGAGGATGCCGACCGGCAGCATCAGGATGGCGACCAGCGCGCTGCGCAGGTGCAGCAGGAAGACGATGCACACCAGCGCGACGATCAGCGATTCCTCGAGCAGCGTTCGCTTCAGCGTTTCGATGGCGCGGTGGATCAGCTCGGAACGGTCATAGACCGTCTCCACCGTCACCCCTGCCGGCAGCCCGGGGGCGATTTCCGCGATGCGGGTCTTCAGGTTGTGGATCACTTCGAGCGCATTCTGGCCATGGCGGGCAATGGCGATGCCGGACACCACTTCACCTTCGCCGTTCAGTTCGGTCAGCCCGCGCCGCTCGTCGGGTGCGAGTTCGACGCGGGCGATGTCGCGGATCAGCACCGGCGTGCCGCGTTCGCTCTTGACGACCAGCGTCTCGATGTCGCTGCGGCCGCGCAGGTAGCCCCTGCCGCGGACCATGTACTCGGTCTCGGCCATTTCGACGACGCGGCCACCGACGTCGCGGTTGGAGTCGCGGATCACCTGTGCGACCTTCATCAGCGGGATGCCGTAGGCGCGCAGCTTGACCGGGTCGACGGTCACCTGGTAGGTCTGCACGAAGCCGCCGATCGAGGCGACCTCGGCGACGCCGTGCGCCTTGCTCAATTGATAGCGGACGTACCAGTCCTGGATCGTCCGCAGCTCGGCCAGGGTCCGGTCGCGGGCGAGCAGGACGTACTGGTAGACCCAGCCGACGCCGCTGGCGTCAGGCCCGAGCGAGGGGGTGACGCCGCGCGGCAGGCGGCCGGCGGCGGAACTCAGGTATTCGAGAACGCGCGAGCGGGCCCAGTAGATGTCGGTGTCGTCGTCGAAGATGATGTAGACGAAGGAGGCGCCGAAGAAGGAGAAGCCGCGCACCACTTTCGATTTCGGCACCGCCAGCATGGCGGTGGTCAGCGGGTAGGTCACCTGGTCCTCGACCACCTGCGGCGCCTGGCCGGGGTACTCGGTGTAGACGATGACCTGCACGTCGGAGAGGTCGGGCAGGGCGTCGATCGGCGTCCGCAGCAGCGCGTGGATGCCGCCGAGGGTGATGAAAAGGGTGGCGAGGACGACCAGGAAGCGGTTCCTGCCCGACCAGTCGATGATCTTGGCCAGCATCCTGCGGCTCCTCGCGTTCTTCGTTCAGCCGTCGTTCGGTCGTCGTCGGTCAGTGACCGGCGTGCGGGTTGCCGGTGGCGGCCGCTGCGCCGGCGTCCTGGCCTGCCGGCAGCGGCCGGTGCGCCGTGATCACCCATTCGCCGGGCTGCCGTTCGACGAAGTCGAAGGCAATCCTGCCGCCCGGCTGCAATCCCTGCAGCAGCGACTGGTTGGCCAGCTTGAACGGCATCGTCATCGCCGGCCACTTCAGGCTGTCGATCGGGCCATGCCGCAGCGTGACCGTGGCCGCCGGCGCGTCAACGCTGTCGACCGTTCCCTCGCCGCGGTGGCCTGCTCCCTTGTTCGCTGGCCGCCCGCCGTCGCCGCGCTCGCTGGCCTTGCCGGCGGCGCCGTCGGCGGTTGGACCAAGGCCGGCCACCGCCGCCCTGAGGTTGCTCTCGGCGTCGATCAGGAAGTTGGCGGCGACGACCACCTGCTCGCCTTCGCTGACGCCGGCGAGAACCTCGACGTAGTCGTCGCTGCGCACACCGAGACGGACCGCGCGCGGCTCGAAGCGGCCTTCGGCCTGCCGGATCAGGACGATCTGGCGGGTGCCGCTGTCGATCACGGCGGAGACCGGCACGCTCGGCACCGCCGCCCGGGCGGCCAGCGGCAGTTCCACCTGGGCAAACATCGACGGCTTGAGCAGCAGGCCCGGATTGGCGAGTTCGATGCGCACCGGCACCGTGCGCGTCTCGGCGTTCAGCGTCGGATAGACGTAGGCGACGACGCCTTCGAAGTGCTTGCCGGGGTGGGCGTTGATCGTCACCCTGGCCTTGCCGCCGGTGCGAACGAGGGCGATGTCCTGTTCGAAGACGTCGGCGATGACCCACACCGACGACAGGTCGGTGACCTGATAGAGCGTCTCGCCGGGCATGAAGCGCATGCCCTGGACGGCTTTCTTCTCGGTGACGATGCCCGCCACCGGCGAGCGGAAGCTGATCGTCCGGCGCGCGTCGCCCGAGCGCGCGAGCGCTGCCAACTGGTCTTCGGCGACGCCCCAGTTGCGCAGTCGGCTGAGGCTCGCTGCGGCGAGTTCCTGCATTCCCGAGCGAGCGGAGTCGCTACCGTCGTGCAGGGACTCGACGCCCTGCGCGGCGATCGCGTATTCGCGCTGCGCAGCGACCAGTTCGGGGCTGTAGACCTCGAACAGCGGCTGACCCCTGGCGACCGGCTGGCCGCTGACATTGACGTACAGACGTTCGACATAGCCTTCGAAACGCGGCGCGATGGCATGGACGCGGCGTTCGTCGGGCTCGATGCGGCCGGCGGCGCGCAGTGTCCGGTCGAGGGCACGGAGCTGGACCGCTTCGCTGCGCACGCCGAGCTTCTGCACCTTCTCGGTGCTGATCCGGAGCTGCCTCGCGGCGGCCGGATCGGCGTCGTCCTCGCCCTCGCGGACGGGGATGTAGTCCATTCCCATCGAGTCCTTCTTGGGTACCGGCGAGGTGTCCGGCAGCCCCATCGGGTTGCGGTAGTAGAGGATGCGCGGCTCCTTCCTGCCGGCGGCGCTGGTTTCGCCGGTGGTGCTGGCGACGCTGCCGCCGCTGTCCGCTGCCGGCGACGCGGCGCCCCGGCTGCCCAGCCAGTAGCCACCGGCGGCGGCCAGCGCGGCAACGGCGAGACCGCTGACGATTGCGGCGAGCGGCCTCACAGGTCTTCCCCCAGCAGCCTTTCGATCTCGGCCAGCCGTACCTGCGCCTCGCTCTGCGCCTTGATCTGCCGCTGTCGCGCCTGCCGCATCTGCCGCTGTGCTTCGAGCAGCGTCACGAAGTCGACCTTGCCGGTCTCGTAGCCGGCCAGCGCCGAGCGGAAACTCAGCTCGGCCTGTGGCAGGAGGGTGCCCGTCGCCAGCGTCTCGATCCGGCGCGCCGCCTCGATGCCGGCGAGATTCTCGGCGAGTTCGGCAAGCACCTGATTGGCGGCGGCCTCCTGGCGTGAACGGGCGGCCGACAGCATCGCCTCCGATTCGCGTTCCTGCGCGCGCCGCGCCGATTGCTGCAGCGGAATGTTCAGTTCGATCATCACTTCCCACTCCTTGACCGAGTTCTGGTACTGGATCGGTCCAAAGCCGACGGTGAAGTCGGGGTAGCGGTTCCGGTACGCCAGCGCACGGCTCTTCTCGGCGGCCCGGACGCGCGTCTCCTCGCTGAAGAGGAGGGGGTTGCGTGTGCGCACGCGCTCTTCCAGTGTCGCCGGATCGAGTCTGGCGGCCGCCGGCAACGGCGGCAGTTCCGCCGGCGTGGCGAGTTCTGCCGTGCTTGGGCGCGCGAGCAGGGAGTTCAGGCGGGCGTTGAGCTGGCGGCTCTCGTTTTCCAGTTGCAGCAGTTCGCCGCGCAGGTCGGTCTGCTCGACCTGCGCGCGGATGACGTCCTGCTGCGCGGCGAGCCCGCCGGCGTAGCGCGCCTGCGCCACTTTCTCCAGCCGCAGGCTGAGGTCGAGAAGCTCGCGCGTCAGCCGTTCGTTGCGGTAGAGGTAGTGGCGCTGGGCGTGCGCCGCCTTGATCCGCGCCGCGATCTCCGACCAGCTTCCCCTGGCCTTGCCGGTGGCGCCTTCGGCCTCGAGTTCGGCGATCTCCCGCTGCAGGTCGCGCTTGCCGAACCACGGCAGATCCTGCGACAGCACGTAGCGCGTGCTGCCGACTTCGCTCGGCGAGAGGGTGGCGCTCTGTTCGCCGGATTTGGTGATGTCGCGCAGCTCCATCCGGAACTTCGGGTCGGCCAGCGAGCCGGCAGCCGTCGCGCGTTCGCGGGCGGCGTCGGCCTCGGAGCGCATCGCGGCATACTCGGGATTCCTCTCGCGGGCGAAGGCGAGCAGGCTGGCCGCCGTCCGGCCGAGCGCGCCGTCGTCGGCAGACGCGCACAGCGCCGCGCCGGGCGTCAGGCCGAGAACGGACAGCAGAGCAAGAACAATCGTTGGCCGCATGCAATCTCCCGCGGTGATCCGGACTGGCGAAGCTGGGCGACTACCACCTGGCTTTGCCGGCAGGCAACGAGCCGCCGGCGGCACCCCCTGCCGGCGAGGCGGCGTCCGCTCGGCGGGTGCCACGCGCCTGGACGCCGGCCATTGCCGCAGCGATCGCAGCCCGCATTCTGCGCGGGACAGCCCGACAGCAAGCTGACCCGGAGATTACATTTGTGTCATCTGGCGCCGGCCTGCTGGCAGCGGCTACGGCGTCGTCGCCGGGCAGGGCATCGCCAGCGTGATCAGCTCGTGATCGCGCCGCCAGATGACCTCGGCGCGATGGACCACCAGCCACCAGCTTTGCACGGCCGGATGCGGCTTCCTGCCGGCGAATGCCGCCGGCGTCAGGACGGCGAGGCACCAGCTCGGCTCGGCTGCCCGCACCGAGCGGTAGATGACGGCGCCGACGCCGGCGTCGCGCGCGACCCGGGCGAAGGACTGCGTCGCGGCGTAGTCGCTGGGGTGCGTCCAGGCAGCGGCGTCGGTCCGGAAGGGGTCGTCGCGCAGGTCGACGGCCGTCGTGCGCAGCTCGGCGCGGAAAGCGGTGTGGGCGACCGGGCCGATGCGCTCGAGGTCTTCGGCATCCTGCAGGAAACGCCAGCGCCAGTAGCCGAGTTCGGCGCAGGCGGTGCGCACCGTTGCGGCGCCGTAGAAGACGCCGGGATCGGTGATGGCGCGGAAGCGCGAGCCATGTGCCGGCGGCGGATAGCGAAAGGGGGTCGCCAGGAGGTAGTCGAGTTCGCTGGCCGCAGCGGGGAGCGCCGGCTTGCTGGCTTCGAGCAGCGACTCGAGGACTTCCTGCTCGGCGGCGTCGTCGACGATCTTCATCGTCGCCGCCACATGCTGCGCCTCGACGATCCGCCAGACCCAGCCGCGCCAGTCGTGCGCCTCAGACGAGACTGCGGGAGGCGTCCAGGTAATGGACGACACGGACCAGTCCTTCGGTGTTGGCGATGAGGTCCACGGGGCGACCGTTGAGCCCGCGGTTGTTGCTGGCGAGCCACTTGCAGGCGGTTTCCTGTTCACCGACGATGGAGTCGAGCGAGCGGAAAGCGCGGACGAACAATACCGCCAGCTCCCACTCCTTGCGCTTCTCGTCGAGCTGGTAGGCGCCGGAGTACAGTCGGCTGACCGTGGCCGCGCTGATGCCGAGCACCCGGGCCAGCAGCGAGCGCGGGATGTGCAGATGATCGGCGGCGCGCGTCACCGCCTTGCTCAGGACGGCCGCTGGCTCGGCCCTGCTGGCCGCCTGAATGCTGATTCGGGGCATCTCGTTCTCCTTTCCATGGAAATTATATCTAACAATCGTTTCCTGGGAAAGATCTGGCCGCAGTCTCGCGAAGCGGCCCTGTGTGTCCGTCGAGGCGCCCAGGCGGTCTCTGGCCGTTGCTGGCGGCATTGACGCCGCTCGCCGCGGCTGCCTATACTGGCCGCGGAGCCACCGGATCGGCCAACCCCGGGACGATTCGCGAGAGGACCGAACGATGCGGGGGCGGACGCCAGACGACAGGATCGTTTCTCCAGGCGGGCGCCGCACCAGCGAGTGACCACGAGCTGCACGCAGCAAGGAGGCCCGGACATGCAACGCGAACTTCCCGATCTGAAAGTCACGCCGCCGGTGGAAGGTGAGAAGGTGCGCATCGTCTTCCAAGCCGACGGGAAGCAGTACGAGCTGCCCGTCCTCGGCGGCACCCACGGTCCGAAGCTGATCGACGTCCGGCGCCTCTATGCCGAGACGGGCTACCTGACTTACGACCCGGGCTTCATGTCGACCGCCAGTTGCGATTCGGCGATCACCTACATCGATGGCGACGCTGGGGTCCTGCTGCACCGCGGCTACCCGATCGAGGATCTGGCGGCGCACGCCGATTTCCTCGAGGTCTGCTATCTCCTGCTCTACAGCAAGCTGCCGTCGGCCGCGGAACTGGCCGGTTTCAAGGAACTGATCGTGCATCACAGCATGGTGCACGAGCAGTTCAAGCGCTTCTTCGAGGGCTTCCGCCGCGATGCTCACCCGATGGCGGTGATGGTCGGCACGGTCGGGGCGCTCAGCGCCTTCTATCACGACCGCATCGACATCACCGACCCGGAAGCGCGCATGGTGGCGACGCACCGTCTGATCGCCAAGATGCCGACGATCTGCGCGATGGCGTTCAAGTACTCGCTCGGACGCCCTTTCCTCCATCCGCGCAACGATCTCGGCTACGCCGAGAACTTCCTGCGCATGGCGTTCGGCGTTCCGACCGAGGAATACGTGGTCAGCCCGGTGCTGGCGCGCGCGATCAACCGTTTTCTCGTCCTGCATGCCGATCACGAACAGAACGCCTCGACGGCGACGGTGCGCATCGCCGGTTCGAGCCGCGCCAATCCCTATGCCTGCGTCGCCGCCGGCATCACCGCGCTGTGGGGGCCGGACCACGGCGGAGCGAACGAGGCGGTGGTGAACATGCTCGAGGAGATCGGCAGCAAGGACCGCATCCCGCTCTACATCAACCGCGCCAAGGACCGCAATGATCCCTTCCGGCTGACCGGCTTCGGCCACCGGGTCTACAAGAACTACGATCCGCGGGCGGCGGTGCTGCGCGAATCGTGCCACGAGGTGCTGGCCGAACTGGGCAAGGAGGACGAGCCGCTGTTCGCACTGGCGCTCGAACTCGAACGGATCGCCCTCGAGGACGAGTACTTCATCGAGCGCAAGCTGTTTCCGAATGTGGACTTCTACTCGGGAATCATGCTGCGCGCGATCGGCTTCCCGACCGCGATGTTCCCTTCGCTCTTCGCGCTCGGCCGCTCGATCGGCTGGATTGCCCAGTGGAAGGAGATGATCGAAGCCTCCGACCAGCACATCGCGCGGCCGCGCCAGCGTTACATCGGCGAGCCGGTGCGCGCCTACGTGCCGCTGGGCGATCGCTGATCCGACGACCGCGGGGCGGTGGCGCGCTGCGCCCGGCGGTCGTCATCGAGGCACGGCTCGCGCTCCGCTTCGTCAACCCGCTCGATCGATCCTGCGACTCGCGCAGCCGACCGCTCTTTCGACACGCTGTCCTCCCTGAGTGCCGACCGTCATCGGCATGGCACGACCGGATGTGTCGTCCTTGTTGCGCTTCAGGCCGGAAACGCGCGATGACGCGCTGCCGAGTCGCTCCGTCGCTTGCGCCTGGATCCATCCGGCTTTGGTGATGCTTTCGCGCAGGGTGGCCATGAGCTGCGCGCGCATGGTCCATGGGGCGGGCGGCGTTTGCGAGGGAGACCCAAGGTCGTCGAGTTCGGTGCCGCTCGCGTCGCGGAGTGCTTCCTTGGCCATGAGCCTGGCGAAGCAGCTTTCTGGCCGCGTCGGCGACCTGCTGCTGTCGAAGAAATTTACAGCGTCCGTCTGGCCGAACGACGGGAATGCTCCAACTCATTGCAAAATATAGTGTGGCACGTTGTTTGCTTTGGTTGGTGTGACTTCAACCAACAGGAGACGCCCCCATGTTCCGGATTTCCGCATTGGCGCTCGCCATGTGCCTCGCCGCCCCGGTCGCTTCGGCGACGACGATCCTTTTCAACGACTTTTCTTCGCTTGCCGGGCTGCAATTGAACAACGCTGCAGCCGGTGCCACGGACGGGAGCAGTCGCAGCGTGCTGCGGGTGACTCCCTCCCAGTTCAGTCAGGCCGGCTCTGCCTTCAGCACCACAGCGGTCACGCTCGGGGCCAATGTGTCGTTCAGCACCAAGTTTGCCTTCAACTTCAATGGCCAGCAGGCCGGCGGCGCCGACGGCCTGGTTTTCGTTGTACAGACCGTCTCGAATACCGCTGGCGGCATTGGTGGCGGCATTGGTTACCTTGGTTTGTCGAACAGCGTCGGCATTGAATTCGACAACTGGAACAATGGTGGCGGCGATGGCAACAGCGACAACCATGTCGGTATCGACCTCAACGGCAGCGTCACTTCGGTGGCGCTCAACACGGCCCTGCCCGTGACGCTGGATTCGGGGGCCGACCTGTTTGCCTGGATCGATTACGACGGCAACACCGATCAACTGGAAGTACGCTTGAGCGGGACGAACGCCCGTCCGGCGGCGTCGCTGCTCTCGTACAACGTCGATCTGGCCGCCGTGCTGGGGACTCCCAACGCCTTTGTCGGTTTCACCTCGGGTACCGGCGCGGCCGCTGCCAACCATGACGTGATCTCCTGGGAGTTCCGCGACACCTTCGCTCCGGTCGATCTTCCCGAACCGATGAGCCTGACCCTGCTGGGCGTGGCGCTGGCATCAATGGGGCTGGCGCGTCGCCAGCGCGCCTGATTCGTTCCGTCGCGGACGCTTGACGCGCAAATCCCGCTTCGGCGGGATTTTCGCGTGGTGTGTGGCGCGCCACTCTCAGCCCACGTTCACCGCAGCGAAGGTGGCCACTGCGAGGGTTCATGCTCTGGACGGCCGTTCATTGCTTGCCGGGTGGACGTCCGTTGAGTCCGACCAGCCGTCCGATTCGCTGACGCTACGCGGCGACCGGCGCGCCTCCTGCCAATCGTCGCGTCAGCTTTGTCGCGGATTCCTCCGTGATTGCGGCAACGCGCTCGCCTGCCCAGAACGATGAGAAATCCCCCCGGCCCCAGCACCTCGGCCATTGCCCGCAACGGCCCGAGCGCGCCGCTGGCGAGCGGGAATTCCGGCGGCAGGTCGCTGAGCGCTCCCAGTTCGCGCATCAGGCGATTCTCGATGCCGCGCGCCGGGCGGCCCATGAATGAGAACGCACGATGCGCGGCGCGAGGGGAGCGACGAGGTCGGCAACGTCGTTGCTGAACGGCAGGCGGCCGCGGCCCGCAGGGTTGTCGGTGGGGTCGATGCCGAGTTCGGCGTAGTAGGGCGCCAGCGCGCTTCGCGGGGTGGGTCGAGTTTCGGCGTGCGCTGCCGCGCGGCCGTTTGCAGGTACGGCTGCTGGGCGGGATGATCGACCGCCGCGCGAAGGCTGGCGCGTGCACCACAGGGGTCAGGAGCGCAACATCGTTGACGGCCCCTTTGTCGAGACCCGGGGAACTGATCGCCGGCTGGACGATCATTCAGATGCGGTCTCGCGAAGTGGCTGTAGAACTGGTCGATGCATTTTCCCGATCGCTTCGGCGAGGGCTGCACCGTCGGGACTGAGGCGCGCCCCCATTGCGCACGCGATGAGCTGGCGCCGAGCGGGGCGATCGACCGCTTCCGGACGCTCGCCAACGTACACCGGGACTGAGTGGGGAGATCGACATGACGAATCCAGGACGCGAAACCAACGATGCGACGGCGTGTCCGCGGGCGGGCCGGCCATGAGCACGAAACTCGAATTCTCGGTACGCATCCAGGCGACGCGGCCACACGTCTGGCGCGCGATGCTCGACGAACCCACCTACCGCGTGTGGACACGACCTTTCTGCGCCGGCTCGTACTACGAGGGATCCTGGGATGAGGGCGCGCGCATCCGCTTCCTGTCGCCCGAAGGCGGCGGCATGGTGGCGCAGATCGCGGCGAACCGGTTGCACGAGTTCATTTCGATCCGCCACCTGGGTATCATCCAGGACGGCGTCGAAGACACCGACAGCGCCGCCGTCAAGGCCTGGGGCCCGGCTTTCGAGAACTACCGTTTCCGCGACGTCGACGGCGCGACCGAGGTGTCGGTCGAATGCGACACCTCGCCGGAGTTCGAGGACTACCTGCGCGATGCCTGGCCGAAAGCCCTGGCGGCGCTCAGGGAACTGTGCGAGGCCGGGCCGGACGCGGTGTGAGCAGGTCGATGACGGGCAGCGCGGGCTGAGGGTCGCGTCCCTTTGCTGCGACATGGTGGCAGCGGCGGTGGCAGCGTTGGCGATGCTGGAAAGGAACGTGGGATGACGGACAAGGAAGCGAATCCGGTACTGCTGGTGGCGACGCGCAAGGGCGCCTGGCTTTTTCACGGCGATGCGGCACGCCGGTCGTGGCGCGCCGATGGCCCGCATTTCCTCGGCCACGTCATCAACCACCTCGCGCTCGATGCGCGCGACGGCCGCACCCTGTTGGCGGCGGCGAAGACCGGCCACCTGGGGCCGACGATCTTACGCTCGACCGACCTTGGCCAGACCTGGAAGGAAGCGACGAAGCCGCCGGCCTTCGGTCCGGCGACGAACGGCCTCGCGGCGCGCAGCGTCGACCATACCTTCTGGCTGGCGCCGGCGCACGCCAGCGAGCCCGGCGTCTGGTACGCCGGCACCTCGCCGCAGGGACTGTTCCGCTCCGCCGATGGCGGCGACACCTGGACGCCGTTCTCGTGCATCAACGACGATCCGCGCTACCGCGAGTGGTTCGGCACGGAGCAGGACGGCACGCCTGACGGGCCGAAGCTGCATTCGATCATCGTCGATCCGCGCGACCCGCAGCACCTGTACTTCGCGATGTCGGGCGGCGGCGTGCACGAGTCGACCGACGGTGGGCAGAGCTTTGCGCCGCTGGTCGATGGCATGGCGGTGGTCGAGGGTTTCGATCCGGGCAACATCGGCTTCCACGACCCGCACTGCATGCGCCTGTGCCCAGGCAATCCGGACCGGCTCTACCAGCAGAACCATTGCGGCATCTACCGGCTCGACCGTCCCGACACACGCTGGCGGCGGATCGGCGCAACGATGCCGCAGGATGTCGGCGACATCGGCTTCCCGCTGGTCGTGCATCCGCGCGACGACCGGGTGGCCTGGGTGCTGCCGATGGACGCTTCGGACGTCTGGCCGCGCACCAGCCCGGGCGGCCGGCCGGCGGTCCATGTCACGCGCGACGGTGGCGACTCGTGGGAACGTCAGGACCAGGGCATGCCGCGCGAGCAGGCCTGGTGGACGGTGAAACGGCAGGCGATGTGCGCCGACCGTGCCGATGCCGTCGGGCTGTACTTCGGAACGACGAGCGGCGAGTTGTGGTTCAGCCGCGACGAGGGCGCGCACTGGGACGTGCTGGCACGCCACCTGCCGGAGATCTATGCGGTCGAGATCGCTTACCCACGGTGATGCCGACCGACCGGGCGAGGAGGCGGCGATGCGCGTGCTGATCCCCAGTGCCCTGCAGTCCTACACCGGCGGACCATGGGTCGAAGCGGAAGGGGCGACGGTGGGCGCGGTGCTCGACGACCTCGACCGGCGGTATCCGGGAATCCGCTTCCGGATGGTCGACGAGCAGGGCGCGATCCGTCGCCACATGCGGATCTTCTGGCGGTGCGCGATGGTCTTCGATCTGTCGACGCCGCTCGCAGCGGACGGCGAGCTGATGATCGTGCAGGCCCTGAGTGGCGGCTGAGCGCGCGCGAGGCCGCAAGCGATGACCGACCTGACCCGGGACCTTGCCGACATCCTCAAGGGCGTCCGCCGCCCCGGCGATTTCTTTGCCACGGGCCGCTGCGAGATCTTCGCGCCGCGGCTGGAAGTGGACGGGGTCGGCCTGATTGCCCTGCCGCTGTTGCCGGCTCAGGCCGAAGCGCTCGTCGCGGTCGCCGAACAGGCGCCGTACGGCCGCGGCAGCGATACCCTGATCGACACCGAGGTGCGCCGGACGTGGCAGATCGGTGCCGACCGAGTACACCTCGGCGGACGTCACTGGGACCAGCACCTGGCCGACATCGTCGCCCGCTGCGCCGCCGGTCTCGGCATCAGCGAGCCCGTTTCGGCCGAGTTCTACAACCTCCTGGTCTATGACACCGGCAGCTTCTTCGTCAGCCATCGTGACACCGAATCGGCCGAGTTCTACAACCTCCTGGTCTATGACACCGGCAGCTTCTTCGTCAGCCATCGTGACACCGAAAAGGCACCGGGGATGTTCGCCACGCTGGTGGTCGTCCTGCCTTCGCTGTACACCGGCGGCGAGCTGTGCATCCGCCACCGCGAGCGCGCGGTCTGCCTCGACCTCGCGTCGCCGGAGCCGTCGGAGGTCGCTTACGCCGCTTTCTACGCCGACTGCCGGCACGAGGTTCGCCCGATCACTGCCGGCTGCCGGCTGGTCCTGATCTACAACCTGATTCGGCATGGCGAGGGCAGACCGCCCGGGCCGCCGGCGTACGGTGCCGAGATCGAGCGGGTCAGCGATCTCCTCGGCCGCTGGGCTGCCGAGCTGGCCGCAGCCGAGCGATCGTCCCCGGGCAAGCTGATCCATCCGCTCGAGCATGCCTATACGCCGGCAGAAATCGGATTTCGCTCGCTCAAGGGGGTCGATGCCGCTGTCGCCCCGGTACTCGCCAGCGCCGCCGGCCGGGCGAACTGCGAACTCCACCTGGCCTTTCTGGCGATCAGCGAGAGTGGCAATGCCGAGTACTGCGGCTCGTGGTCGCACGGCGGGTGTCATGCGCAGCCGGACGACGATGATTTCGAGGTGCTCGAGATCGTCAACAGTTCGCGTACGCTCTCGGGCTGGCAAGCGCCTGACGGCAGCCGCCCGGGTCTCGGCGAAATCCCGTTCGCCGACGCGGAACTGTGCCCGCCGGGCGCGATGGACGACGAGGAGCCCGACGAGCAGTACTTCTTCGAAGCCACCGGGAACGAGGGCGCGACCTTCGAGCGCAGCTATCGGCGCGCTGCCCTGGTGCTCTGGCCGCAAACCGGCAAGCTGCAGGTGATCGCCGACGCTGGCCACCGGGTGTCGCTGCCCTATCTGGCGGCACTGGCCGAGCGCTGGGTCGACCTTGGCGAGGGCCAGGAGTCACCCTCGTGGCACGAGGCGCATCGACTCGCCCGGCTGATCATCGCGCGGCGGGAAGACTGGCCCACTGCCGGCTGGCTGTCGCCCACCCCTGCGGGAAGGGCCGCTCCGCTGCTGACCGCGCTGCGCCGGTGCGGGGATGGCGGCAACATCGAAACCTTGCTCGCCGAAGTCAGCGCCGAGGGCTGCTACGAAGCCGGCGACAACGAGGCCTTGGCGGACGCGGCGATGCTGCTCCCGGCGGAGCGGGCCGCCGAACTCGTCCAGCGCATCATTGCCCGCAATGCGCCGCTGCAGACCAGCGCCTGCGCTGACCTGCTGCAACGGATGGCGGCGCGATTTCTCGCCCGTTCGGCCGCCGGCGTGTCTACCGAACTGCTCGAACCCGCTGCGCAGGCCCTCGTTTCCG
Source organism: Candidatus Accumulibacter conexus (assembly GCA_017592775.1). Taxonomy (GTDB): domain Bacteria; phylum Pseudomonadota; class Gammaproteobacteria; order Burkholderiales; family Rhodocyclaceae; genus Accumulibacter; species Accumulibacter conexus. Next base: position 64,191 of record JAGFNJ010000017.1, on the reverse strand, counting down.
CCCTGCCGGGAGAGCCGGCGGCGGCGACGCCGACGGCAGGCTGGCGGCAGGCCTTGCCGGTGACCCCGGCCCTCATCGTCGACCTGCTGAGCGCGCTGTGCCATCTCGGCGTCCGCCCGCTTGGCGAGCAGGCGGTGGACCATCTGCTGAACTGGCCTGACCGCTTCGCCGTCGACGCGATCCTCGTCCCCGCCGCCTGCCTGCTGAGCGAGCAGGGCTGGCCAGCGAGCGACTGGCCGCCGACGCGGCGGCTACGCGCCCATTGTCTGGATCACCTCGCCAGACGAATCGCCGAACCGCTCGTCCCGCCAGTCGACTTCGCTCGCGACAGCCGTGTCGATTGCCGTTGTGCTCACTGCCGCGAACTCTCGGCGTTTCTCGCTGATCCAGAGCGCTCCGTCTGGGTTTTCAGGGCCGCGCGACAGCATCGAAACCACGTCGAGTATTCGATCCGCCGCGACCAATGCGATGTCAGCCACGAGACCGACCGTCGCGGCAGCACGCATGCGCTGGTCTGCACGAAAAACCAGGCGAGCTTCGAGAGGCGCGTGCTGCAACGGCAGAAGGACCTGGCGGATCAGGCGCGCTTGCGCCAGCCATTCGGGCATTGAGACGGGCGAGCAGGTCTTCAACCTTGCCAGGTTTGGCGATCCGCCCGGACGTCCCGCCGCATTGTTCCGGCCGCCATGCCGGGACGATATCGGTCTGGGAGAAGTCGTTCCCCCTGAAGAGCAAAGGCAGGTCGCGGACCTTGGCCAGCGCATGGCCGAACAGAACGCCGAAATTCAAGTCTGCCGGGTGTCCGCTGCCCTTGCCAAAGGTCACGCAGGCGGCGTAAGCGGCGCGGCCCTCCGCCTCGCCGGGGGGCACCATCTCGAACAGTGGCAGGCGCAGCAAGTCATCGAGCAGCAGCACCGCGCGCTGGCAGCGGCGACCGTGCACCACGATCCGCGTCTCGCTTTCGTAGCGCGAGAAGACCCCGACGCCACCACCAAAGGCTTCTGCGCCGCTTTGGCGCTCACCGCTGGATGAGCTTGGCTGCCAGCTCAGTGTAGTCTGCGAACCGCTCGTCAAGGCTGGCGAGGTGGGCGCCATACTCGAGGGCGGTGGCGATGATCAGGCGGTCAGCCGGGTCACGATGGTGCTCGGGCAACAGCGCTGCGCGAATGGCAATCTTCCGTTCAATCGGCAGGCATACGACTTCGGAACCGCCGAGTCCCTGTTCGATCCAGTCTGACAGAGGGAGTTGGAGGGTAATCCGCTCTCGCCGATGCAGCCAAGCGACTTCCCAGCAGGTGATGGCGCTGATCGCCAGCGTCTCTGCGGCTTCGATCCTGTCGATCAAGGTCGGTGGCAGAGGATTGGCTGTCGGATCAAGCCAGCGCACCCAGACATGGGTGTCAAGGACAATCACTGCAGCGCATCCCAGTCAGTTTCCGGGACCGCGGCAGCCAGCAAATCATCTTTGAGACCTACGGTCCCGGCAAGCATGGGGGACGGTCTACGCCGTCGCCCTGACATCGCGGGGAGCTGATCGGCTTGGGCCGGCAGCACGATCACCTCCAGCAGGCAATCGTTCATGCTGGGAGGCAGGTCGATAACCAGTTGGTGGTTGTTTGGTTTGGCTATCAGGCGCAAGGCTTCCATCGGTTTTCGAGGTCCAGGGTTCAGCATCAAAGTGGGACCATGATGTATGGTAGCCGTGATTGTGGCATACCTCGGCCGGTTGGCCGATGGTGGCGTTGGGCCGAGGGACGAAGCCCAACAGATCATGGGCCGGTAACCGCGCTGCCGGTCGGGCTGCTGGGCTGCGCAAGATCAGCCCAACCGGGCTGCGCTGACCTCGGCCATCTCCCGCGTCCTTCGACTCTGGAAGGGGTGCGTGGGAGACTTCCCACGCCGCGCGACGACCCATCCGCCACCCGCTGCGCGCTCCTGACCTCGTCCAGCAGTTCAGGATGGCGATCGAGCAGCTTGAGCAGTTTGACGAGTGCCAAGGGCGGCCCGGTCTTGCCGTTTTCGCAGCGCGAGAAGGCATTGACGTCACCAGCAAAGATCTCTCCGGCCTCGCGCTGGTCGAGCGCGAGCTTCTTGCGCACCTCGGCGATGTACCGCGAATCCACGGTCGCTGCGTTGCCCCGCTTGTTGAACGCGCAAGCCGACGCCCCGTAACGATCCGCCTCCGCCGAGTCGAGCAGGATTTCGCCACACGCCGGGCAGAAGTCGGCGCTCAGGGCGGAAAAGGTGGTCGTTTGGCCCTTGTAGGTATGGGGCACGTCGCTGGTGTCGTGCAGCAGCTCGGCTCCTCCGCCGGCTGGGCACTTCATGGTCACAGTTCCTTGAATGAGACGATCAGCAGTTCGTCATCTACCGTCAGTTTCACGGAGACCCTGCCGGCTGACACAAGCGGCCGGTACACCTCCTGCCGGATCGTGTGATCCACGTAGGTCGTCATGCTCTTGTGGAAGTCGGTAGGCGTCAGGGCGAGCAGCACGGCGAGCATCTGCGCGCGGTCAAGGCCACGCTGTGCCGCACCGGCAATGGCGCTGGCGGTGATGCGCAGCTTGCCGGCCACGATCAACGCCCTGACCACCGAAAGCCGACTACGCGGCCGGACGGGCTGGAAGACCTCGAACACCGAGATGGCCGGACCGATCAGGTCGCCAGCCTTGGCCAGCGGGCCAGCAAAGTGCGCCGCATTGGGGCCGTCACCGAAGTACTGGAGCCATCCGCTCGAGTCGACGACGTTCACACCCTGTCCGCTTCGCGGTCGATGCGGCTGTCCAAGCCTGCCAGGAAGCCCCGCGCCTGCGCCAGCGGCCTGAAGCGAACCAGTTCGACACGGTCGCCGTAGCGAAACGCGTGCAAGCGTTGGCCCGGTTCGATGCCCAGCGCTTGGCGAATGGCGTGTGGTACGACGATCTGGAACTTCCGGTATGCAAGTACCGTTTCCAGATCACGATTCCCCGATCGACAAGGAAACCGCAGCACGAAGGGGTGCCTGTGCGCTTTGCTGCCTTCGTGGCGGTATCGTTCGCGGGGGCGGGATCGATCCGGGCATGACAGCATTCCTGTCGACTCCGCGCGGTGTCAACCGGCAGCCGAGAAAAAGGGGGAGTGGCCGCGAAGCCATCCCCCCGTTTGCTACAGAGTCTTTCGCCGATCAGCGGTGACGACTGCCGCTGCGGTGCGCAGCAGGGCTCGGTCTGGCGCCGCCGCCCGGGTGTGCGGCCGGAGCGCGCGACGAATTGCCGCGGGGTGCTCCGCCGCCGGGACGAGCGCCCGGCGGCCGCTGGCCGCCACCGGCGCCAGCCGACCGCGCCTGGATCGGCTCGGCGCGAATCGACGGGTCGGGGTCGAAGCCGGGATGTTCGAGTACGTCGATCCGCTTCTTGAGCAGACGTTCGATGTCGTTCAGCAGGTTCTTCTCGTCGACGCAGACCAGCGATACGGCCTGTCCTTCCATTCCCGCGCGACCGGTGCGACCGATACGGTGAACGTAGTCCTCCGGAACGTTGGGCAACTCGTAGTTGACGACGTGCGGCAGTTCGTCGATGTCGATGCCGCGCGCCGCGATGTCGGTCGCGACGAGCACGTGCAGCTTGCCGGTCTTGAAACTGGCAAGCGCGCGCGTGCGGGCATTCTGGCTCTTGTTGCCGTGAATCGCGGCTGCCTCGATGCCGGCCTTGAGCAGCTTCTCGGCCAGACCGTTGGCACCCCATTTGGTGCGCGTGAACACGAGCACCTGATGCCAGCCCTTGTCGCGGATCAGCTCGACCAGCAGGTCGCGCTTGCGTTCGCGATCGACCTTGTAGACGTACTGCGTCACGAGTTCCGGGGCGGTGTTGCGGCGTTCGGATTCGACGTACCTGGGCGCGCTGAGGAAGTTGCTGGCGAGTTCGCGGATCTCGTCCGGGAAGGTCGCCGAGAAGAGCAGCGTCTGGCGCTTCTTCGGCACCAGCGCGAGGATGCGCTTGATGTCGTGGATGAAGCCCATGTCGAGCATGCGGTCCGCCTCGTCGAGCACCAGCACTTCGATCCCCGAAAGATCGACGGTGCGTTGCTGCGCGTGATCGAGCAGTCGGCCCGGTGTCGCGACGAGAATGTCGACGCCCTTGCGGAGTGCTGAAATCTGCGGATTGATGCTGACGCCGCCGAAGACCACGAGCGACTTGAACGACAGGTGCGCGCCATAGGTGGCGACGCTTTCCTCGACCTGTGCCGCGAGTTCGCGCGTCGGTGTCAGGATCAGGACGCGGATCTTGCCCGGCCCGGTGCTTCTGGCCTGGGCCAGGCGATGGAGGATCGGCAGGGTGAAGCCGGCGGTCTTGCCGGTGCCGGTCTGCGCGCAGGCCATCAGGTCGCTTCCTGCAAGGACGACGGGGATGGCCTGGGCCTGGATCGGGGTGGGTGTTTCGTATCCTTGCTCGGCGATGGCGCGAAGGATCTCGGGTACGAGACCCAGTTCAGTGAATTTCAAGCGTGAAGACTCCAGACGTTTGCCCCGCGTGCGTGACGAATGGTCAATGCACGAACCAGTCTGGGCAAACGATTCGGTAGGTGTGGGCAAGCCAAGGCGGGGATGCCGGGCCAGGTCGGACAAGCGCCAAGACTGATGGGTGGCGCGTCGAGAGGGCGTGATGCTAGCATGTCTTCGCCCGCACATGTTCAGTATCGTCATCGGGGTGACGGCAAGGAGGGATGTCCGCCATCGTGACCCGCCTGTTGCGGGAAGCGGTCGCACAGGCTCGGCGCAAGGCGCAAAGCGACGCTGCGTTCATGCGTATCCTCGCGCGCCGGCAACAGGCGTCGCCTGTTTTCAGCGAAGAGATCCTGCCGATGCGCGACGATATCCGGGCCGAATCCGACGGTGTCCAAGGCATCCCGGAACGATGACCGGCTATGTGATCGACGCCAGCGTCGCGATCAAATCCACGCCACCGCGCTCGAAAACAAACGAAGCACTCATGATCACGGGAGATCGTCGGTACCATGAGAAGACTGCCCATCCTGGCCGCATCATGCTGCTCGAACAGCTTGCCGCATGAAAGGCCCTGAAGGGAGTCCGGCAGTTCCTGCGGCGCAGCCTCTGCGCGATCGCTCGGCGCGCTCCTGAAACGAGGGAGCGAGTAGAAGAAGAAAGTGGCGGCGCGGTTGCGGCCGGTGATTGTGACCCGGGCGAGGATGCGACGCAGTGCGGCGCCAGCGTGCCGCTGGCCGATCACGGGTGCCGCCCGCCGCCGGGTGCCGGCGCGCTGCGCCGGCGGTCGTCAGCGGCTCACTGCTCGCCCTCCGTTTCGTCTTCCTCGTCGCTGTCCTCGTCCTCGTCCTCGTCCCGGCTTGCGTCTTCGTGCAGGTTTTCGACGTCGAGGCCTGGCGCTGCCGGCAAGGGGATTTCCTGCGGCCCGGGAGCGAGTTCGACGGGCTGCGACCGTGCTGGCGTGAGGGCGTCGTCGATCCGCGTCGCCAGGTAATGAACCGCCGCCATGACGCTGCTGGCGCGATTCTCGATCAGGCTGTGCCAGGTTTCCGCGAGCGCGGCGTCGAGGTTGGCGCGCAACTGGGTCTCGATTTCCGGCCGCTGCTTCTCGTGCGCGGCCAGTCCGACGCCGAACGCGCCGAGCGAGATGACCGCCCCCGGCACGCCGCCGATGATCGCCGCCGCGGCGCTGGCGGCGCCGCTGGCGGTGAGGCGCGCCAGCGCCTGCTCGCTGGCACGACGGGCCGCCGGTGACAGCCGGGAATCATCGGCGCCGCCGCCACTGCCGGCAGCAGCGGCGCGAATCCTGCCGAGCAGGGCGCCGTAGGCCGGCAGCGCGGCCAGCGGGTCGGCATGGATGAACTGGTGGAGCGACGCGTCATGCGCCGGCGGCGGCGCCAGCGAGATTGCCGGAATCCGTTGCAGGCGGCGGTCGAACTGGTCGGCGGGAACGGCGTGGCGCTGCCGGATGCCGGTCAGCGCTGCGCCGAGGGTGCGCTGGTAGATGCGGGTCGCCGTTTCCCGGACCACCGCCGGATCGACCTCGCGAACGACCGGGTCGAGGACGCGCTCCTGGTACTGCTCCTGCAGGTAGGCTGCGAGCCTGCCGGCCGCCGGATCCGTCGTCGCCTCACTCCCGAGGCGGTACCACGCGACCTTGATCGCCAGCCATTGCTGTGTTCCGTAGCTGGTGAACCACGGGATGAAGTCGGTTTCGCAGTAGTGCTGCACGCGCTGGCGCCACTTTGCCATCGCGGCGCCGGCATGTTCGCCTGCCGGTACGGTCGCTGCGCGTGCGGCAGCGGCGATGTCGCGGTCGACCTGCCACCAGGTGCTGTCGGCGACCAGCACCGGCGGCGGTGAGGGCGGTGGCGGGCCAGGGCTGGCGCATGCGCTCAGCAGGAGCAGCAGGAGGAGCGCGAGGGAAGCCAGCCAGCCGGGAACGCGACCCGGCAGTACAGCGGCCGGCCCGGCGTTGCGCCGGCGGCTGCTGGCTGCGGGTTGGCGCGGCGTGCGATCGATGCCGTTCATGCTGCTCCGTCCGGGTGAAGCAAGCAGATGCTAGCACTCGCCGGCGGCCAGCGGTACCGTTCCCGCGCATGGCCGCGGCGCAGATCGACCGGGGTCCTCGCCGGCGTGGGGGCGGCGGTCGGCACGCCACACGAGGCTGCGGGTTGTCGCTGGCGGGCGCAGGCGGCATCATTCGTCTTTGCCCGCTCCGACTGCCCTGCATGCCCTGGAAGAACTGGTCCGCCGAACGCGTCGGCGTCGTCCTCGCGATGCTGGCGGCGCTCGGCTTTTCGCTGAAGGCGATCTTCGTCAAGCTGGCCTACGCGGCTGCCCCGGTCGACGCAGTGACGCTGCTCTCGCTGCGCATGATCTTTTCGCTGCCGGCCTTCCTCTGGGTGGGCTTCGTCGTCAGCCGGTCGGCGCCGCCGCTGCGGCGGCAGGACTGGCTGGCGGTGTTGCTGCTTGGCCTGCTCGGCTACTACGGTGCGAGCATGCTCGACTTCCTCGGGCTGCAGTACATCTCGGCCGGCCTCGAGCGGCTGATCCTGTTCACCTATCCGACGCTGACCCTGCTCATCGCCGTACTCTGGATGGGCAAGCGGCTCGGGCGGCGCGAGATCGCCTCACTGTTGCTGTCCTATGCGGGGATCGCGCTCGCCTTTGCGCACGACCTGCACGTCGCCGGGGAGACCGATGACGTCCTCGTCGGTGCCGCCTTCATCCTCGCCTCGTCGCTGTGCTACGCGATCTACGTCGCCGGCAGTGGTCCGGCGATCGCCCGCCTCGGCGCCGCGCGCTTCACCGCGCTGGCGATGCTGGTATCGACGCTGGCGACGCAACTGCACTTCCTCGCCACGCGGCCGCTGTCGGCGCTGCTGCAGCCGCTGCCGGTGCTGCTCTACGGCGTCGCGATGGCGATCGTGTCGACCGTCGTGCCGGCCTTCATGCAGTCGGCGGCTGTCCGCCGCATCGGTCCGGAGCGGATGGTGCTGATCGGCACGCTGGGGCCGATGCTGACCATTTTCTTCGGCTGGCTCGTCCTCGACGAGCCGCTATCGGCGGCGCAACTCGCCGGTGCCGCCCTCGTCCTCGCCGGCGTCCTGCTGGCGGGACGCGGCTAGGCCGACGACGGCAGAGCAACGCCCTCGCCGGCAAGGGTGCGCCGGGCGCTGCCCGTGGGCGTTCACAAGGCGCGTGGGCGGAGGGTGTCGAGCAGGCCGATGAGGCCCCAGACGAGGAGCGCCGGTACGCCGGCAACGATCGCCGACTTGGCGGCAACCAGCGAGAAGTTGGCCGCGTCGATTGTCGGCAGGCGACCGGCGACGGTGGCGAAGACCGCGACGAAGGCGGCGATGAAGAGGATGCTCAGGCTTTTCATGATCGGACTTTCGGCTGCAGGGGTAGCGCGTCGGAAAACGGCAGAACACGGGCGGTGCGGCGTTCGCGGCTGCCGACGCGACATCACCGCGACAAACCCATTTTCGCGATCGCCTTGCCGTTGGCGCGGAAATAGTTCTCGAAGCGGCGTCGACAGCAGCCCCGCGCACGTCTCGCCATCCGCTGGCGGCGGTGGCTGGCGCCGGGCGCGAAAGCCTTTCCGGGAAGGGGGCGCGCCAGCAGTGCCGTGGCTTTTCGGGAGTTGCCGTGAGCTGCCGGCTGCGGCTTGGCGATGGTGGCCTGCGCACCGTATACTCTGCCGCTTTTCCCGGCCGAGGCAGTCATGGATGAAAAAGCGGTAGCACTTCCCGCAGCAACGGTGGCCGCGCCGCTACCAGTCGCCGGCACGCCGGTGGCGCTGGCGCGTGCCTGGCTGTGGCTGGGGGTGATGGCGCTGATCGGATCCGGTTTGCTGGCGGTATTGTTGGTATTGTCGCGAACGCCTGGGATCCAGGACGTGTTTCCGCTCAAGGACCTCTTTCGCGCTGCGCTGGTGGTGCATGTCGACCTGTCGGTGGCCGTCTGGTTCATGGCCTTCGCCGTCGTCATCTGGTCGGTGGTCGGCCGGCCGGGGCTGGCCTGGCTCGGCTGGAGCGGTTTCGCGCTGGCGGCGCTGGGCACCGCGCTGATGACGGTGTCGCCGTTCTTTCCCGGCGCGGAACCGGTGCTCAACAACTACATCCCGGTTCTCGAGCAGCCGCTGTTCTTTGCCTCGCTGTGGATTTTCGGCGCCGGGACGACGCTGGCCGTCGTGCGTGCGCTGCTGACCTCCTGGCCGCGGCCGTTCCTCGCCGACCCGCTGCGTCTCGGTTCCTTCCTGGGCGCGCTGGCGGCGCTGCTCTCGTTGGCGGCGTTCTTCGTCTCGTGGTGGCTGGTGCCGTGGGTCGAGGGGCAGATCTATTACGAGGTGATCTTCTGGGGCGGCGGGCACACGCTGCAGTTCCAGCATTCGCTGCTGATGGTCGTCGCCTGGTTGTGGATCGCCGCTGCGCTCGGCAGACCGGCGCCGGCCTCGCCGCGCGCGCAATCGCTGATGTTCGTCGTCGCGGCGCTGCCGCTGCTGGCCGTGGTCGCCATCTACCTGCTGGTACCGGTCGGCTCGCTGCCGCATGTCGAACTGTTCGCCAAGCTGATGATCTGGGGCCATCCCTACATGTTGCCGCTGCTGCTGGCAGGAGCGCTGGCGCTGTGGCGCGTGCGCGGCGCGGCGGCCGATCCGGCGAAGTCGGCCTTCGTCGCCTCGTTCGTCCTCTTTGCCCTTGGCGGCGCGCTTGGCTACGCGATCCACGGCGTCAATGTCGTCATCCCGGCGCATTATCACGGGTCGACGGTCGGTGTGACGCTGGCGTTCATGGGGCTCGCCTATGTCCTGCTGCCGGTGCTCGGCTTCGCTCGTGCCGAGGGAGCGATGGCGATCTGGCAGCCCTATGTCTATGGTGCCGGGCAACTGATCCATGTCCTCGGTCTCGCCTGGTCGGGCGGCTACGGCGTGCAGCGCAAGGTTGCCGGCGCCGACCAGTTCCTGACGACGCTGCCGCAGAAGATCGGCATGGGAATGATGGGACTCGGCGGACTGATCGCCGTCATCGGCGGCCTGATGTTCGTCCTCGTCTGTCTGAAGGCGATGTCTGGCGGCCGCCAGCGATGAAACGGGAGACCGCGCTCGTGCTGGCGCTGGCGGCCGGCGTGGCGACGCTGGCGACGATCGGCTGGCTCGGTTACCGTCTGCTGCAGCCGGCACAGTTGCCGGGCGCGATTCCGCCCGGACTGATCGCGGCGTCGAAACTGCCGCCGGAGCAGGGGCAGGCGACGGTCGAAGCGATCATGGCGCTGACGCTGCCCGATCTTGCCGGCAAGCCGCAGGCGATGGCGCAGTGGCGCGGCAAGGTGCTGGTGGTCAATTACTGGGCCAGTTGGTGCGCGCCGTGCGTCGAGGAAATGCCGGCCTTCTCGCGCCTGCAGGAGAAGTACGCGGCACGCGGCGTGCAGTTCGTCGGCATCGGCATCGACGACGTGGAGAAGATGCAGGCCTTCGTCCGCCGGACGCCGGTGGCCTACCCGCTGCTGGTCGGCGACGCGGCCGGCAGCCAGACGCCCGCCCTGCAGGTGCGCGGACTGCCCACCACAATAGTCATCGACCGCGACGGGCGGCTCGAGGGGAGCCGCCTGGGGCGGCTCGACGAAGCGACGCTGGAACCGATTCTGTTGCGGCTGGCCGGGGACTGAGAGCACTGCACGCGGCAGGCGCGATTGTGGTCCTCGCTGTCGCTTCTGACCAGCCCGTCCGCGCCCTCTTTCCGTGCTCAGTGCTGCTTCACTGCAGCGCCCGCGGTCTGGCCGACCATGTAATTGACGGCAGCACGGATTTCGGCGTCGCTCAGGCTCGCCATGCCGCCTCGTGCCGGCATGCCCTTGTGGCCACCAATGGCAGAGTTGACCAGAGGGGCGACGCCGTTCTGCAGGCGAGGCTTCCAGGCGTCGATGTCACCGATCTTGGGAGCGCCGTTCTTGCCGTCGGCGTGGCATTCCTGACAGCGTTCCTTGACGACCTGTTCACCGCTACGGATTCGGGCAGGCGTGTACGGCTTCTGTGGATCGGTTGCTGCTCCACCGCTGACCAGGTAGGCGACGCCGCGTGTCATCTCGAGGTCGGTGAGAGTCGCTTGGCCGCCATGAGCGGGCATCCGGCGCACGCCGGTGATGGCGTTTTCATTGAGCTTGTCCAACCCTTTGGAGGCTCGCTTGGCCCATTCGGCCCGGTCGCCGATCTTCGGGGCGCCGTCCTTGCCCGGTCCGTGGCAGGCGATGCAGACTGTATCGACCACTTCCTTGCCGCTCCGGTCGGCCGCTTGGCTCACCAAGGGAAACAGGCCGAGGAGCAGTACGGCAAGTGGCAGGCGACTGCGGTGCCGGACAAGATTCGCTTTCTTCATGTGTGGCCTCCCTGTCGTTGGAAACTTTCCGCACATTGTAAGACGCGGTGACCGCATCTGGCAGAAAATGGCCTCGGGCCGCTTCCTCGAAGCGCACTGCCTGTCCGTGGAGGAAGACGATACCAGGGCGGGTACGCATCACAAGACTCGCAAGGTCATGAGCAGCCGTCGCGTCAGCAGCGTGCCGGCGTGCCGGGAACTCGCCTCGCCTGGTGTCGTGGCGGGCCTCGGAACAGCGGCGAGCTGCCGTACTGTCCGCGTTGGCCCGAACGCCCCTGACGGCGCGCCGCGGGTCTCTCTGTTTACGAGGGCCGGCAGGGTCCCCGCCCTGCCTGCGCGAGGGCGGCCGTGTTGCCGATCGTCTCGCTACTTCCGGGGCTGAAACGCCATCGAGCGTGCCGACACACTGAAAGCATCCGAGAAGCAGGCGCCGTCCTCGGCTCCATGCTGCTTGAGGAAGGGGAAGATCGCCTCGACCATGCGCACCGAGCCGCAGGCGTAGATCTCGTGCTGCTTCAGCTCGGGGAAGTCGGCGAGAATCGCCTCGTGCACCAGACCGGTACGGCCGCTCCACTGGTCTTCGGCAGCCGGCTCGGAGAGCACGGGGATGAAGTGGAAGTTGGCGTGCTCGCGCGCCCAGCGGGCCGGCAACTCGGGCAGGTAGAGGTCCTTGAGGGTCTTCACCCCCCAGTAGAGGTGGATCTCGCGTTTCAATCCGCGCTTGAAGGCATCCTCGACCATGCTCTTGACTGGCGCGAAGCCGGTGGCGCCGGCGACGAAGACGATCGGCCGCTCCGACTCGCGCAGGCTGAAGTCGCCGATCGGTCCCTCGAAGCGGACTTCGTCGCCTTCCTTCATCGCTTCGAAGACGTGCGTCGTGAAGCGGCCGCCGGGCATCAGGCGGATCTGCAGTTCGACGAAGTCGGGCTGGTGCGGCGGGTTGGCGAAGGAGAAGGCGCGTCGCTGACCATCATCCAGAATGATGTTGACGTACTGGCCGGCCTTGAAGCTGATCTGCTCGCCGTCGGGCAGTCGCAGCAGCACCTGCATGACATCGTGCGTCAGCCGGTGCAGGTGGACGACCTTCGCCGTGTATTCGCGGAAGGCTTTCGGCGCCGCGCTCGCCTGGTACTCGATTTCGGCGTCCTCGAGCGCAGTGGCGCAGCACATCAGGACCTTGCCCTGCGCCAGCTCCGCGGCCGACAGCGCGCTCGGCTGGTAGAGGCCGGGATCGACCCTGCCGTGCAGGACGGTGCACTTGCAGACGCCGCAACCGCCGTTGCGGCATTCGTACGGCAGGTCGATGTCCTGGCGCAGTCCGGCGTCGAGCAGCGTCTCGTCGAAGCGGGCGCTGACCGCCCGCCGGTCGGGATGGAAGGTGACCGAGGTCAGCGCCTGCGCCGAGCCGCGCTTCTTCGGCGGCAGCCACGGCACCAGGAGGAGGAGGGCGGTCAGCCCGAGAACCCAGTACCAGAGGTGCATGGGGTTGGTCACGTAGACCAGCGCCAGAACCGGCAGCTCGAACCAGTCGAAGTCGATGTTCGTCGGCACCACCGACATGTCGGCCTCGCCACCCTGGCTGAGGATCGGTTTGACCAGCGACAGCACCAGGAACATCAGCGTCACGGCGATGGCGATCGGCCGCGGCGGGTTGATGTGCGCCCGCGGCACGCGCTGCACATGCACCCACATGATGAAGGCGACGATCAGCGGCGCACCGATGTGGATGAAGGCGAGCAGCGTGAACAGCCGGCTGTTGACGCTCTCGAGGTAGAGGAAATTGCGGATCAGCGTGCCGTTGAACATCGGCAGGACATCGAACCACTCGGCGGTGGCGATGACGACGAACTGTGCCAGCTTGTCCCAGACGAGCATGAAGCCATTGACGCCGGCGATGTAGATCAGCCACAGCAGGGCGACTCCGGTCAGCCAGGAGAACGAGCGAAAGCCGCGATAGCGGTCGTAGGCAAAGTGCCGCAGCATGTGCAGCAGCATCGTCAGGATCATGCCGTCGGTGGCGTAGCGGTGGATGCTGCGCAGGATGCCGCCGGCCCACCACTGGTCGTGGGTGATGCTCTCGACCGACTCGAAGGCGTCATGGACGCCGGTGTCGGCGAAGATGTAGAGGTACAGACCGGAGACGAGCAGCAGCCAGAACTGCCAGAAGCTGATCGTGCCCAGATGGTAGAAGGGGTTCATCTTGTCGCCGAAAGCGACGTTGAAGATGTTCTCGACGCGCATGAACAGCCAGCGCAGGATTTGTTGCAGGAACTTGACCATGTCGATGTCAGCTCAGGAAATTGGGGAAGCGTCTGTGGGTGGCCGTTCGCCGTGACGGGCGATCACCTGAAGAACAGGCCACCCCGGTCGGGGTTGAAGTCGATCACCATCACCTGATGGGGCTTGAGGCTGATCTGCTCTTCCTTGACGAAGTTGAATCCCGGTTTGACGAGGTTGTCGTTCATCCGGACCGCGAGCCGATGACTGCCGGCCTTCACCTCGAAACGCTTGTAGATCGTCGATACGCCATCCTTGTAGAGGCCGGTCGGGTGCATCACGGTCTGCAGGATGGGCTGACCGTCGAGATCCACTTCCAGCCTGATGTCCGAGCGCTCGCGCGGGCAGTCCAGCGGCGCGCGCATGTTGGGCGGCATCTTCGCCAGTTCCTCGGCAGTTCGCTTGCGGCATTCACGCTCGCCAAGGTGGCTGATCGACAACTTGATCAGCGCCACGTCGTCGGCAACCTGGTGGTATTTTGGCGAGGTGGCGAAGTAGCCGATGAAGGCGGCAAAGGCTCCGTAGAGGATCACCTGGCCGATGATGGCGGCGGGTTTAAGCATGGTTTGAGGCTCTCCGCAGATAGGGTGGAAGTGGCTCGCCAGCCAGAGCCTCGTTGTCGAGGCGGGTTCTGAGATCGTCCAGGGCAGCGCTGAGGGTGCTTTCGTCGCCGGCGGCGGCGGCAGAGAGCTGCAGGCGGGCAGCGGGGACCGTTCGCCGCAGGTGCGGTTCACGCTCGCCCGCGAGGCGCTCGCGCGTCCAGCGATCGCCGAGCCGGAAGTCACAGCCCCCCGGGCGGCAGGTGTTCAGCAGCACGCCGTCGGCGCCGCCGCGCAGCGCGTACTCGACGAAGGACGGCGGCAGCATGCCGGCGCACAGCAGCGGCATGACCACCGTATCGGCGGCCGCCAGCCCGCTGGCGTCGGCCCCACGGGCGCAGGCGAAGACGACGACCCGGCGCGGGCCCGAGAGCCCCGTCAGTGTCTGTTCGAGTTGCTCGCGCAGCGCATGGACCGGTTGCTGCGGCATGTCGATGCCGGTGACCAGCGTCTCGCGGCGGCGGAAGGGTGTCGAGGAAGGGCACGAGCCGGCACAGATGCCGCAGGCTGCACACAGGTCACTGTCGACGACGGCGAGCTTGAAGCCCGGGCGCAGCGGGTGCGGCTGCATGCTGATCGCCGCGTAGGGGCAGTCGGCAAGGCAGCGATCGCAGCCGGTGCAGTTGGCCGCGTCGACCACCGCCACCGGTTCCGGCGGCGGATGTGGCAGCAATGGCAGGGCGACCAGCAGGGCGGTGAGGGCGAAGAGCAGCAGCCAGACGATCGCTGGCGAAGTGAGGTCGGTCAGCGGATGGATGAAGAGGATGAACCAGTCGAAGTCGAGGTCGCCGGGAATCACTGCCAGGTTGGCCGGCGGGTTGCTGAGCGCCGGCTGCAGCAGCGAGAGGACGATCAGCGCCAGCAGCGTCGCCAGCATCACCCGCCGCGTCGGCAGGTAGTCGACATGGCTGATGCGATGCACGTGCGCCCAGAGGCCGAGGATCAGCAGCAGCGGCACGCCGATGTGGATGAAGACCAGCATGGTGAAGAAACGATCGCTGATCGAGTCGGGGGTGAGGAAGTTGCGGGCCGAAGGCTCGCTGAAGATCGGCAGCCAGTCGAGCAACTCGGCCGTGGCGGTGGCGGAGAGCTGCGCGAGTTGATCCCAGACGATCCAGTAGCCGCCGATGCCGCTGATGTAGGCCAGCCAGAGCAGCGGCACACCGGTGATCCACGAATAGAGGCGGAAGCCGTAGTAGCGCCCGTAGCACCATTCACGGATCAGGTGCAGCGTCATCACCAGCATGAAGCCGTCGGACGCGTAGCGATGCAGGCTGCGCAGGACCCCGCCAAGGTACCACTGCTCGACGGAGAGGTAGCCGATCGAGTTGTACACGGCGTCGATGCCGGTATCGAGCACGGTGTACAGATAGAGGCCGCTGCCGACGATGATCCAGAGCAGATAGAGGCCGAGGGCGCCGAGATGGCGCAGCGGGTTGTCGGCGCCGCCAAAAGGTCCGTCGAGAGCCTCTTCGATGCGCAGGAAGACGCTGCTCGCGCCCTTGCGCAAAGTGGTGTGGAAACTCACGGAAGGATCAGGAGGTGTGCCGCCGGTAATTATTAGCCATTGATTATATTGGTCGCCCTTGCGCGGCGAATTGACGCGGGTCAAATCGACGATCGGGCTGTCAGGTCTTCGGGGTGCTATGGACGTGTGTCAGGATGCCGCCCGCGCCGGACGCGGACTGGTGCTGATGCGGCTCGTGCCCGATGTCTGCCGGTACCAGGTTGAGCTGGCCGTGGCGAACACCGCGCTCGGCCAGCAGCGCGTCGGCAAACTCGCGAACGGCCATCGTCGGCCCGCGCAGGAACACCGTTTCGATGCAGTTGTCGTGGTCGAGGTGGGCGTGCATGGCCGACAGCGTCAGGTCGTGGTGCTGATGCTGCAGTGCCGTCAGGCGCTCCGCCAGTTCGCGCTGGTGGTGGTTGTAGATGTAGGAGAGGGCGGCGATGCAATGGGGCGCTTCGTCACGCTGCAGCTGATGCGCACCGAGTTGCTGCCGTAGCAGGTCGCGGATCGCCTCCGAGCGTGAGCGGTAGCCCTTGCTGCGGATCAGTTCGTCGAAGGCCTCGGCCAGCGGTGCCTCGAGCGAGATGGTGAAGCGCTGCATCGCGCTACTGCGCCCTGCCTTCGCTGCGGCGCCGGTTCTTCCAGAAATTGATTGACAGATAGATCATGAAGCCGACGAAGGTGATGAAGCCGGCAAACTGGAAGTAGAGTGAATAGTTGGTCCGGTAGCGGCCGGTGATCGGATCGTAGATCGAGCAGAGGATGCGCACACGTTCCATGATCTCCTGCAGCGTGCCGACCTCGGGCGGGATCGCCGAGCCGGTGATCAGCAGCTTGAGCGGTTCGGCGAGGTCTTCGGCGGTGAACTTCTCGCCGTAGACCTGGCGGACGATCCGCCCGTCGGCGTCTACCAGCGTCACCTGGTTGATATGGTCGAAGCCTGCCGGCGTGGCGACGTAGCTGAAACCGAAATTGGCCGTCAGGTCGCCGACGATCGCCGGGGCAGGGCTGAGGAATTCCCAGTTCGGCAGGCGGATGCCGTACTGCCGGGAGAAGTCCGCCAGTGCGGCCGGCGAGTCGAAGGGCTGGTTGAAACCGATGCTGATGACGTTGAAGCGATCGGCGCCCATGACGCTGACCGTCGTGTCGACAGCTTTCTGCAGGTTGCGCGTGATCGTCGGGCAGACCTGGAAGCAGGCGGTGTAGATGAAGGTGACGACGAGCGGCTTGCCGCGATAGCGCGACAGCTCGACCGGTCTTCCCTGGCGGTCAAGGAGGACGAAATCGCCGACCGTCTTGCCGATCGCCGCCTGCGACAGCGTGAAGGCAGCCTTCTCGTCGAGCGTGGTCAGCGCCAGGCCGCTGTTGGCGCCTTGCGGCCGGGCGGTGAGTTTGGGCTTGTCGCCGGCCGTTTCATCGGCGCGCAGCGGGTTCGCGGCCAGCAGAAGCAGGGCGGCGATGAAACCGAGCAGTGCTGCCCGGAGCAACGGCAGTCGGACTGTCGGCAGAGCGGTTCGCCGGACCCGGAAGCTTGGTCGAATCACCGCATGTCGCCCGTCACGAGTCAGAACCGCAACTGCGTGTCGACGATGGCGGCGCAAAGGACCAAGGTCAATTGCATCAGCGACGCGTGGAAGCAGACCATCGCCGTCTTGCGGTTCGGCTGCCGCGTCAGCAGCCACGCTTTCTGGATGAACAGGAAGCCACCGATCGCCGCACCGGCGAAGTAGATCGGGCCGAGGCCGAAGGCCAGCGGCAGCAGGCTGGCGGCAACCAGTGCCAGCGTGCTGGCGAAGATCGTGTTCGCGGCCCGCTGATCGCCGACGACCACCGGCAGCATCGGCACTCCGGCGGCGGCGTAGTCGTCACGGAAGGCGATGGCGAGGCTCCAGAAGTGTGGCGGTGTCCACAGGAAGAGGACCAGTGCCAGTGCCAGCGGCACGGCGCCGAGTTGCGGATCGGCAGCGGTCGCACCGGCGAGCACTGCCCAACTGCCGGCAAGTCCGCCGAAGACGATGTTCAGCCAGGTGCGGCGCTTGAGCCAGACGGTATAGACGATGGCGTAGAAGAAGGCGCCGAGGAAGACGAACAGCGCCGACCAGGCATTGAGCGCGATCCACGCGGCACCGACCGACAGGGCCATCAGCGCGGCGATCAGCAGCAGCCAGACGGGACCGTGGCGGAGCTGACCGGTGACGAATGGGCGCTTGCTGGTGCGCGCCATCAGGTGATCGGTGTCGTGTTCGTAATACTGGTTGAAGGCGCCCGCGCTGGCCGACGAGACCAGCACCGACAGGGCCAGGACCAGCAACTGCAGCGGGGTCAGCGAGGGACCGGTGCTGACCGCCAGTCCGGCAAGGGCGGTGAAGGTGATGACGACGCCGATGCGCAGCTTGAAGACGCCCAGAATGGCACGGATGGAAAGACCGGGAGTGCTGTTCGATGGGAGTGTCGATTGCATGGGCGTCGATAAGCGTGGCGATCAGGTGAATGAACGGGTGGTGGGATGGAGCCCCTGCTTGAATCGGGCCTGTTGGCCAAGCCCGATTGAGGCAGGTCCCCGCGCCGGTGGCGCGGGGATGGTTGCCGGATCAGCTCAACAGCCAGACTTCCGACAGGTACTTCCAGTTGACGAAATAGTACAACACGAAGGAGACGAAGAGCAGCAGCGCGAGGACGACGGTGCCCGGGACGCCGACGTGATCGCTGCCGTGTGCCACGGCCGAAGCCGCCTGGGTCGCTGCCGGGATCGGCGTCGGCTTGTCGGAGACCTTGCCACCGTCGAGCTTCTTGCCGAAGAGCAGCGAACCGACCACGAGGAGAATCCACAGGCCGCCACCGATCACGGCGATGACACCGAAGATCCCGGTCAGCCCCATCATCAGGTAGGCAGCACCCGGCCACTCATACTGGAACGGTGCGCCGGAGAAGGCCATGTCCCAGTGGCGGCGCGAGACGCCGAGGGTACCGGCGCCCATCATCACCAGGCCGAGGACCGACATGCTGATGCCGAACAGGTAGGGCTGGATCTGGCAGAGTTTCGGCAGGATCATCTCGCGCCGGAAAAGGACCGGTACCAACAGGTAGGTGATCGCCATGAAGGCCAGTGTCGTGCCGGTGACGACCGTGGTATGGAAGTGGCCCGGAACGTAGAAGGTGTTGTGCATCAGCATGTTGATCTGCTCGGTACCGAGGACGACGCCGGAGATGCCGCCGAGGAAGCCGAAGCTGACGAGCGAGATGAACATGCCCGAGAACACCGGGTTGCCCCATGGCGCCTTGCGCAACCATTCGAACAGACCGTTGGTGTAGCCCTTGCGCCGCTGTGCCGCTTCGATCGCGCCGGGAACCGTGAAACCGTGGATCATCGACGCCATCACCGCGAAGTACATGAAGTAGGAGGTGTTGAGCACCTTCCACTCGGCGCTCATGCCGGGGTCGGAGAGCAGGTGGTGGGCACTGGCGAGCTGCAGGAAGAGGATGTAGAGCAGGAAGGCAAAGCGCGACACTTTCTCGGACAGCGGCTTGGCGCCGAAGATCACGGCGGCCGTCAGGTACCAGACGGAGACGTGTGCCGCCACGTTGATCTGCTGCGACGAGTGCCCAAGGCCCCACCACACCATGCGGTACAGCTGGGCGTCGATTTCCTTGATCAGGCCGATCGACCAGAAGAAGGTTGGGACGAGAATGCCGGCACCCGCCAGGATGGTGAAGGTGGCGATGATCGCCGCGGTCAGCGCGCCGAAGGTGACCAGAGGCAGTGAGCCCTGGTAGGTCTTGTCGCGCTTGGCGACGACCAGCGTGCCGAAGAACACGGCCGTGCCGAGGAGGGCGCCGACGGCGACCAGGATGATGCCGAGGTAGAAGTGCCATGCCGCCTGCATCGGGACGTAGGAGGTGAACATGACGCTCGATTCGCCCTGGAAGATCGCGACGTTGGTCATGATGCCACCGACGACCATCAGCCAGAAACCGAGCCAGGCGATCTTCGGCGTCGCCAGCCGGCACCTGAGCAGTGTCGATGAGGCGAAGTAGAGCACGGCCATCTCGAAGAACAGGATCCACAGGATCAGCATGTCGATGCCGTGGGCGGTCAGGATCAGGTAGAACTGGTCGGCCGGCAGCAGCTTGATCGCTGGCCAGCGGGTGAGGATCACGAGCAGTGCCGTGATGCCGCCGACCAGCAGCCAGAGGACGCCGGCGACGGCGTTCCAGCGCATCAGCTTCTCGGCCTGGTCCTCGAACTGCAGCCCGGAGACGGGACAGGTACGGTAAGTCGTTGCCATCTAGTTGTTCCCCCTTATTTCACGTAGATACGGCCGAGCATCGAGTGGTGGCCGATGCCGCAGTATTCGTTGCAGACGATGGCGTAGGTGCCTTCCTTCGTCGGGGTCATCTTGACGACGTGCTCGTAGCCCGGGATCACCTGGATGTTGATGTTGACCGGTTGCAGCGAGAAGCCGTGGTTGTAGTCGAGGGACGACAGATGGATCTTGTAGGTCTGGCCCTTCTCCAGTTCGAGAATCGGGTACCAGTCCCACAGGCGGGCAATCAGGTAGCCGTCGCCACCGGCCGGAACCTTGACCACCGGAATGTTGCGCTCGGTCTCGGTGCGGATCGTGTTCTCGGCGATGAACTTCTCGGCCTTGGCGGCGAACAGCTCGGGGGTGGTCTTGTAGGCCTCGTTCGACAGGTTCTGCTTGCCGTAGATGTGCCAGTAAATCATCATCGCGAACATGATCATGCCCCAGACAAAGGCGATCGCGATCCACGCCCATTCGACCTTGTCGATGGGCTGCTTCCACCAGAGCCGCTCGGATGGCGGCAGAATTGCACTCATATTGGAATCTCCCTGATGTGGCTGAACGACCTACCTGGCGAGTGGCGTGTTCATGATGTCGATGATCCCCCAGAGGATGTAGAGCAGCCCGGGTGACGCCACGCCGAGGAACAGAAGCAGGAAATGGTTGTCCAGCAGCCTCTGCATGAACGGAATGTCGCCATCGTTGTTGTCGGCCATAGTTGTACCCTCCATCGCTGAGATGCGCTCGCGGCGCGGCCAGATTGCAGATAACGTCGAAAATCTTGGCCCTGCCGGGCACAATTGGCGGAAGAATACCCGTAGGCGGCAGTCAATTGATTTGATGCATGTCAAGAACCGCGGCGGCCTGCAATCCCCGTCGAAGCCAGCAACCATCGGCATTTCGCTGCTGCGGTTGCGGCCGATGGTCGCAGCCGGGCGGCTGCACACCGGGCCTCTCGATGGGCATATAATTCGCGCCTTCTTTCCCGTTCCGGAAGTCGGTTGCCCTGTCATGGATACAGTCGCCCGTCGACACGTTGCGCTCTGGCTGCTGCTCTGCAGCGCCATGGTCTTTGCCATCCTGGTCGTCGGTGGCGTCACCCGCCTGACCCATTCCGGCCTGTCGATCGTCGAGTGGCAGCCGATCGTCGGTGTCATTCCGCCCCTCGATCAGGCGGAGTGGGAAGCGACTTTCGAGAAGTACAGGCAGACGCCGGAATACCGGTTGGTAAACCACAAGATGACGCTCGACGAGTTCAAGGGCATCTTCTTCTGGGAGTACGTGCACCGCGTCCTTGGCCGCTTGATCGGTGTCGTCTTCCTGCTGCCCCTGCTTTACTTCTGGCTGCGCGGCAAGCTCGAGCCGGCGCTGGTGCCGAAGCTGATCGGCATCTTCGTTCTCGGCGGACTGCAGGGGGCGATGGGCTGGTACATGGTGAAGAGCGGCTTGGTCGATGATCCGCGCGTCAGCCACTATCGGCTGACCGCGCATCTGTCGCTGGCCTTCCTGATCTTCATCGCCATGTTCTGGGTGGCGCTGGATCTCCTTTCCCCGCGCCGCGGGACGACGCACGATGCGGCCGTACGAAGCCTGCAGCGCGGCGGCTTCTGGCTGACGGTCCTGGTCGGTTACATGGTCGTCAGTGGCGGTTTCGTCGCTGGCATTCGCGCCGGCAAGACTTACAACACCTTCCCGCTGATGAACGGGCATGTGTTGCCGCCGGAGAGCTTCATCATCGATCCCTGGTACCTCAACTTCTTCAACAACATGGCGCTGGTGCAGTTCGACCATCGCCTGGGCGCCTGGCTGTTGGCGTTGCTCGTGCCGTGGCTATGGTGGAAGACCCGCCGGGCGGCGGTGTCGAACAGGGCGCGGCTGGCGGCGGCACTGCTGCTGGTGGTGGCGTTCGCCCAGATCGGCCTCGGCATCGCGACGCTGCTGTTGGCTGTGCCGGTAGCACTGGGGGCGGCACATCAGGGGGGGGCGATGGTCGTTCTCGGGCTGCTGCTCTGGCTGAACCACGAACTGCGCCTGCCACAGTACGCGTCCGGCCGCGCCCGGTGAACCTCGGTCAGGGCCTTCGTCTGCGGCGAGTCCGGGCGCTGGCGCGTCTGCTGACTGCGTTGTCCCTGCTGGTCGTTCTCGTCAGCGCCTATCTGCGGCTCGACGGCGCCGGCCTCGGTTGCACCGACTGGCCTGCGTGCTACGCGCGGCTGCTGGCGCTGCCGCCGGCGGCACCTGACTACGGGATGGCGCGCCTGCTGCACCGAGCCGCTGCTTCACTGTCGCTGCTGCTCGCCTGCTTTCTCGTCTGGCAGTGCTGGCGGCGACCGGCGCTGCGCCCGCCGGCGTTGCCGGCAACGCTGCTGCTGCTGCTGATGCTGGCGCTGTCGGCGCTCGGCATCTGGAGTTCCGATCCGCGGCTGACGCTGGTGAATCTGCTGAACATCCTCGGCGGCCTCGGGCTGGTCAGCTTCTCCTGGCGGGTGGCGCTCGCCAGCGAGCCGCCGGTGATGATGCTGCAGCGGCCCGGTGCGCCAACCGTGCTGCTGCGTCTGGGAGCGGCGTGCCTGACGCTGACGGTCATCCTCGGCGCGCTGATCGGCGCCGGGTACATGGCGTCAGCGTGCCCCACCTTCCCCGACTGTGACGGCAACTGGTGGCCCGTGGCGGCAGGCTGGCCGGCGCTGCAGACGCTTGCCGTGCTGCAGGCGGCGCCCCAGCCAGGCGACCCGGCGGGTGTCAACCTGCACCTGCTGCACCGCTACGCGGCCGTCGCGACGTTGCTGCTTCTGGGCACGGCGGGAGTGCAGGCGCTGTCCGGTTCCGAGCATCGGCGGCGGGCGGCAGCGCTGCTGCTGTTGCTGCTCGCCGTGACGGTGGCGCTCGGCATCCTGACGGTCCTCGCGGGCTTCAGCCTGTGGCTGGCGGTCGCCCATGGCGTCTGTGCGGCGGCACTGCTGGCGACGCTGGCAAGCCTGTTGCACCGGGGGTGACGAAGAACGCGACTGCGCCGCAGCGGCGATCAGACGTACCGCGACGCCGTGGTATCGGTCAGCGCGTCGCCAAGGCGGCGGCGCCCAAGTATCGCGGGTGCGGCGAGGTGGCTGTCCGCAGCCCTCGCCGCCGGCTACCCTAGACTGAGAACGAAGAGCCGCAGCCGCAGGTGGATGAAGCGTTCGGGTTCTTGATCACGAACTGCGAGCCCTCCAGTCCCTCCGTGTAATCGATTTCGGCACCGACCAGGTACTGATAACTCATCGGGTCGACCAGCAGCGTGACGCCGTTCTTCTGCAGGGCCGTGTCATCGTCGTTCGCCACCTCGTCAAAGGTGAAGCCATACTGGAAGCCCGAGCAGCCGCCGCCGGTGACGAAGACGCGCAACTTGAGGTCCGGGTTGCCCTCTTCTTCGATCAGTTCCTTGACCTTGCCGGCCGCGCTGTCGGTAAAAACGAAAGGCATGGGCATTTCCGTCGCTACATTCATCAAGATTTCTCCGAAATGTGTTCACTGTTTCTCCGCCAGTGGACAGCGGTCGCCACGGCGAGTTCATGACCGGGCACAATTGCGCCGCCATCGTGGCCGTCAAGGTCTGGCGGACAGGGGGCGCGCGTTGTCGTCCGCAGGGCTTCGGACCAGATGTCGGCCATCCAGTTCCAGTGCCCTGGCGAAGCCTCCGCCGGCAGCAGGCCTGCGGAGGCCGCCGCAGGGAGCGGCAGCGCGGCACGCCGTCCGTTGCTGGCGGCGAATCATAGCACCTTTGACGGGCGGCGTTCTTGCCGGGACAGAGCGCGCGTAGCGGCCGCTGCGGGCCGGCACCGGCGGAATTGGCGATGCCGCGCCACGCCGAGCACGTTCACGGGAGCACGGCGATCTGCTGCAGACCCTCCGTTTCGGGCAGGCCGAACATGATGTTCAGATTCTGGACCGCCTGGCCGGCGGCACCCTTGACGAGATTGTCGATCACCGCGAGAACGACGACGACCTCACCGCCCTGCGGCCGGTGGACGGCGATGCGGCAGGTGTTGGCGGCGCGCACCGAGCGCGTGTCGGGGTGCGAGCCCGCGGGCAGGACGTCGACAAAAGGCTCGTCGCGGTAGCGCTCGGCGAACAGCGCCTGCAAGTCGGCTTCGCTCCTGATGCGGGCGTAGAGCGTGGCATGGATGCCGCGAATCATCGGCGTCAGGTGCGGTACGAAAGTGAGCCCGACCGGCTCGCCGGCCATTGCCGACAGGCCCTGGCGGATCTCCGGCAGGTGCCGGTGTCCGGGAACGGCGTAGGCCTTGAAGTTGTCTGACGCTTCGGCAAAAAGGGTTGCCACCTCGGCCTTGCGACCGGCGCCGGAAACGCCGGACTTGGCATCCGCGACGAGATGGTGGAGTTCGACCAGCCCGCGCTCGAGAAGCGGCATGAAGCCGAGTTGGACGGCGGTCGGATAGCAACCGGGGTTGGCTACCAGGCGCGCATTGCGGATGGCTGCACGGTTCATTTCCGGCAGTCCGTAGACGGCCTTGCCGACCCACTCCGGGCTCGCATGCTGCATCCCGTACCAGCGGCTCCAGTCGGCGACATCGCTGATGCGATAGTCGGCAGCGAGATCGATGACCCGCACTCCGGCATCGAGCAGGGGCGGTGCCTGCTCCATCGCCACCCCGTTCGGGGTGGCGAAGAAGACGGCGTCGCAGCTCTTCAGGTTGGCCGTCGCCGGATCCTCGAAACGAAGCCGCAATCGGCCGCGCAGGTTGGGAAACATCTGCGTGACATCGGTGCCGGCGTCGCCGCGCGACGTGATGCTGGCAATCTGAACTTCCGGGTGCCGCGCCAGCAGGCGCAACAACTCTACACCGGTGTAGCCGGTGCCGCCGACGATGCCGACTCTGATCATCCTGGCCTCCGCGACTGCGTTGAATGGTGGCTTGGCAAGCCCGAACACACGAAAGCCGCCCTTGGGCGGCTTTCGTTGCGTAACTGAACTCGCTCAGCGCTTCGAGAACTGCTTGCGGCGACGTGCCTTGTGGAAACCGACCTTCTTGCGCTCGACTTCACGTGCGTCGCGAGCGACAAAGCCTGCCTTGGAGAGCACGGGCTTGAGCGCGACATCGTAGGCGATCAGCGCGCGCGTGATGCCATGGCGCACGGCCCCCGCCTGTCCGGACTCGCCGCCCCCCGAGACGTTGACCAGAATGTCGAAGTCGTTCGGCTGCTCGATCAGATGGAGTGGCTGCCGGACGATCATGCGGCCCGTGACGCGCGAGAAGAAATCGTCCACCGGCTTGCCGTTGACCACGAACTTGCCGCTTCCGCGCTTCATGAAGACCCGCGCTACCGCGCTCTTCCGCCGCCCGGTGCCATAGAAATAATTGTCTGCCATCATGAGCCCTTAGAGTTCGACAACCTTTGGCTGCTGAGCAGCGTGCGGGTGGGTTGCGCCTGCGTAGCACTTCATTTTCTTGAGCATCGCGTAACCGAGCGGGCCCTTCGGCAACATGCCCTTCACGGCCTGTTGCAGGATACGCTCCGGGAACCGTTGCTGCATCTTGGCGAAGTTCGTTTCATAGAGGCCGCCTGGGTAGCCCGAGTGCCGGTAGTACTTCTTGTCCTCGGCCTTGTTGCCGGTGACGCGCAACTTCTCGACGTTGGTGACGACGATGTAGTCGCCGGTATCAACGTGCGGGGTGAATTCGGGCTTGTGCTTGCCGCGCAGGCGGCGCGCGATCTCGGTGGCC
The DNA here is from genome assembly GCA_017592775.1 of Candidatus Accumulibacter conexus. Taxonomy (GTDB): domain Bacteria; phylum Pseudomonadota; class Gammaproteobacteria; order Burkholderiales; family Rhodocyclaceae; genus Accumulibacter; species Accumulibacter conexus. The sequence goes on along the minus strand of JAGFNJ010000017.1, from coordinate 38,915 downwards.
AGTCGACCGAGCACCTTGTCGGTAGCATCAACCAGGAGCCACTCTCGCGTTACTTCATGCGGCTTGGCGGAGAAAGTCTTCATCAAAAACGCCGTCCTTTTGCCTGATCACGGAAAGCCCAGCATGTTATTGCAAGTCCGGGATACGTGTCAATTGCTCATTCGCCTCATCAGGCGACTGCATGCCCCTTGGACCAGGCCCCGCAGTTGAGCCCGGATGCTGCCGGAAGTTGCGGTGATCAGGAGATGGAAAGAGGGCAAAAAAAAGCGCGACTCCTGGGAGTCGCGCTAAATCCACACCAAAGGAGGAGGGTGGAGGAGACAAGGTGAGTAGAAGGGAGAGCCCCGCTGCAAGTGATTACGTTGAACACATTATGGCTGCGCCGAGAGTAAAGGTCAACTATTTTTTGTGCGTTGCGCCATAGTTTTTTTCGGGATTCCGGCGTGGTGTATGGCAATTGTAAAAGCCTTTTAATATTCATCAGTTTGATCATTTACCGTGAGAGGCCTTTCACTATGTGCAACGTCTGAAGTTTCGGTTGTGGGATCTTCTCTTGCTTGGCATGTTGCGGCGCAGCATACCCCGGTGGGTCGTGGTGCCGGACTTGCGGCTACAATCAGGCCCGCAGGTGACAGGTTCAGAAGACAAGGAGTGGCAAATGGAGTGTACGGTGAAGTGGACCGGCAGCGGGATGTCGTTTCTGGCCGAGACGGGCAGCAATCATGCGCTGGTGATGGACGGTGCTCCCGAGGCAGGCGGGCGCAACCTGGCACCGCGGCCGATGGAGTTGCTGCTCGCCGGCACCGGTGGTTGCACCGCCTACGACGTCGTGCTGATTTTGAAGAAGGGGCGCCAGGCCGTCGCCGGGTGCGAGGTCAGCTTGCGCGCGGAGCGGGCCGAGAGCGAACCACGGGTGTTCACCAGCATCCATTTCCACTTTCGCGTCAGCGGCAAGCAGTTGAAGCCGGAGGCGGTAGCGCGGGCGATCGAGCTGTCGAAGGAGAAGTACTGCTCGGCGTCGATCATGCTTGGCAAGACGGCTGCCATCACCCACGATTTCGAGATCATCGAAACCTAGATGTAGTAGGCGGTTCGCGTCATCGTCCGCGCCGCCAACTGCATCGCCTTGACTGCCGCCGCCGGGAGTTCGCGCGCGCCAAGCCGCACTGCCGTCTCGGCGTGCGCGATCTCGTCGCGCCGCATCTGTGCGACGATCGCCCGCGACCGCGCGTCCTGGTCGGGCAGTTCGCTGAGGTGACCGTCCAGGTGCGCCTCGACCTGGCGCTCGGTCTCGGCCAGGAAGCCGAGGCTCCAGTCGTCTCCCAGCTTGCCGGCGACGACGCCGATCACCAGTGCGCCGAGGTACCAGACCGGATTGAGCAGGCTGGTGCGGCTACCCAGTTCAGCCAGGCGACGTTCGGTCCACGCCAGATGTTCGGTTTCTTCGCGCGCTGCCAGCGCGAGCGCCTGACGAACGTCAGCCTGGCGCGACGTCAGCGCCTGACCCTGATACAGCGCCTGCGCACAGATCTCGCCGACGTGGTTGACGCGCATCAGGGCTGCCGCATGGGTCTTCTCGGCTGCCGACATGGGAGATTCCGCCTCGCTGCTGCCGGGAACTTCGCGCACGGTCGAAGCCGGTGCGCACAGCGTGCGCAAGGCCCTGTCGAATTCGATGATGAAACGATCGCTGATCATTCCTGCCCCGGACGTGCCGTTGCCGCCGTGGGTCGCGCCGCCGGCTGACGAAGGATGCCTCGCCGGCTGCCGGCAGAGGAAAGGGTGGGACGAGCTACGGGCTGCATGTTCCGCCTTCCGTTTCGCCGGCCACGCTCGCGGCGCTGCCCGCGGCCAACTATGGTCTGATGCGCAGCGCGCTGTGGCCGCCGCGCCGCAAGGTGTCGATCATTTGTTCGGGGGTCTGCTGTACGACCGTGATCGGACAGAAATACTCGGAGAAGAGAGCCGCGTGATGCCGGTTGAGCGTGCTGTTCGTGATCCGTGTCCAGCGGTCGTTGCGTGCCCGGGCCCAAGTCTCGTCGGTGCGGCCGAGCGCGTAGAGCCGACGTTCGCCAGTCGTGCATTTCATCCCTTCGTAGCTGACGTTGCGCGCCCCGGAGGGGCTGACGATCACCAGCGTGTAGCGGGTGACGCCATCGCTGCCGACGCTGAGCGAACTGCTGTCGATCAGGAACTGGTTGTTGGTCGTCGCGCTGACGGTGAACGGAAGCAGGTTCTCCGTCCGGGGAAAGGCCGGCAACTCGACTTCCGGCTCCGGGGCAGGCCTTTGCTCACCATCGGGGTCGTAGCTTTCCGCCCCGCCAGACAGTGGCAAGGCCAGGAGCACAGCGAGCAGCCAGTGCGTGCGGCAGGCGAAGGGGAGCCGCCCGGCAACCGCACTGTGGGCACTGCGCGCGAGAACGGATGCGGGCACCGTCATTCCTTGCCGGGCAGGCCAGCGGGCGGCGGCGAGCGGAACGACGCGGCTGCACGCTGGGCGCGGCGTCCATCGGCGTTGAGGAAACGGGCCAGTTCGTTCAGCGCCTGCTCGTACACCCGGCGCTTGAACTCGATCACCGCGTCGAGCGAAACCCAGTAGCTGTTCCAGCGCCAGGCGTCGAACTCGGGATGATCGCAGGCACGCAGCGACACGTCGCAGTCGCGACCGACCAGGCGCAGCAGGAACCAGATCTGCTTCTGGCCACGATAGCTGCCACGCCACTCCCTTCTGACCCAGTGGGTGGGCACGTCGTAGCGCAACCAGTCCTTGGTCCGTCCCAGAACAAGTACGTGCTCAGGCAACAGGCCGATCTCTTCATGCAGTTCCCGGTACATTGCCTGCTCGGGCGTCTCACCCCGCTTGATGCCGCCCTGCGGGAACTGCCATGAATGTTCTCGTATCCGCTTGCCCCAGAAGACCTCGTTTCTGGCGTTGCAAAGAATGATGCCGACGTTCGGGCGGTAGCCTTCACGGTCAAGCATTTCCGACACCTGCAAATCAAATCGTTGAGTGCATTCTTCCACATTTGCGGGGTCTTGCAAAGCGTCGCGACAGAAGAAGGCAGCCGGGGGAAACGCACGCCACGGCCAGGCGTGGGCAGCCTCGCGGCCATCGCTGTGCGGGACATCCCGGTTGCCGCGTGCCGCGGCGTGCGGTTCCGGCTTGCGGGGTCACCCATTCGAGCGTCTGTCCAGTAGAATCGCGCTTTTCATCCACTGTCGATCCCGATGCGCACTTCCCGGTTCTTTCTGTCAACGCTCAAGGAGGCGCCCGCTGACGCCGAGGTGGTCAGCCACAAGCTGATGCTGCGCGCCGGCATGATCAAGCGGCTGGCGGGTGGCATCTACACCTGGATGCCGGTCGGCTTGCGCGTCGTGCGCAAGGTCGAGGCGATCGTTCGCGACGAGATGAATCGCGCCGGCGCCATCGAGCTGTCGATGCCGGCGGTGCAGCCGGGCGAGCTGTGGCAGGAATCCGGGCGCTGGGAGAAGTACGGTCCCGAGCTTCTGCGCTGCAAGGATCGCCACCAGCGGGATTTCGTCATCGGCCCGACGCACGAGGAGGTCATCACCGATGTCGTTCGTCGCGAGGTGAGGAGCTACCGCCAGTTGCCCCTCCACTTCTACCAGATCCAGGTCAAGTTCCGCGACGAGATCCGGCCCCGCTTCGGCGTCATGCGCGGGCGGGAATTCCTGATGAAGGACGGCTACTCCTTTCACGCCAGCTTCGACGACCTGCAGCGTGAGTATCGCAACATGTTCGCGACCTACACGCGCATCTTCGATCGTCTGGGCCTGAAGTTCCGGGCAGTGGCGGCCGACACCGGCTCGATTGGCGGCACCGGTTCGCACGAGTTCCACGTTCTTGCCGACTCGGGCGAGGACGCGCTGGCCTATTGTCCGGCATCCGATTACGCAGCCAACGTCGAACTGGCGGAGGCGCTGGCGCCGGCGGGCGGTCGCCCGCCCGCCGGCGCCAGCATGCAGAAGGTGGCGACGCCCGGTCGCACCCGCTGCGAAGACGTGGCCGAGCTGCTGGGGGTTGCGCTGAGCGCGACGGTGAAGGCGATCGCGATCGTGCTGGCCGGCGGGGAGGGCGGCGCCGGCGGTTTCGCACTGATCCTGCTGCGCGGTGACCACAGCCTGAACGAGCTGAAGGCACAGAAGCTCCTGGGTGAATTCCGCTTCGCGCGCGACGACGAGATCGCCGCTGCGCTCGGCTGCCAGCCTGGCTACATCGGTCCGGTCGGCAGTAGCGGCATTGCGGTCCATGCCGACCGCAGCGTGGCAGTGATGAGCGACTTCGTCTGTGGTGCCAACGAGGCAGGGTTTCACCTCACCGGAGTCAATTTCGCGCGCGATCTGCCGGAGCCGACGCTGGTCGGTGATCTGCGCAACGTCGTCGCCGGCGATCCGTCGCCCGATGGTCGGGGCCAGCTGGAACTCTGTCGCGGCATCGAGGTCGGCCACATCTTCCAGTTGCGAACGAAGTACGCCGAGGCGCTGAAATGCAGCTTCCTCGACGAAGGGGGGCAGAGCCGCATCATGGAAATGGGCTGCTATGGCATCGGCGTCACCCGCATAGTCGGCGCCGCGATCGAACAGGGTCACGACGACCGCGGCATCGTCTTCCCGGCGGCGATCGCGCCCTTCACGGTGTGCATCGTGCCGATGGGATATGGCAAGAGCGCTGCCGTCAAGGCGGCTGCCGATGCGCTCTACGCCGAACTGGTCGACGCCGGCGTCGACGTCCTGCTCGATGACCGCAACGAAAGACCGGGTGTGATGTTCGCCGAAATGGAGCTGATCGGCGTGCCGCACCGGGTGGTGGTCGGCGAGCGCGGTCTTGCCGAAGGCCGCTTCGAGTACAAGGGACGCGTCGACGCCGAGCCGCAGATGGTCGCCATGGCCGAGATCGGCCGCTTCCTGAAGGACCGCCTGTGCGCTCCCTGATCGCTCTCGCTGCCCTGCTGCTGCCGCTCGCGGTGCAGGCCGGAGCGCAGAAGTATGAGCCGCTTTCTGCGAGCGTGCGGGCCGCACTCTCGCGCACGGTGTCCGATCGCGCCCCGCCACGCAGTTCGTTCACGGATTCGACGGAGGCCATCGGCTGGCTGAGCGAGATGTCGCAGCGTCTCGAGAAACGCATTCCGGACCGCGATGCACGCCTGGACTTCCTGCGCGCCGTGCATTACGAGGCGACGCGCGCCGGGCTCGATCCGCAACTGGTGCTCGGTCTGATCCAGGTCGAGAGCGGCTTCAAGAAGTATGCCGTGTCGACGGCCGGCGCGCGCGGTTTCATGCAGGTGATGCCGTTCTGGGTCCGGCTCGTCGGCGGCAGCGAGGACAATCTCTTCCACCTGCGCACCAACCTGCGTTACGGCTGCACCATCCTGCGCCACTATCTCGACATCGAACGGGGCGACCTCTACCGGGCGCTCGGCCGCTACAACGGCAGCCTTGGCCAGCCGCAGTACCCGAACATGGTACGCGCCGCCTGGCAGAACCACTGGTCCTACAGCAAGCGCAACCTGGCCATGCGCTGACACCGCATCCTGCCGCTTCCTGCGCCGTCAGCGCATCCCCGGCAACATGCTCTTGAGGCCGCGCATGAGTTGTGCCATGCCGCCGCGCGAGAACTGCTTCATCATCTTCTGCGTCTGCTCGAACTGCTTCAGCAGGCGGTTGACCTCCTGCACCTGCACGCCGGCACCCAGCGCCACGCGCCGCTTGCGGGCGGCCTTGAGCAGTTCGGGGTGGCTGCGCTCGGCGGGCGTCATCGAGTTGATGATTCCCTCGACGCGTGCCACCGCCTTCTCCTCACCACCGGCAGGCAACTGACCGGCTGCCTGCGAGAACTGCGCCGGCAGTTTCTCGAGCATCGACGACAGCCCGCCCATCTTGCGCATCTGGCTGATCTGGTCCTTGAAGTCGTTGAGATCAAAGGTCTTGCCCGACTTCAGCTTGCGCGCGAACTCGATCGCCTTGTCTTCGTCGATTCCCTTCTTGGCTTCCTCGATCAGCGACAGCACGTCGCCCATGCCGAGGATGCGCGAGGCCATCCGTTCGGGATGGAAGGCCTCGATGCCGGTCAGCTTCTCGCCGACGCCGGCGTACTTGATCGGCCGCCCGGTGACATGGCGGACCGACAGCGCGGCACCGCCGCGCGCATCACCGTCGAGCTTGGTCAGGATGACGCCGGTCAGCGGCAGGGCTTCGTTGAAGGCGCGGGCGGTGTTGATCGCGTCCTGGCCCTGCATCGCGTCGACGACGAAGAGCGTCTCGATCGGCCGGATCACCGCATGCAGCTCGGCGATCTCCTTCATCATCGCCTCGTCGATCGACAGGCGGCCGGCGGTGTCGACCAGCAGCACGTCGTAGTAGTGGCGTCTGGCCCAGTCGACCGCGTTGCGCGCGATGTCGACCGGCTTCTCGCTGGTGGTCGACGGAAAGGAATCGACGCCGGCCTGTGCGGCGACGGTCTCCAACTGCTCGATGGCGGCTGGTCGATAGACGTCGCAGGAGACGACCAGAACCCTCTTCTTCTGCGTCTCGCGCAGCAGTTTTGCCAGCTTGCCGACGGTGGTCGTCTTGCCCGATCCCTGCAGGCCGGCCATGAGGACGATCGCCGGCGGCTGCGTCGCCAGGTTGAGGCCCGTGTGCGCCTCGCCCATCAGTTGCGTCAACTCGCGGTGCACGACGCCGACCAGCGCCTGCCCCGGGCTCAGCGAGCCGATGACTTCCTCGCCGACGGCCTTCTCCTTCACCGCGGCGATCAGGTGCTTGACTGCGGGCAGGGCGACGTCGGCTTCGAGCAGCGCGAGGCGGACCTCGCGCAAGGCATCGGCGATGTTGGACTCGGTCAGGCGTGCTTCACCGCGCAGCGTCTTCATGACGCGGGAAAGGCGTTGGGTCAGGTTGTCGAGCATCTGGATTCCGGCTTGGTGTAAACTCGAAAAATGCCCGACATTCTACTGCACCTGCTGCCGCACGTCGTTTCGTCACTGCTCTACGCGGCCCTCGGGTTTCACTTCTGGCACACACGCTGGCGCGAGAAGGAGCGCTCGCTGGTGACGCTGCCGATGCAGCCGTGGGAACGGGCGGCGATCGTCGTCGCGCTGCTGATCCAGGGCTTCGGACTGTACCAGGGTGTCTTCGCTGGCGGCGGCATGCGCTTCTCGTTCAGCTACGCGCTGTCGCTGATGCTCTGGCTGGCGGTACTGATCTACTGGCTGGAGAGCTTCCGCTCGCGCATGGACGGCCTGCAGCCGATGGTCCTGCCGCTGGCCGCAGCCGGAGCGGCGGCGCCGGCCATCTTCCCGCAGTTGCGCGTCATCGGCCATGCCGGCGGTTGGGGCTTCATGGTCCATTTCCTGGCGGCGATGCTGGCCTACAGCCTGTTCACCCTGTCGGCGCTGCACGCCGTCTTCATGGGCTTTGCCGAACGCAAGCTGCACCAGCGCTCGATGACCCGCAGCCTCAGCAGCCTGCCGCCGATCCTGACCATGGAGGCGCTGCTGTTTCGCATGATCACGGTCGCCTTCTGCCTGCTGACCGTCGCCCTGGTCAGCGGCGTCTGGTTCTCGGAGGAGATCTTCGGCAAGGCGGCGGTGCTCGACCACAAGACGCTCTTTGCCTTCGCCTCGTGGGGAATCTTCGCCGCGCTGCTGGTCGGTCGTCGCGTCTACGGCTGGCGCGGGCGCATCGCGTTGCGCTGGACCCTGGCCGGTTTCATGGTTCTGCTGCTGGCCTACATCGGCAGCCGTTTCGTCGCCGAAGTCGTGCTCGGTCGCCTCTGAGAACGATGGCCTTCCGTCTGCCGCCGATGCACGCCCTCGAGGCATTCGAGGCGGCGGCGCGGCAGCAGTCCTTCGTCAAGGCGGCCGACGAACTCTGTGTCACCCAGTCGGCGATCAGTCATCGCATCAAGCAGCTCGAGGACGATCTGGGTGTCCGCCTCTTCCTGCGCCTCAACCGCAACATCGTCCTGACGCCGCCGGGCGAGGCCTACCTGAGCGGCGTCCGTGCCGCGCTCGCCGACATCGAACGGGCGACGCGCGCCATCGCGCACGGCGCGCGGCACGAGTTGCGCGTCAGCGTCGCGCCGGCGATCGGCAGCAAGTGGCTGGTCAACCGCCTCGCCGACTTTCAGCGCCAGTACCCGGCGGTCGACCTGATTCTGTCCACGTCGACCCAGCTCGGAACCATCCGCTCGGGCGAGGTGGACATCGGCGTGCGCTACGGCGACGGCCAGTGGCCTGGCCTGACAAGCTTCAAGATGTCGGACGAGGTGCTGGTGACGGTGTGCAGTCCTGCTTACCCGGCCAGCGTCGGCGGCCTCGACGAGCCCGGGCATCTCGTCCGCGCCACCCTGCTGCACCACCCGCTTCTCCCCTGGTGCCCTTGGCTGGAGGCCGCCGGCATCGACTGGCACGAGCCCGCGGGCGGCATCCGCTTCGACGACGCCGTGATGATGATCGAAGCCGCGGCGGCCGGCCACGGCGTTGCCCTGTGCCCGCGCCGGCTGGTCGAGCCGCACCTGGCGGCCGGCAGCCTGATCCAGACCTTCGCGGTGGAAGCGCTTGACCGCGGCTACCACGTGCTGCTCTCGCCCGCTGCGCCGTCGAGGCCCAGGGTGATGGCTTTCGTCGACTGGCTGCTGGCGGCGGCACAGCCGGCGTCGCCGGGCAGCGGCACGGGCGCAGCGTAGTCGGCCGGGCGGCATCATCGCGCAGCGGCGGGCGCGGGCGACCTGGAGGCCGCGGCGCGACGCCACCGGCGCCAAACGGCCGCCGCCGCGCGGATGAATTCCGCTCATCGTCGCCTGCAGTCTTTTCGTTTGTCACCGTTGGCGGTCGCAGCGATGCTGCGCTCTCGACAGACAACGCGGGAGAAGGCAATGAGCGGCGAAGATCCGGATGGCTGGATCTGGCTGGACGGTGTGTTCGTTCCCTGGCGCGAGGCGCGGGTGCACGTGCTGACGCATACGCTGCATTATGGCCTCGGCGTCTTCGAGGGGATTCGCGCCTATGCGACGGCCCGCGGGCCGTCGATATTCAGGCTCGACGAGCACCTGCGGCGGCTATGCGAATCGGCGCACATCCTCGGGCTGGCGAACGATTTCGACCGCGCGACGCTCGCCGATGCCTGTCGCCGGATCGTCGCCCGCAATCGCCTCGATGCCGGCTACATCCGCCCGCTGCTCTTCCTCGGCGCCGAGAAGGTCGGCCTCGACCCGGTCGGCGCGCGCGTGCATGCGATGATCGCCGCCTGGCCGTGGCGCGCCTACCTCGGCGAGCGGGCGCTGGACGACGGCATCCGCGTCAAGATCTCGTCTTTCGCGCGGCATCACGTCAATGTCCAGATGTGCCGGGCGAAGTCGGTGTCGACGTACACCAACTCGATCCTCGCCAGCCGCGAAGCGCGCGCCGACGGCTACGACGAAGCGCTGCTGCTCGACACCGCCGGCTTCGTCGCCGAGGGCGCCAGCGAGAACCTGTTCGTCGTCCGGCGGGGAACGTTGCTCGAACCGGAAGTCAGCTCGGCACTCGACGGCATCACCCGCCGCAGCGTCATCGACATCGCCGGCGACATGGGCCTGCCGGTGGTGGCGCGGCGCATCACGCGCGACGAACTGTACTGCGCCGACGAAGTCCTGCTCACCGGTACCGCCGCCGAGATCACGCCGGTGGTCGAGGTCGACCGGCGGCGCGTTGGCGACGGACGCCCCGGTCCGCTGACGCGCGAACTGCAGCGACGCTACTTCGACTGTGTCCACGGCCGCGACCAGGCGCGCGCCGGTTGGCTGACGCCGGTCGCCGAACACGCGTAGATGCCGGCCGGTCGCCGCCCGACCGCGGGCGTCAGCCGCGCGGCGGTTCGAGCACCGGTTCGCAGCGGACTTCCGAGCGCACCGAACTGGCGATGAAGCATTCGTCGTGCGCCGCGTGATGCATCCGCCGGATTTCATCGTCGGTCGGCAGGAGATCACCCGAGAAGCACACCTCGGGCCGCAGGGTGACCCGTGTCATCGCCAGCTTGCCTTCACCATTGCGCGCCATGACCCCGGTTGGCCGGTCGCTGTAGCGGTCGACCCGATAGCCGCGGCCGGCGGCGATCGCCAGGAACCACAGCAGGTGGCAACTCGCGAGCGAGGCGACGAAGGCCTCTTCCGGATCTACCGCCGCCGCATCCGAGAACGGCAGCGGCACGACATGCGGCGATGACGACGCCGGCACCTCGACGCCACCGTCGAAGCGCAACAGGTGGCGGCGGCTGTAGCGGTTGTCGACGAAGGGCTGCTCGCCACGCAACCAGAGGACTTCGGCGGCATGCTCGGCCATGGCTGGTTCCCGGTGCTCAGGCGAAGAGGTCGATGGCCGCTGCCGGCGTTTCGCCAGCCGCCGCCGCGACGTCCGCATAGGCCGCCACCGTCGCGCCGCTCGCTCCCCGGCTGTCGGCCGTCACCGTGTCGCCGCGCCGCAGCGCCAGTTCCATGCTCGCCTGCATCGCCATGCGTGTCGCCAGTGCCGCGACCTGCCGATCCTGCGGCGAGGGGTCCGCCGGGGCCATTGCCGCAGCCCGGATCCGCGACGCCTTGTCGAGGGTCTCCTCGGGACTGCGTCCGGGCGAGGTGTCGATGGCGACCTCGCCGCCGACCGCATAGCGCTGGCCGTCGGGACCGGTGGCGTAGCTGAAGCTGGCGCCGCTGCGCACCAGGCTGCCACCAGCGGCGACGTGCGCCATCTCGTGCGCGCGCACCTGGCGGTCGCTCCGCTGCAGGCTCTGCAGGCGCTGGCGGTCGGCTTCGGAGAGCTGGCTTTTCTCCTGCGCGCTGGCGGCAGCAGCCGGCGGCCGGTCGGTAGCCGATTCGCCTGCCGGCGCGGCATCGGTCGCGCCATCGGCCGCAGCCACGCCGGCACCGGTGCGCACCTGCACCGGGCGGGTCGGGAACGACGGCGCGGTCGAGGCTGCCAATGACAGGGAAGCGATCATGCGGGTTTCCGATCTGGCCGGACGAGAAGCGAAGTATAGGTGCTCTCTGGTGCGCGTGCGCGGCGACAGGCTGTTCGGATTCCGTGCCCTGCCTTCGCGGCCACTCTCCGGGCACCAGGCTGTGCTCGGGGTGCCGTTTCGCAGGGCTTTTCTGCAAATGCTGGCGCGTTCCCGCCAAGGACCAGCGGTTGACGGCTGCGCGCGGCGTCAACCATACTGCCCGCAGGGCGGTTGGGTTTGCACCCTGTGCGGCGCGCGCCGCGGACGTGGGCTTTCGCATCCTTGCCGCGGTCGCACGCGCGATCAGCGGGCCGGACTTCAGCTCCGCCTGACACGAAGTCGGGCCGGTTTGGATCGTCGACCGCAGTCGCCCCGCCCGCGCCACCCCGCCGCTGCGAATTGACGCGCGGCGCTTCGCTGTGCCACATTGTGTGGCGCTCGCCCAGTTGCGGCGTGCCGCCGGCGTTGCTGCCGGCCCCGTACACTCCCGCCGAGAAGGAGATTCCCGATGACCGAACCCCGCGAGCCTGACCACGAACTGGAAGACCGTCTGTCACGTCGCCTGCTCGACGTCTTCATCCGCGCCGGGCTGGTGCTGGCGCTGGTGTTGCTGTGCTACCAGATCTTCTCGCCGTTCCTGACAATGATGTTGTGGGCGCTGATCCTGGCGATCACGATCTACCCGTTGCACCAGATGCTCGCCGCCCGGATCGGCGGCAAGCAGGGGCTGGCGTCGACGCTGATCGTGCTGCTTGCCGTCGCCGTCATCGTTACGCCGACGGTCCTGCTCGGCAGCCAGTTCGCCGACTCGGTCCACGACGTGGTCAAGGGTGTGCGCGACAACACGCTGCAGGTGCCGGCGCCGTCTGACAGGGTGGCCTCGGTACCGGTCGTCGGGAAGAAGGTGCATGCGCTCTGGTCGCAGGCGCACGAAGACCTGCCGGCGGTCGTCAAGAGCATGCAGCCCAAGCTCGGCGAACTGGCGTCAAAGGCGCTGGGCATGGTCGCCGGGCTGGGTGGCAGCCTGTTGATGTTCATCTTCTCGTTCATCGTTGCCGGCATCATGATGGCCTGGGGCGAGTCGGGAGCACGGGCGATGCTGGAGATATTCGAACGCATCGCCGGGCTCGCCCGCGGCAAGGAGTTCACCGAACTGTCGACGGCGACGGTGCGCGCCGTCGCCTCCGGTGTCATCGGCATCGCCTGCATCCAGGCGCTGATCATCGGCGTCGTGCTGATGATCGCTGGTGTCCCGTTCGCCGGCGTGCTGGCGGCGATCGTCCTCGTTCTCGGCGTCGCGCAGTTGCCGGCGCTGCTGATCACGCTGCCGGTGATCGGCTGGATGTGGACAGGCGGCGATTACACCACCGTTTCGGCTGCCGCCTTCAGCGTGCTGCTCTTCGTCGGCGGCATGGCCGACAACGTGCTGAAGCCGATCATGCTCGGCCGCGGCGTCGATGCGCCGATGCCGGTGATCCTGATCGGCGCCCTCGGCGGCATGGCGACGACCGGCATCCTCGGCATGTTCATCGGCGCGACGGCACTGGCGGTGGGCTACCAGATCTTCATGCGCTGGGTGGCCGACAACCCGGAACGGACACGACCACAGGCCAGCGGCGATTCATCCTCCACCGCCGCCTGAGCCGATGCGGCGATGCATCGGCGGCGCAGCCGGCGCGTGCCTGCCTGCCCTCGCGGCGGCACTGTTGCTCGGCGGCTGCGCCGCGGTCGGGCCGGACTTCGTGCGGCCCGAGGTGGCGGCGCTGGCCGACTGGTCGGGCGGCTCGCTGGCGACGCTGGCGGCGGAAAGGCGCGAACGGCCACGCGCGGCGGCTGACGAGTGGTGGCGCAACTTCGACGACCCGGTGCTCGACGCGCTGGTCGCCGAGGCGCAGCGGGCCAACCCGAACGCGCGCACGGCCGGCATGCGCATCCTGGAAGCGCGCGCGCAACTGGCGATCGCCGGCAGCCTGCTCTATCCGCAACAGCAGCAGGTCACCGGCCAGGTGTTGCGCGCGGGAACCGAGGCGAGCAGCGGGCCGGACAGCGCGCTGACGGCGTACAGCATCGGTTTGGGTGTCGGCTGGGAAATCGATTTCTGGGGCAAGTTCCGGCGCGGCATCGAAGCCGCGGACGCCGCCTACTTCGCCAGCATCGCCCAGTACGACGACGTGCAGGTGTTGGTGGCGGCGCAGACGGCCTCTTTCTATTGCGCCATCCGCACCCTCGAACTGCGCCTGACGATCGCGCACGAGAACGCCGCGCTGCAGAAGCGCAGCCTGGAGATCACCGAACGGCTGTTCAAGCACGGCAACGATTCCGAACTCGACGTGCAGCAGGCGAAGTCGCAGTACCTGAGCACGCTGGCCTCGATCCCGCAACTGGAGGGCAGCCTGCGCCAGACGCAGAACGCACTCGCCGTGCTGCTCGCCCGCCCGCCCGGGCCGCTGCCCGAAATGGTACCGGGCCGGCAACGCATCCCGCAGACCGGGCTCGGCATCGTCGCCGACATGCCCGCCGACATGCTGCGTCGTCGCCCCGACGTGCGCGCGGCCGAGATGCAATTGGCGGCGCAGTCGGCGGTGATCGGCGTCAGCGTCGCCGACCTCTACCCGTCGATCGCGCTGCTCGGCTCGCTCGGCGTCTCGTCGACCTCGCTGCCCGGGGCGGCGCGCAAGTTCGACTGGGCGATCGGCCCCAGCCTGGTGTGGAACGTTTTCGACCACGGCCGCCTGAGCAACGAGGTGCTGGTGCAGGATGCCCGCTTCCAGCAGCTTTACGAACAGTACCAGGGGACGGTGCTGCAGGCGGCGCGCGAAGTCGATGACGCCGCCGTCGGCTTCGTCGCCAACCGCGCACAGGTGCCGCTGCTCGAGGAGGCGGTCAAGGCGGCGCGGCGTTCGCTCGATATCGCCACCCTCCAGTACCGCGAAGGGATGGCCGGCTTCGAGCGCGTGCTCGATTCGCAACGGGCACTCTTCAACCAGCAGGAACGGCTGGTGAACAACCTCGGCAACGTCGCGCAGAGCCTGGTCACGCTGTACAAGGCGATGGGCGGTGGCTGGCAACAGGCGCGCCGGCGGCCGCTGGTCGACGATGCGACGCGCGAGACGATGGCCGAGCGCAGCGACTGGCGCGACCTGCTGGCGGTGCCGCTGCCGCCGCCCGACGCCGCCCCGCCACCGATGACACCGGAGAGGGAAAAACGATGACCCAGGAATCGCTCAGCCAGGACCCGTCGGCCGTGACCGGCGCCGCAGCGCAGCCGGGGAAGGCGACGCGGGTCGGCGCGCGCGTCGTGCTGGCGCTGATCGCCGGCAGCCTGCTGTGGTACTTCGTCGCCGACCGGCTGACGCCGCATACCACGCAGGCACGCGTGCAGGCTTTCGTCGTGCCGGTGGCCGCCGAGGTGGCGGGCAAGGTGCTGGCGGTGCACGTGCGCAACAACGACGAGGTGCAGCCCGGCCAGCCGCTGTTCGACATCGATGCGGAGCAATACCGGATCGCGCTGCAGCGCAGCCGCTCCGACTTCGAATCGGTGCGCAGTTCGGTCAATGCCTCGGTGGCGACCGTGGCAGCGGCGCGCGCCTCGCTGCAGGCGGCGCAGGCCAACCAGATCAAGGCCGAAAAGGATGCCGCACGGCACGAGGCGCTTTACGCCGAGGATTCCGGCGCGATAAAAGGATGCCGCACGGCACGAGGCGCTTTACGCCGAGGATTCCGGCGCGATATCGGTTCGCCGGCTCGAGGTCGCACAGGCGACCGGGGTCGAGGCGCGCAGCCGGGCGAAGGCCGCCGAAGCCGACCTGCAAAAGGCCGTGGAAGCGGCCGGCGAAGCCGGCGACGCCAACGCCCAGTTGCGCAGCGCGCGCTCGGCGGTCGAAAAGGCCGAACTCGACCTGGCGCGCACGAAGGTCGTCGCGCCCGCCCGTGGCACGGTCACCGACCTGCGCACCGATGTTGGCCACTTCGCCCAGGCGGGTGCGCCGGCGATGACGCTGATCGCCAACCACGACCTGTGGATCAGCGCCGACATGACCGAGAACAACCTCGGCAACATCGATGCCGGCGACGCGGTGGCGATCGTCCTCGACGTGCTCCCCGGCGAAGTGCTCAAGGGCCGCGTTCGCAGTCTCGGCGGCGGCGTCAGTTCCGGCCAGCAGCAGGCACCGCCGGGGACGCTGCCGACGATCCAGAACAGCCGTGACTGGCTGCGCCAGGCGCAGCGCTTCCCGGTGGCGATCGAGTTCGACGCCGCCGAAGCGGAGCGGCTGGGCCGGGTCCGCCCCGGCGGCCAGGCCGAGGTGATGGTCTACACCGGTGAGAATTTCGTCATGAACCTGCTCGGCGCGGCCTACATCCGGCTGATGGCCCTGCTCTCCTACCTCTACTGAGCGGCCGATGATCGCCCCGGCAGACAAGGCGGTGCTGCGGCTGGCGGTGGGTCTCGGCCTCGCCGTCCTGGTTGCCTACGGTGCGGCGCTGCCGTTGCCCTATGTCGTTTGCCTGATGGCGGTCCTCGTGTTGGCCAAACCGGGCCCGCCGCTGCCGCTGGCCAAAGGCGCGGCGATCGCCGCCGTGCTCGCCGCGCTGGTGTCGGTGGGCGTGCTGATGGTGCCGCTGCTCGAGAACTACGCGCTCGCCGGCGTCCTGCTGACCGGCGTCATCCTCTACGTACTGTTCTTCGCCGGCATCCGCACCGGCAATCCGCTGACCATGGTGCTCGTGGTCGCCTTCACGATGATTCCGGTCGCCGGCGTCGCCGAGCAGGCCCTGGTGACCGCCATCGCCGTGACGCTGGGAGCCGGCGTCGCCGTCGGCAGCCTGGTCGGCGGTGTCTCGCACGCGTTCTTCCCCGATCCGCCGCGCCCGGCCGCAAGCAAGGCGGCACCCGCAGTCGACCGCGAGACGGCGAGCTGGGTCGCGCTGCGCGGCATGCTGGTGGTGCTGCCGGCCTTCGTGCTGGCGTTGACCGATCCGTCGTCCTACCTGGCGACGATCATGAAGAGCGCCCAACTCGGTCAGCAGGCGGGTTCGACCGACACGCGCAAGGCCGGCGTCGAACTGGTGGGGTCGACGCTGGCCGCGGCCGGCATCGCGCTGGTCGTCTGGGTGGGCCTGTCGCTGTGGGCCAACCTGTGGATGCTGGTGCTGTGGATGACGGGCGCCGCGCTGTGGATCGGCGCGCGCCTCTATCGCGTCGTGCCGACCGCGTTCCCGCCGGCTTTCTGGAACAACGCGCTCGTCACGACGATCATCCTGGTCGGGCCGGCGATCGAGGACAGCGCCAATGGCACCGCCGTCCTGCAGGCGTCGGCGGTGCGCGTCGGGCTTTTCGTCGGGGTTTCGCTGTACGCCTGGGCGATGGTCTGGGCGCTCGAACGCTGGCGCGCCGCGCGCCGTCAGTCGCTGTTCTTCGACCACGGCTGACCAAGGAGGAATGAATGATGCTGCCGAACCTGATCGTTGGCCTGCCGGCCATGCTGCTCTGCCTGATCCTGCAGGTGATGTTCACTTTCTGGAGCATTCGCTACTACCTGCGTGCCTCGGACCGGATCGCCGCCAGCGGGACGCGCGTCCAGATCGGTCCACTTCTTCTCGTGATGCTGATCCTGACCGCCGGCAACCTCCTCCAGATCACTCTGTGGGGCTGCCTGTTCCTGGCGCTGGGCGAGTTCTCCGAGTTCTACGAGGCGGTCTACCACTCGGGGGTGAACTTCGCCTCGCTGGGCTATGGCGACATCGTCATGAGCAAGGCCTGGAAACTTCTCGGGCCGCTGGAAGCGGTCAATGGCGTCCTGATGGTGGGCATGAGCGGCGCCGCGCTGGTGGCGGTGCTGCAGCAGTTGATCAAAAAGCTGAACGAACAGCGCCCGCGAGCGGATTAGGCCGCCCACTGCCCCCGCAGCGGTCGTCCTTGTCCTCCGGGGCGCGCCGCACGGTTGCGGCGCCGGCCGCCGCGCGAGTCGCGCTGCACCGTCGCAGCGCCGGGCGCGACGCGGCCTTGCCGCTCGCCGAGGCCCGCGCGCCTGAGTGAGTGTTTTCATGACCCCTGTGGGCGAGTATCCTTCGCCCTCATGCGGCTGCGGTTGGCGCGGCGGCGTGTTGCGACAGCGAAAGGCGGTCCATGAACCTCGAGAAGGTGGTTTTCGGTTTCTTCATCGTGCTGGCGGCGACACTGAACTTCGGCTTCTTCATCGGCGACATCGACGAGCCGCGGCATCACCACATCTACGAGCTGTTCGCGGCGATCGTCGTCAACCTGATCGCGACGGTGCTGAAGTTCGGCGACCGGACGCAGATCGGCGCGGTACACCTGTCGACCAGCCTGGTGGCCGACCTGCAACTGGTGGCAGCGGCCGTCGTCTGGGCGATCGCCGTGCATGTGACCGGCGAGGGGATGTCCGCCGACGTCACCACCAGCGTCGTCTCGCTGAGCGGCGGCGCGCTGTTCGCCAACGTCGTCTCGGTCATCCTGCTGATCATCGAAACGGTGATGCTGCGGCGCTGACGCGCGCGCGCCGCAGACCAGATGAACGCCAGCGTCTTCTTCCTCGCCCTGCGGCGGATGCGCGCGCCGCTGATCGTGCTGATCGTCATCTATGCCGTATCAACACTCGGTCTGACGCTGATTCCCGGGGTCGACGCCGAGGGCCGGCCGGCACCGCCGATGAGCTTCTTCCACGCCTTCTACTTCGTCAGCTACACGGCGAGCACGATCGGTTTCGGCGAACTGCCGGGAGCCTTTTCCGAGGCGCAGCGGATGTGGGTGACGGTGGTCATCTTCCTCTCGGTGATCGGCTGGTCGTACTCGATCATCAGCCTGCTGACTCTGGTGCAGGACCGGGGATTCCAGCAGGTCCTGCTGAGCGGTCGTTTCGTGCGCCGCGTGCGGCATCTCGGCGAGCCGTTCTACATTCTCTGCGGCTGTGGCGAGACCGGTCTGCTGATCGCGCGCGCGCTCGACCGCGACAATGTTCGCGTCGTCGCCATCGAGCGCAGCGAGGCGCGCATCCAGGAACTCGAACTCGAGGACTTCGCCGCCGACATTCTCGTCCTCGGCGCCGACGCGGCGCAGCCGCAGAACCTGCTGCTCGCCGGCCTGCAGCACCGCAGTTGCCGCGGCGTGCTGGCGATGACCGACGACGACGCCGTCAACCTGGCGGTGGCGATCGCCAGCCGGCTCATCAACCCGCTTTTGATGGTCGTTGCCCGCGTCGCCAGTCCGTCGGTCGAGCGCAACATGATGTCCTTCGGCACGCACTACGTGGTCAATCATTTCGAGAAATTCGCCGACCATCTGGCCGAAGCGATCCACTCGCCGAACTGGTACCGCCTGGTCGACATCCTGACCGGTCTGGCAGGGCAGGAACTGCCGGTGCGGCACGATCCGCCGGCCGGTGACTGGGTGGTCTGCGGCTATGGCCGTTTCGGGCAGGCGGTGGTGCGCAACCTGGAGCGCCAGGGAGTCAGCCTGACGGTCATCTCGCCCGACGCCGAACTGCCGATTGCCGTCAGGCACGTCGTCGGACTGGGTACCGAAGCCGAGCCACTGCGCGTGGCGGGAATCGAGAGCGCGGTGGGCATCGTCGCCGCCGGCGACAACGACACCAACAACCTGTCGATCGCCATCACGGCGAAGGAGCTCAACCCGGATCTGTTCGTCGTCGTGCGCCAGAACCGGGTTGCGAATCAGGTGCTGTTCGACGCCTACGACGCCGATTTCACGATGGTCCCTTCGCGCATCGTCGCCCGCGAGTGTCTCGCGCTGATCACTTCGCCACTGCTGAGCCGCTTTCTGCGCCTCGTTCGCGCCTGGCCGGAGGAGCGCGCGGCGGTTGTCAGCGGACAGCTCGAAAGCCTCTGCGGCGGACGCGTGCCGCTGGTCTGGGGCGTTCGCCTGAACGCCGCCGAGGCACCGGCGGCGCACCGCCTGCTGATGATCGAGCAGGGAGCGATCGCGCTCGGCATCCTGCGTCGCGATCCGGCGGCCCATCAGGAAGCGCTGCCACTGCTGCCGCTGCTGCTCGTTCGCGACGGACGTGACCACGAGCTGCCGGCCGACGACCTGCTGCTGCAGCCGGGCGACGATCTCCTCTTTGCCGGCACGCGGGCCGCCAAGGTGGCCCAGAACCTCGCCCTCGACAACCGCAACGTGCTCGACTACGTGCTGACCGGTCACGACGCTCCGGGCTGGTTGTGGCAGGCGCTGGGGCTGGCGCGCCAATCGCAGCAGGATGGCAGCCGTGGCTGACCCGGGCTTGGCGTCGCCGGCAGGTGCCGGCAGCGGCCGGGCAGACGCTGCCCCGGCGGCGGCTGCGGCAGCCGCCGTGCCGCTCGCGCCTGCGGCTGCTGCGGCGCACACGCGCCTCGTCGGCTGTGCCTGCATCGTCGCCTCGGCGGCCGGCTTCGGTGCCATGCCGATTCTCGCCAAGCTGGCGTACGCCGAGGGCGTCGACCTGCCGAGCATGCTGTTCCTGCGCTTTGCCCTCGCCGGCGTCCTGATGGCCGTGCTGATGCGCCTGCGTGGCATGCGCTGGCCGCACGGCCGCACCCTGCTGCTGCTGGTGGCGATGGGCAGCCTCGGTTACGTCGGGCAGTCGTTCTGCTATTTTGCCGCCCTGCAGCACGCAACGGCGGGGCTGACGGCGCTTCTGCTCTACCTCTATCCGGCGATCGTCACCGTCCTCGCCGCCATCCTCACCCGCCGCCGGCTGTCGCTGCTGCGCCTGCTCGCCGTGGCGGCGGCGCTGCTCGGCAGCGGGCTGGCGATCGGCGGCAGCCTCGCCGGTAGCCCGCTCGGCATCCTGCTCGGCGTCGCCGCGGCGATGATCTACTCGATCTACATCCTGGTTGGCGAACGGGTCACGCCGCTGGCCGGAGCGATGCCTTCGTCGACGGTGATCATGCTTGCCGCGGCAGCCGTCTTCGGCCTGATGGCCTTTTCGCAGGGTGCTGCCCTGCCGGCTTCACCGGTTGCCTGGGCGGCGATTGGCGGCATCGCCCTGTTGTCGACGGTGGTCGCGATGATCACCTTCTTCGCCGGCATGGCGCGTCTCGGCGCCGCCGATGCGGCGACGCTGTCAACCCTCGAACCGCTGGTCACCGTCATTCTGGCGGCGGTCTTCCTCGGCGAGCAGGTCGGCGGCTGGCAACTCGCCGGCGGTGCGATCATCCTCGCGGCGGTGATCGTCCTGGCGCGCTCGCAGCCGGCGACGCAGTAGTCGCGGCGTCGGCAACCAGCGGCAGGAAGCGCAGCAGCGCGTCGATGACCGCCTGTGGCTGTTCGGTCATCATCGCATGCCCGCAATCGGCGATCTCGACGTACCGCGCCTGGGGCAGGGCGGCCTGCAGCGGCGGCAGGTTGCGCCGCGGCGTCATGCGGTCGCGGCGGGCAGCCAGCAGCAGCGTCGGGCAGCTCACCCGCGCTGCCGCGGCCAGCCCGTGCAGATGGTCGTTGCAGTTGGCGAGGTCGATGGCGAGGACGCCGCGCGGGCTGCGGCGCATGATCGCCAGGTTCACCCCCGGCCCCCAGATGCCGTGGCCGCCGCCGCCATATAGCTGGAAGCGCGGCGTCAGCGAATACTCGGTCATCATCCGGTAGACGCTGTCGGGGGCGCTCGCCGCGCGGCCGAGCAGCGTGTCGGCGACCGGCATCGGCACCGACGTGCCGAGCAGCGCCAGCCCGCTGCAACGTTGCGGATGGCGGGCGGCGCCCTCGAGGGCGACGAGTGAGCCCATCGAGTGCCCCACCAGCAGCGCGCGGTCGATGCCGGCCGCATCGAGCAGTGCCGGCAGCCAGTCGGCGAGCGCCTCGATGCTCGCCAGCGGCGGGCCGCCCGAGAGGCCGTGACCCGGCAGATCGGGGGCCAGCACGCAGCAGCCGGCGGCTGCCAGGCCGGCGGCCACCTGCAGCCAGGCGTCGCCGTCGTTGGCGGCGCCATGGATCAGGAGCAGCGGCGGCGAAGGCGACTCGGCGGGCCGCCAGGGCCGGCCACCGGTGGCCACACGGCAGCGGTAGCCGGCGACGCTGAGTTCCATGTCGTGCCTGAGGCTGGTCGCGGAGGGTGCCGGCGCAGAGGCTCAGGCGAGGGCGTCCGGCTGCAGCAGATGCTCGAGGGCGACGATGCGGTCCTTGAGCAGCAGCTTGCGTTTCTTGAGTCGGCGGACCAGCAGGTCATCCGCTGGCGGGTTGAGCATCAGGTGGTCGATGACCTGATCCAGATCGTGATGCTCGACCTGGAGTTCGCGCAGGCTGGCGCGGGTTTCGGCGATCTGTTCTTCGGTCAGCATGGTCGGCGATATCCCTCTGATGGTGTGTGGCTAGCCGAGCAAGGCCTGCAGCGCCCACAGGGCGAGCATGCCGAGAACGACGGTTAACAGGGTGCTGCGGGTCCGCCAGGCAATGAGTGCCGCCAGAGTGGCGGCCGCCATGCGCGGCGGGTCGGGGACAATGTTAGGCGCGCCAACGGCAAAAAACAACGGCGGCGCGATGATCGCCGCCATCACCGCCGCCGGCACGTAGCGCAAGCCCTGTTGCAGCCAGCCGGCGAGTTCCAGGCGCGCGAGCAGGGCGAGCGGCGCAAAGCGCAGGACGAAGGTGATGACGCCGATGCCGATGATCATCGACCAGGCGAAGAGTTCGCTGCCCGGGGCGAAAGCGCTTGCGCTCAGCGGCCGCCCCCGAGCTTCTCTGCCGCCATGCCGGCGGCGACGCCGAGCAGCGCTGCGGCGATCAGGTTCAGTTGCAGCGGCAGCGCCAGCAGGACTGCGGCGCTGCCGCCGGTCGCTGCGGCGAACACGAGTGCGCGCGTGGCGAGCAGGGGCACGAGCATGGCGATGAAGGTCAGCGGCACGATGAAGTCGAGCGACCAGCTCGGCGGCACCAGGCTGCCGAGCAGGATGCCGGCGATCGTCGCCAGTTGCCAGCAGACCCAGGTCGCTCCGGCGAGCCCGAGGTAGAACCAGTGCAGATGCGGCTGTTCGGGGCGGGCGCTTCGCCGGACGACGGTCAGGGCAAAGGCCTGATCGGTCAGCAGATAGGCAATTGCTGCCTGCCAGCGTCGGCTGAGGCCGCCGAAGTGCTGCGATAGGGAGGCGCCGTACATCAGGAAGCGCAGGTTGATGATCGTCGCGGTCGCGAGAATGACCAGCAGCGGCGCGCCGCCGGCGAAGAGCTGCGTGCTGGCAATCTGTGCCGAGCCGGCGAAGATGACCCAGCTCATGGCCAGCGATTGCCCGGTCGTCAGGCCCGCATTGCTGGCAGCGGCGCCGCAGACGAGGCCAAAGGGGAGGATGCTCATGCTCATCGGAAGGAAGGCGCGCAGGCCGTCAATAAACTCTGCGCGCTCGCCTGGGACTTGCGGCATGGGGCGCTTTTGCGAATAGAATAGAGGATGAAATTGTAACCCTGAGAGAGAGCCGGAAGGAGGCAGATGGTCTATCACATTACCGTTTCGTTTGGGCGGGAGCGAGAGTACGAGTACAAGTTCTCTCACACCGAACTTGCGGCAGGCTCTCCGGAAGAGGCGCGTCGCTGGTTCGACAAGGAGTTCGCCGATCTCGAATGCGAGCCCAGCAACCCGATGGGCAAGGTGCTGATCATCGACAAGATCCTCAATGTCGCCCGTTATGGGGGCGAACAGCGTTTCATCGAAGGCAAGGACTGGGCGACCCGCTTTGCCCGCTACACCGCGCTGGCGCTCGGTCGCGATACCGTCCGCATCGATGTCGAGGCGTTCAACATCGGCTACTGAGCGCCCCGCAGGCTGGCAGTGCGGCGCAGGTTGCAGGGCCTGCGCCGTTTCTTTTTTCCCTGCTGACGGACAGCGCCGCCCGCTTGCCAGGCCCAGCGACAGGGTTCGTGCAGCGACGGCGAGCGGCAGGTGCTTGGGTGACAGGCGATGAACAAGGCTTTCGTGAGGGAAGCGGCAGGCGACGAGGACGAGGAGGAGGCGCTTGATCCGGCTCTCCGGTTGCCGCAGGGTACGCGCAACTACATCACGCCCGCCGGGCACGCGCGCATCCGCGCTGAACTCGAGCAACTGCTGCGCGTCGAGCGACCACAGGTGGTCGGCGTCGTGCAGTGGGCAGCCGCCAACGGCGACCGCTCGGAGAACGCCGACTATATCTATGGCAAGCGGCGGCTGCGCGAGATCGACCGGCGCATACGCTTCCTGACCCGGCGCCTCGACCTGGCGGAGATCGTCGACCCGGCGCGGCGCGAGAACACCGACCAGGTCTTCTTCGGCGCGACGGTCACCATCGGCGACGAACAAGGAGCGGAGAGCACCTACCAGATTGTCGGCGTGGACGAGACCGATCTGGCGCGTGGACGCATCAGTTGGGTGTCGCCGCTGGCGCGGGCGCTGCTCAAGTCGCGCGCCGGCGATGTCGTGCGTTTCCAGAGTCCGGCCGGCTGGCGTGAGGTCGAGGTCCTGGCGGTCGATTACCCGGGCGGCGACTCCTGAGAGGCCGTGCAGGAATCGTCGCGCGCGGGCGGGGCTTGAAATGGCACCGATCGTCCCCACTTGCTGCTCCATCCTCGACGGCGCAAGGTTTGCGCCTTTTCGTTTTTCGCCAACATCATTGACGGAGTTCTCGCATGGGTGCACAGAAGGAAACACTGGGCTTTCAGGCCGAAGTCAGGCAGCTTCTCAACCTGATGATCCACTCGCTGTACAGCAACAAGGAGATCTTTCTCCGCGAGCTGATCTCGAATGCTTCCGACGCCTGTGACCGGTTGCGCTTCGAAGCCCTGAACAATGCCGCCCTCTACGGTGACGATGGCGACCTGAAGATTTGTGTCTCCTTCGACAAGGCGGCGCGCACCCTGAGCATTGCCGACAACGGCATCGGCCTCTCGCGTGAGGAGGCGATCGAGCACCTGGGAACGATCGCCAAGTCGGGGACGCGCGAGTTCTTCTCGGCGCTGACCGGCGACCAGGCCAAGGACGCGCACCTCATCGGTCAGTTCGGTGTCGGTTTCTACTCCTCGTACATCGTCGCCGACAGGGTCACCGTCGTCTCGCGTCGCGCCGGTCTCGAAGCCACCCAGGCGGTGCGCTGGGAGTCATCGGGCGAGGGCGACTTCACGGTAGAAGTGATCGACCGCGCGCAACGCGGTACCGAGGTGACCCTGCATCTGCGCGAGGGCGAGGATGAGTTCCTCTCGAGCTGGAAGCTGCGCGAGATCGTCCGCAAGTACTCGGACCACATCACGCTGCCGATCCTGATGAAGAAGGAGCGCTGGGACGAGGAGCAGAAGGCGCAGGTGGTGACGGACGAGGACGAGACGGTGAATCAGGCTTCAGCGCTCTGGAGCCGCCCGAAGTCGGATATCACCGATGAGCAGTACAACGAGTTCTACAAGCACGTCGCGCATGATTTCGAGGATCCCCTGGCGCACGTCCATGCGCGCGTCGAAGGCAAGCAGGAATACACGCAACTGCTGTACATCCCGTCGCGGGCGCCGTTCGACCTCTTCGAGCGGACTGCCCGCCACGGCATCAAGCTCTATGTCCGGCGCGTCTTCATCATGGATGACGCCGAGCAGTTGATGCCGCTGTACCTGCGCTTCGTGCGTGGCGTCGTCGACTCGAACGACCTGCCGCTGAACGTCTCGCGCGAGATCCTGCAGCAGTCACGCGACATCGAATCGATTCGCGGCGGCTGCGTCAAGCGCGTTCTCGGGCTTCTCGAAAGCCTCGCCGACGGCGAGGAAGAGGCAGCGAAAGAGAAGTACGTCAAGTTCTGGAAGGAGTTCGGCCGCGTCCTCAAGGAGGGGGCCGGGGAGGACTTCGCGAACAAGGAGCGGATCGCCAAACTCCTGCGTTTCGCCTCGACGCAGTCCGATACCGCCGAGGAGAGCGTCTCGCTGGCCGACTACGTGGCGCGGATGAAGGATGGCCAGGAGAAGATCTACTACGTCACGGCGGAAACCTTCACCGCCGCGAAAAACAGCCCGCATCTCGAGATCTTCCGCAAAAAGGGGATCGAGGTGCTGCTGCTGTCGGATCGCGTCGACGAGTGGGTGACCGGCCACCTCACCGAGTTCGATGGCAAGCCGCTGCAATCGGTCGCCAAGGGCGGGCTCGACCTCGGCAAGCTCGAGGACGTGGCGGAAAAGGAGGAGGCGGAAAAGGCTGCCGACGAATACAGGGAACTGATCGAGAAGGTGAAGGCAACTCTCGGCGAGAAGGTCAAGGACGTGCGCGTCACGCATCGCCTGACCGATTCGCCGTCGTGCCTGGTCGCCGACCAGCATGATCTCGGTGGCAATCTGCAGCGCATTCTCAAGGCTGCCGGACAGCAGGCGCCGGCGAGCAGGCCGATCCTCGAGATCAATCCGAAGCACCCGGCGGTGCAGCGGCTGAAATATGAGGAAACGCGCTTCGACGACTGGGCCAACCTGCTGCTCGAGCAGGCGACGCTGGCGGAGGGCGGTTCGCTCGATGATCCGGCTGGTTTCGTCAGGCGAATCAACGACCTGATGCTGGCCCTGTCGCTCGCCGGCGGTCGCTGATGGTGGCCGGCAGGCCCGAGCTGCTGCCCGGCCTGCCGCCGATCATCGACGCCGGTGTCAGGACGCTGATCCTGGGGAGCTTTCCCTCGCCGGCATCGCTTGCCGCCGCGCACTACTATGCGCACCCGCAGAACCAGTTCTGGCGCCTGCTCGAAGCGCTGCTCGACGAGCCGCTCTCAGCCCTCGACTATGCCGGCAAGCAGCGATGCCTGTTGCAGCACCGGATCGGGCTCTGGGACGTCTATCGCGAGTGCCGGCGCCGCGGTGCTCTCGATGCCGCCATCGAGTCGGCGGTCGCCAACGACTTCGCGCTTCTGCGCGACGCGGCGCCGCAATTGCGCTGCATCTGCTTCAATGGCCAGACCGCGGGTCGTTTCGCGGGCTGGTTCCGGCAGCAGGGCTATGCGACGCAGGTGCTGCCGTCGACCAGCCCGGCGTACACGCTGGCTTTCGCACACAAGCTGGCCGCATGGCGGGCGGCGATTGCCGCCAACGTGACTGCCGCCTGAGTGACCGCGCCCGGCGTCTGCGGGCGGCGGCTGGTCGCGTCATCTGGCGGCTGGCGCCAGTGCGTCGCGCAGGCACTGGCGATGCTCGGGACCAATCTTGTCGCGGCACTGTTCGCGTGCCTTCTGGTGGCGCTGGCAGCGCGCCGGGTCTGCCGCCTGGCTGCAATCGACGGCCGGCATCTTCTCCTGCACGCAGCGCTTGAATCCAAAGTGCTGGTTGACGGTGGCCGGCACTCGGTCCGGCGGGCCGCTTGCGTCTGCGGTCGTGGCGAGGTTGCATGATACGCCGTCGCGGCGCCATCATTGAGTCGCGATGCTGCTCTCCGGTATAGTGACCGTCCCCTCCCCGGAAAACGACACATGCTGCAGGCAACGGCCAATACCGTTCATGAACATCGTCTGGCGCTGGCCGAGGTTCTCGGCTGGCTGGTCGCCGACGGCCTGGTCGGCGCGGCCGATGCCGACACGCTGCTGAAGGAGAGCCGCCTCAAGCGCGTCGTCGCGCACCCGCTGGTGATCATCGCCGACCAGAAGTGGAAATCGCAGCGGGAGCCGCACCGTCCGCTGACCCTCGACGATCTCGGCGAGTGGCTGGCGCAGCGGGTGGGTCTCGAGTATTACCACATCGATCCGCTGAAGGTCGATTTCACTGCCGTGACCGAGGTCATGTCGAGTGCCTATGCGACGCGTTTCGGCGTCCTGCCGGTTGCCGTGACGACGCGTGAAGTGCTGGTGGCGACGACCGAGCCCTTTCTGCGCGACTGGGAGAAGGAGATCCGCTCGATCAGCAAGAAGGAGGTGCGTCGCGTCCTGGCCAGTCCGGTCGATGTCGCGCGCTATCTGGTCGAGTTCTACAATCTGGCCCGGTCGGTCAAGAAGGCGGCACAGTTGGGCGGCCCGACCGGCAACCTGTCCTCGTTCGAACAACTGGTCGAGCTTGGTCGCACCAATCGACAGTTCGATGCCAACGACCAGCACATCGTCAACATCGTCGACTGGTTGTGGCAGTACGCTTTCGAGCAACGTGCCAGCGACATTCACATCGAGCCCCGGCGCGAAGCCGGCATCGTTCGCTTCCGCATCGACGGTGTGTTGCACCAGGTGTACCAGATCCCGATGAGCGTCCTGGCGGCGATGATCAATCGCGTCAAGATCCTCGGTCGCATGGACGTGGTCGAGAAGCGGCGCCCGCAGGACGGCCGCATCAAGACGCGCACCGCCGACGGCCAGGAGGCTGAACTGCGCCTGTCCACCCTGCCGACGGCCTTTGGCGAGAAGCTGGTGATGCGCATCTTCGATCCCGAAGTGCTGGTGCGCGGTTTCGCCGAACTGGGCTTCTCCGACGACGACCAGGGACGCTGGAAGGCGATGGCCGAGAGGCCGAACGGCATCATCCTGGTCACCGGGCCGACCGGGTCGGGAAAGACGACGACGCTCTATTCGACCCTGAAGCAACTGGCGACGCCGGCAGTCAACGTGTGTACCATCGAGGATCCGATCGAGATGGTCGAGCCGGCGTTCAATCAGATGCAGGTGCAGAACGTCATCGACCTCGGTTTCGCGCAGGGAGTACGCGCACTGATGCGGCAGGATCCGGACATCATCATGATCGGCGAAATCCGTGACCTGGAGACCGCCGAGGTGGCCATCCAGGCGGCTCTGACCGGCCACCTGGTGCTGTCGACGCTGCATACCAACGATGCTCCGTCGGCGATCACGCGCCTTCTCGACCTCGGTGTCCCGTCCTATCTGCTCGGCGCGACAGTGCTCGGAGTGATGGCGCAGCGTCTGGTGCGCATCCTCTGTCCGCATTGCAAGCAGGTGCATCCGGCCAGTCCGGTCGAGGAGGCGATGTGGGATCAGCTGGTGGCGCCGTGGAAGTCGAACCGTCC
The DNA here is from genome assembly GCA_017592775.1 of Candidatus Accumulibacter conexus. Taxonomy (GTDB): domain Bacteria; phylum Pseudomonadota; class Gammaproteobacteria; order Burkholderiales; family Rhodocyclaceae; genus Accumulibacter; species Accumulibacter conexus. Next base: position 10,998 of record JAGFNJ010000017.1, on the reverse strand, counting down.
GTCGCGCTTCTACCGGCCCGTGGGTTGCCTCGACTGCCGCATGACGGGTTACCTCGGCCGTGTCGGCTTGTACGAGATCCTCATGCTGTCGCCCGAGGTCAAGCAGGCGATCAGCGAGAACAAGGACATCGCCAGGATTCGCGACCTGGCGTTTCGTGAAGGGATGAAGCCCTTGCGCATCTCGGGGGCGATGAAGGTGGCTGCCGGGGTGACGACGCTGGCGGAGGTCTTCAAGGTGGCACCACCGATCGAACAGAACTGAGCTGGCGCGCCTGTGCCTGCCCTGGTAGCGGCATGGCCGCTGCGGAAGGGTCTAAAGTTGCAGGGCAGTCGTGTCGTTACGGAGGACATGGAACGGCAGCCGGCGAAGACCGCCTGCCGGATCGTCGCCGTGAAACGAGTCCTCGAGGCCGTTGCCTGAATGGAGAACGCTGATGGTCGCGATGAAGTGCCGGGGTCCGCTCGCGCGCGCGGCGTCCGGACGCATGCGCCGCAGCGCTGCCCGTGGAGATGAATGAATGCGCAGCCCGGTGAGCGCCGATCCGGATCTCTTCCCCTCCCTGCTGCAGGGCGATGCCGGTGAGCCGGCGCCTGCTGCCGGCCGCCCGTGGAAGGTCCTCGTCGCGGACGACGAAGCGGACGTACACGCCGTGCTCCGCCTCGCCTTGCAGGAGGTGGTCATCGAAGGTCGCGGGCTGCAGTTGCTGGACGCCTTCTCGGCAGAGGAGGCGAAGGCGCTGCTTGCGGCCAACCCGGACACCGCCCTGATCCTGCTTGACGTGGTGATGGAGTCGGAGCGCGCGGGACTCGACCTCGTCCGGCATGTCCGCGACCAACTGGCCAACCGAACCGTGCAGATCGTCCTGATCACCGGCCAGCCGGGTTATGCACCACAGCGCGAGGTCATCAGCCAGTACGAGATCGATGGCTATCGACTGAAGTCGGAACTGCACGGCAACCAGATCTTTGCCCAGGTCCATTCGGCGCTGCGCACCTATCGCCTGATGCGCGAACAGGAGCAACTGCAGCACGACCTCGAACTGAAGGTCCGGCAGCTCGACGCGGCCGTCTCCGCGCTGCGCGAAAGTCAGGCCAACTTCATCAGGGCACAGTCGGTGGCCCACGTCGGCAGCTGGAACTACGAGCTTGCCACCGACGAGATGCATCTGTCGGCGGAAAGCTGTCGCATCTTCGGCCTGCCCGAAGGCACCGTCGGCAGCTACCAGGCCTACCTGGCGCGCGTCTGCAGCGAGGACCGTGCCGCGCTCGAGGCAGCGTGGCAGCGTTTCCTGCAGCTCGGTGGCTCGTTCGACCACGAACATCGCATCCTGGTCGGCAACGCGGTCCGCTACGTCCGCCAGTGTGCCGACCTGACCTTTGGCGCCGACGGCAAGCCCTTGCGCAGCCTGGGGACGACGCAGGACATTACCGAGCGCAAGCAGGCCGAGGCGGAACTCAGACGTTCGAACGCCGAACTCGAGCAGTTCAGCTACGCCATCTCGCATGACCTGCGGCAACCCCTGCGGATGATCGCCAGCTACCTGCAACTGCTCGGCATCAGTCTCGCCGACCAGTTGAACGATGAACAGAGCGCCTACTTCGGCTTTGCCATCGACGGTGCCAAGCGCCTGGACCGGATGCTGGTGGCGCTGCTTGAATACTCGCGGGTCGGTCGCCTGGGTGAACCACGGGCATGGATCGAAAGCCGCGCCATCCTCGATGAGGCGCTGCTGTTCCTGCAACCGACGATTGCCGAGGCCGCTGCGACGATCACCATCGGCGGCGAGTGGCCGCGTGTCTGCGTGCGCCCGGACGAGATGCTGCGGCTGTTGCAGAACCTGATCGGCAATGCGGTCAAGTTTCGCGTTCCGGGACGACAGCCGGAGGTCACGGTGAGCAGCCGGCTCGTCGGTGGGGAATGGTCTCTGGTGGTTGCCGACAACGGTGTCGGCATCGCGCCGGCACAGCTGGGCCGCCTGTTTCAGGTCTTTCAGCGGCTGCAGAGCCGTGCGACTTTCGAGGGCAGTGGCGTCGGTCTGGCGCTCTGTCGCAAGATTGCCGAGCACCACGGTGGACGTATCTGGGCGGAGTCCGGCGGTGACGGTCGCGGCAGCCGATTCTGCGTCGCGCTGCCGATGCCGGGGGAAGCTGCGTGATGTCGGCCGCTGCGTCGTTCGTGGGCGAGCGCGCAACGGCTGGCGCCGGCAGCAGCCTGCGCTGTCGGCCGCGGCTCGTCGGATTGCTGGCTTTCGTGCTGGCGGGCACGCTGGTTGGCGGGCTGATCTGGCGCCAGGAGCATCAGCGCCAGCGCGAAGCCCGGAGCCAGGCGGCCAGCGTCGCCGCCGAACGCGCGCACGACGTCCGCACGAGCGTCGAGCGGGCGCTTGCGCCAAGCCATGCCCTGGCAGCCATGCTGCAGCCGGGAAAGCAAGGCATCCCGGCTTTCGCGGCAACGGGCGAACGGTTGCTGCGCCATTTTCCCGACGTGTCCGCGCTGCAACTGGCGCCGGCCGGGGTGGTGCGGCAGGTCGTTCCGCTGGCCGGCAACGAGAGCCTGATCGGCGTCGATCTGCTGCACGACCCGGAACTCGGCAGAGCCGCGCGACAGAGCCGCAACAGTGGCATGCTGCTGCTGGCCGGACCGCTCACCCTGACGACCGGTGATCTCGAGGCTGCCGGCCTGTTGCCGATCTTCGTCGACGACCTGACCCACGGCCGTGCCTTCTGGGGTTTTGCCGTGGTGCGGATGCCGTTGCGCGTGGTGCTTCGACAGAGCGGCCTCGACGGTCTGGAAGAGCAGGGTTACGCCTATCAGTTGTTCCGCCGCGATCCGGAGACGCGCGAGAAGCTGCTGCTGGCGGCTTCTTCGCGGGCGACCCTGGTCGATCCGGTGGAGGAGGAACTGGTGGTGGCCAATGCCCCATGGAGCCTGAGCGTGGCGCCGCTCGCCGGCTGGTCGGAAGGGCGCGGACTGCTGCTGCAGGCGGTTGCCGGCCTGCTCTTCTGCCTCGTCCTGGCATGGCAGGCGGCTTGGCAGGCGAGGCTGATAGCGGCTTCGCGGGCGCACGAACGCACCCTTGAGCTGCGGGTTGCGCAACGGACTGCCGATCTGCAGCGCTTCGCCGAAGTCACGGCGCACCACCTGCAGGAGCCGGCCCGCCGCGTCGCGGCCTATGCCGGCCGCCTGCGCAGCCAGCTCGCCGGGCACGTAGACGACCCCGAGGTGCAACTGTCGCTCGACTTCATTGGCCAGCAGGCGGGGCGATTGCAGGAACTGCTGCGGGATGCCGAACTGTACCTGTCGGCCGACCAGCCACGTGGCCAGATCGAGTGCTGTGCCGTCGAACCGGTCCTGCAGTCCTTGCTGAAGAAACTTGCCGGGCCGCTTGCCGAGGCCGGGGCGCGGCTCAATATCGGCCAGTTGCCGCCGGCACTGATCGACCTGCCGCGGCTCGGTGACCTTTTTCGCGTCGCCGTCGAGAACGCACTGCAACATGGCCGCGGTACGCAGGCGCTGCGCATCGACGTGTCCGGCGAGCGCAGGGGCGAGTGGGTCATCTATCGCGTCAGCGACAATGGCCCCGGTGTCGAGGAGGAGTATCGCGGGCGAGTGTTTCGCGTTTTCGAGCGGCTGTCGTCGAGTGGTGAGGGCACGGGAGTGGGGCTGGCGATCGTTCGTCGCATTGCCGAGAGCTGCGGTGGCCAGGCCTGGATCGAGGAGGCGCCGGGTGGCGGCTGCCGCCTGGCGCTGCAGCTGCCGGCGGCCGAGCAGCCGGCAGGCGTCGGCAGGGCGGCATGAGCGGCGCCTTGACGACGGCGATCACGGCGCCGGGCGAGAGTGGTGGTGGCGCTGGTCGCCTGCTGATTCTGCTCGTCGAGGACGAACCGGCCGATGCCCATCTGCTGCGGGTGGCGTTGAGTGAAAGCCAGGTCGCGGCGGAGGTTGAGCACGTCGTCGACGGGCGCGAAGCGCTCGAGTACCTGCGCCGCCAGGGCGGACGTTTCCTGCTGGCGAGACGCCCCGACCTGATCCTGCTCGACCTCAACATGCCGCGCATGGATGGCCGGGAGTTCCTCGCCGAAGTCAGGGATGATCCATCGCTGCGCAGCATTCCGGTCGTCGTCCTGAGTACCTCGGCAGTCGACCGCGACATTCTTGCCGCCCGTCGTCTCGGCGCTGCCGGCTACATCGTCAAGACGGCCGATGTCGGCGTGTTCATCGAAGAGATCCGCCGGCTCGGCGAGCACTGGTCGCGAGTGGCATTCCTGGCGCACAATGGCAAGCGGACCGCCGAGGCGGTCGATGGTACGGAGACGAGGAAATGAGCGAGTCGACGCCGCAAGTCTCGATCCTGGTGATCGAGGATGACGCAGGCGACTTTGGACTGATCCAGGCGAACATCCGCCGCGCCGGTTTGCGCCGCCTGGGCGACGGAGAACCACTGAGATGGGCGTCGACCCTGGTCGATGGCGTGCGGATGGCGACGGCAGCCAGGCCGGATGTCGTCCTGCTCGACCTCTCGCTGCCCGATTCGGCGGGGATTGCGACGGTGCGGATGATGCGCTCGGTGGTGCCAGACGTGCCGATCATCGTCCTCACCGGGGCCGACGACCATCAGTTGGCGGCGGCGGCGCTGGAGGCCGGCGCACAGGACTATCTGGTGAAGGGACAGTTCGAGCATGACGCACTCGGGCGGGCGATCCGGCATGCCGTCGTCCGCCAGAAACTCGAGTCGCGCCTGCGCCTGTTCGAGGCGGCGCTGAACTCGGCTGCCAACGGCATCGTCATCACCGACGTGAGTGCGACGGTGGTGTGGGCCAACCCGGCGTTTACCCGGATGACCGGCATCAGCCTGGTCGAGGCGGTGGGAAACAAACCGAGCGAGATGCTCAATGCCGGCCAGCAGGACGCGGAGTTCTACCACCGGATGTGGGAAACGATTCTCGACGGTCGGGTCTGGAGCGGCGAAGTCGTCAACCGTCGCAAGGACGGCAGCCTCTATGACGAAGCGCTGACCATCTCGCCGGTGACTGACATCAACGGCCGCATCCAGCACTTCGTCGCCATCAAGCAGGACATCTCGGAGCGCAAGGCAACGGAGGAACGCGTCCAGCACCTCGCCCATCATGATCAGCTCACCGATCTGCCGAATCGTGCACTGCTCAGCGATCGCCTGTCGCAGGCGCTGGCGCAGGTGCGCCGGGATCGGGCGACGCTCGCCCTGATGTTCCTCGATCTCGATCAGTTCAAGCCGGTCAACGACACGCTCGGGCACGATGTCGGCGACCTGTTGCTGAAGGAGGTGGCGCTGCGCCTGAAAGCCTGCGTGCCGCGCGAGACGGATACCGTGGCGCGCCTCGGTGGTGACGAGTTCGTCATCCTGCTGGCACAGATCGAACGGGCGATGGATGCCGTTCTCGTCGCCGGCAAGGTGCTGGCGGCGCTCAAGCGGCCCTTCCTGATCGGTCCGCACGCGCTCGACATCTCGGTCAGCATCGGTATCGCGGTGTACCCGCAGCATGGCGAGGACGTCGGCCAGTTGCTCAAGAACGCCGACACGGCGATGTACTACGCGAAGAAGGCCGGCCGCAACTGCTACCGCTTCTTCCGCACGGTCACCGAAGCCGCCGGTGCGTAGCCTGGGCTGGGGAGTGGCTTGGTGATGGCTGAAGAAGTGGATTGCGCGCGCGCGTCAGCGGGCCCTGCCGCAGCCGACGATGATCAGCCGCTGTACTGGGCGCCATCGCTCGCCTTCCTGAAGGTTGCCGGCTGGGCGATCCTGCTCACCGCCTGCGGCGTCCTGCCGACGATCCTGCTGCTGATTCCGGAGCAGCCCCTGCGGGCGCTCGGTCCGGCGGCGATGATCGTCGTCGCCGCGGCGACGCTGCGGTTGCTGGCGGTCGGGCGGTTGCGGGCGTCGCTTGCCGTTCTCGTCTGGGGCACGTGGCTTGCCGTCGTCGGCATCACTCTGTTCTACGGTGGCTTGCGCGGCTCGCTGGTGATCCTCTATCCGCTGCTGATCATGACCGGCGGCTGGCTGCTCGGTGCGCGGGCAGCACTCGCTCTGGCCGTCCTGACCGCTGTCCTGATCAGCGCTCTGCTGCTTGCCGACTGGCGGCACTGGTCGCCGGCACCGCCACCGACGCCGGCGCTGATGCATGGCCTGATCCAGCTTTCGGCGGTGATCGTTTCGTTGCTGCTGATCAGTTTCCTCTGCCGCTCGTACCAGCGGCGCATCGCCGAGGTGCGACGTCTCGGCCAGGACCTCGAGCAGCGCAGCGCCGAACTGCTGGCGAACGAAGCCGAACTGCGGCGGGCGCAGCGGGTCGCGCATGTCGGCAGTTGGGTCTACGACCTGGCCAGCGACACGATTCGTCCGTCGTCCGAGGCCTGCCGCATCTTCGGCGTGCCGGAGGGGTCGACGGGCACCCTGGCCGGATTCATGAAGCGGGTACACCCGGATGATCGGCTCATTCTGCAGCGGGACATCGAGGCAGCACTGCGCGGTGAGCCGTTCGACAGCGAACTGCGCATCATCATCGACGGTGGCGTGCGTTGGGTGGCGCAACGGGCTGAGGTGGAGTTCGCCGCCGACGGCCGGGCAGTGCGCAGCCTGGGAACGGCGCAGGACATCACCGCGAGGAAGGAACTGGAAGCGTCGCTGCGCGAGCAGAAGGAGTTCTTCCAGCTGATTTCCGAAAGCATCGGCGAGCACATCGCCGTCCTCGACCTGCAGGGACGGCGGCTGTACAACAGCCCATCATATCGACAGTTCTTTGGCGACACCAGCGATCTGCCTGGTACCGACTCGTTCGCCGACATCCATCCGGACGACCGGGCGAGGGTGCAGGAGGCGTTCCGCCAGACGGTGCGCAGCGGTGTCGGACAGGAGCTCGAGTATCGGTTGCTGCGGCGGGATGGCGGTGTCAGGCACATGCACTCGGTCGGCCGGGTGATCCGCGACCAGCAGGGGCAACCAGAACGGATCGTCGTCGTGTCGCACGACCGCACCGACCGCCGCCAGGCCGAGCAATGGGAACGGATCGCCGCCGCCGCTTTCGAGTCCGAGCAGGGGATGTTCATCACCGACGCCGACGGGATCATCCTGCGCGTCAACCAGGCGTTTACCGCCATCACCGGCTACAGCGCCGCGGAGGCAGTCGGGCAGACGCCCAGGCTGCTGCGTTCGGGTCGCCACGACGCGCTCTTCTACGCCGCGATGCGCGAGAGCCTGGCGCGCACCGGCGCCTGGCAGGGCGAGATCTGGAACCGGCGGAAGAACGACGAGATCTATCCCGAGTGGCTGACGATCTCGGCGGTGAGCGACAACCAGGGCAGGGTCACCCACTATGTCTCGATGCTCACCGACATCACCCTGCGCAAGGCGACGCAGGAGGAGATCAAGCAGCTGGCGTTCTACGATGCGCTGACCGGCCTGCCGAACAGGCGCCTGTTGCATGACCGTCTGCGGATTGCCATGGCGGCAAGCGCCCGTCGCGAGCGGCAGGGCGCCCTGCTGTTCATTGACCTCGACAACTTCAAGACGCTCAACGACACGCTCGGCCACGAAAAGGGCGACCTGCTGCTGCAGCAGGTCGCCCGGCGGCTCAGCGACTGTGTTCGCGAACGCGACACCGTTGCCCGTCTGGGGGGCGACGAGTTCGTCGTAATGCTCGAGGATCTCGGGACGCGAAAAGAGGATGCGGCAAGCCAGAGCCGGATCGTCGGCGAAAAGATCCTCGCGGTTCTCAACCGGCCGTACGATCTCGGCGGGCACGAGTACCACAATACGCCGAGTATCGGCATCACCCTCTTCGAGGGGCAGCAGGACGACATCGACGAACTGATGAAGCGGGCCGACCTGGCGATGTACGAGGCCAAGGCGACGGGACGCAATACCCTGCGCTTCTTCGATCCCCGGATGCAGGCGGTGGTCAGCGCTCGCGCCGCGCTCGAGCGGGACTTGCGGCAGGCGCTGCAGGCCGGCGAGTTCTTCCTCTGTTATCAACCGCAGATCGACAGGGACGGCCGGCTGCTCGGCGCCGAGGCGCTGCTGCGCTGGCAGCACGCGCAGCGCGGGCTGGTCTCGCCGGGCGAGTTCATCCCGCTCGCCGAGGAAACCGGGCTCATCCTTCCCCTCGGCCAGTGGGTCCTGCAGACCGCCTGCGCGCAGGTCGCGCGCTGGTCGGCCAGGGCGGGACGGGCGGACTTCTCGCTTTCGGTCAACGTCAGCGCGCGTCAGTTGCGGCAGCCGAATTTCGTCGATCAGGTGCTGGCAGCGCTTGACGCCGCCGGTGCCAGCCCGCGCAACCTCAAGCTCGAACTCACCGAGAGCATGCTGCTCGACAACGTGCAGGAGATCATCGCCAAGATGACGGCACTGAAGGCCCGGGGTGTCGGCTTCTCGCTCGACGATTTCGGCACCGGCTATTCGTCTCTGTCGTATCTCAAGCGGCTGCCGCTCGACCAGCTGAAGATCGACCAGTCCTTCGTCCGCGACCTGCTCAACGACGCCAACGACGAGGCGATTGCACGCACGATCGTCGCTCTGGCGCACAGCCTCGGTCTGGAAGTGATTGCCGAGGGGGTCGAAACGGTCGCCCAGCGCGACGCCCTGACGGGGCACGGCTGCCATGCCTACCAGGGCTACCTGTTCAGCCGGCCGCTGCCGCTGGCCGACTTCGAGGCCTTCCTCGAGCGCCACTGAGCATCCAAAGCCCACGGATCCCGCGCCCGGTTTTCCATAACAAACAAGTGTTTGCGATTTTGTTTCTTGAGAGCCGGCATCGCGGGCCAGGCGGCAGCGACGCCGCCCAAGCCGCGCGCCAGCCGCGACGCGGCGTCGCCGGGACTCAGGTGGCGAGCTTGCCGAGCGCGATGCCGAGCGCCCGCGCGACGCCTTCGCCATAGGCCGGGTCGGCCTGCAGGCAGTTGTGGATGTGGCGCAGTTTGATCGCTTCCGGCGCGTCGCCCATGGCACGGGCCGTGTTGTCGAACAGCACGTGCCGCTGCTCGTTGCTCATCAGGCGGAAGAGCTGACCGGGCTGCGAGTAGTAGTCGCCATCCTCACGGTGGTTCCAGTGGTCGGCGGCGCCTTCGACCGACAGCGGCGGTTCGCGGAAGTCGGGCTGCTCCTGCCACTGGCCGAAGCTGTTCGGCTCGTAGCCGAGCGTGCCGCCGTGGTTGCCGTCGACCCGCATGGCGCCATCGCGATGGTAGCTGTGGAAGGGGCAGCGCGGCGCATTCACCGGGATCTGGTGGTGATTGACGCCAAGCCGGTAGCGCTGCGCGTCGCCGTACGAGAACAGTCGGGCCTGCAGCATCTTGTCCGGCGAGAAACCGATGCCGGGAACGACGGCCGCCGGATTGAATGCCGACTGCTCGACCTCGGCGAAGAAGTTCTCCGGATTGCGGTTCAGTTCCATGATGCCGACCTCGATCAGCGGGTAGTCCGCATGCGGCCAGACCTTGGTCAGATCGAAGGGGTTGTAGGGCACGGACGACGCTTCCCTCTCCGGCATCACCTGCACGGACAGCGTCCAGCGCGGGAAGTCACCGCGCTCGATGCTCTCGAACAGGTCGCGTTGATGGCTCTCGCGATCCTTGCCGACGATCGCCTCGGCTTCGGCGTCGCTCAGGTTGCGGATTCCCTGCTGGCTGCGGAAGTGGAACTTGACCCAGAAACGTTCGCCGGCAGCGTTGATGAAGCTGAAGGTGTGCGAACCGAAGCCGTGCATGTGGCGGTAGCTGGCCGGGATGCCGCGGTCGCTCATGACGATCGTCACCTGGTGCAACGCTTCCGGCAGGGCGGTCCAGAAATCCCAGTTGTTGGTCGCGCTGCGCATGTTGCTGCGCGGGTCGCGCTTCACCGCATGGTTGAGATCCGGGAACTTGAGCGGGTCACGCAGGAAGAAGACGGGCGTGTTGTTGCCCACGAGGTCCCAGTTGCCCTCCTCGGTGTAGAACTTCACCGCGAAACCGCGAATGTCGCGCTCGGCGTCGGCGGCGCCGCGTTCACCGGCGACGGTGGTGAAGCGGGCGAAGAGTTCGGTCTTCTTGCCGACGGCGGAGAAGATGCGGGCGCGCGTGTAGCGCGTGATGTCGCTGGTCACGGTGAAATTGCCGTAGGCGCCGGAGCCCTTGGCATGCATGCGGCGCTCAGGGATCACCTCGCGGTCGAAGTGCGCCAGCTTCTCGAGCAGCCAGATGTCCTGGAGAAGGACAGGGCCGCGCGGACCGGCGGTCATGCTGTTCTGGTTATCGACTACAGGCGCGCCTGCAGCCGTGGTGAGTTTCTTGCTGGTCATCGTCTTGATCCTTTCAACACAGGTTGATCGGCGCCTGCCCATACTCCGGGCAACCTGGCGGCAAACGCGATCACCGCTACGGTGCCGGCGGTGGTCGCCGGCAGCGGTCGGACGATCGTTGCCACCATCCGGCGCCACGACTCACCGGGTGGCTGGGCAACGGCCGCAACGACCCGATGGACCTAGCTTAGAACCGCTGCTGAAATATCACAAATCAATTGTCGGTATACTATCAATTGTTTCTGGCTATGATTGGTGCGCGCGCCAGTCAACTTTGGCGATCCCGGTCCGGATCCGGGTGGCAGCCACAGACAACCTGATCTCACGGATTTTGCGAAGTACCGAGTTGCAGGATCAAGCGGAGGTTGGAGCGTGGGAAGACGGTCTCGGTCGCGTTCAACTCGTCACAGAGTGTGCGGACGGCGCGGTCCGAGACGCCATTGGCCAGATGGTGGAGGCGAACGGTCAGGGTGCCGGCCTGCGGGTCGGGCAGCAAGTCGGCTTCGGTCGTGTAGATCGCGCGTAGCAAGCTCCGGGCCTCGTCCGGGCGGGCAAGAAGCGGCGCCAGGACGTTGGCCATCGCCGTTTCGGCACGGTAGGCGATCATCTTGAGCGTGTCGAGCAATTGCTTGCTGTGGGTGCTCAGCCGGCGAAACCGGCTTTCTTCCGGCAAATCCTTGGCGTCGAGAT
>JAGFNJ010000016.1 GCA_017592775.1 Candidatus Accumulibacter conexus | reverse complement strand
GCTTGACCGGTGACCAGTTGCGCCAGGTCGTGACAGAAACTTTGAGTGGTGGAGGTGAACTGATGCTGACGATTGCCGAGCAATGGGAACAACAGGCGATGGAGCGAGGGATCGAGAAGGGGATCGAGAAGGGGATCGAGAAAGGGATCGAAAAAGGAATTGAACAAGGGATCGAAAGGGGAATTGAAAAAGGAATCGAGCAAGGCGAAGCACGGCTGCTGAAGCAGTTGCTGGGCTGGCGCTTCGGAGCCTTGCCGCCCTGGGTCGAGAGCCAGCTCGCAGGCGCTGAACCCGAGCGCCTGGAGGCGTGGGCGAAGCGCGTGCTCGACGCACCCGACCTCGACACCGTGTTCGCCGAACGATCCGGGTAACGGATCGGGCTCTGAAAGGGCGATCCTGATCCTTCACCCGGTCGGTGCACATCGGTCACGGCAGAGACACGGCCAGGTCCGCCTCGCCTCGTGCCAACGACGGCGTACGGGCCCCGGCGTGACCACACATCTTCGTCTCGAAGACGCGGCTGCTCTCCCCCACGAAGCCGCCGCAGGCAATCGGCGGCAAGACACCCTCCTCGCTGACGCCAGCCGGCAGCATCTCCGGGCCCTTCTCGCCAAAGCCAGGAGTCGCTGCCACGGGGCGATCCACGTCTGCTGCCCCACGAACAGGCACCACCACCTGCTCCCTTGGACGCAGCTGCCATGGCAAGCTGTCGCGCGGGACGCGTAACACTGACGAGAGTTGAGTTTACTGTAACTGTTTTCCCTGTCACCGTTTTCCACACACCGTTTTCCACACACCGTTTTCCACACACCGTTTTCCACACACCGTTTTCCACACACCGTTTTCCACACCGTTTTCCACACCGTTTTTGCAAGCTCGGGCAGCTGAGCCCCTGCCGCCCTCTACCCGTCCAGCGCCAGCCCGAGGGGCGCCTGCCCTCGCCCGATGGCGTAATACTCGAGCCCCAGGCTGCGCACCAGTGCCGGGTCGAAGAGGTTGCGGCCGTCGAAGATCAGCGGTTGTTTGAGCAGCACCCCCATCTGCTCGAAGTCCGGGCTCTTGAACTCGCGCCACTCGGTGACGATCAGCAGTGCATCGGCATCGCGCAGCGCGTCCGCCTGGTGGCTGGCGAAGCTCAGCCCTGGCAGGTCGCCGAACACCCGCCGCGCTTCGTCCATCGCCACCGGGTCGTACGCCCGGATCGCCGCGCCGCGGCGCAGCAGTTCGTGCACGATCACCCGACTCGGCGCTTCGCGCATGTCGTCGGTGTCCGGCTTGAAGGCCAGACCCCAGAGAGCAAAGCTGCGCCCCTGCAGATCCTCGCCGAAGCGGGCGACGACCTTGTCGACCAGCACCCGCTTCTGGCTATCGTTCGCCGCTTCGACCGCAGTCAGCACCCGCAGGTCGATGCCCATGTCGTGGCCAGTGCGGACCAGCGCCTTGACATCCTTGGGAAAGCACGACCCGCCGTAGCCGGTGCCGGCGTAGAGAAAGTGCGTGCCGATGCGCGGATCGCTGCCGATGCCGTGGCGCACCCGTTCGATATCGGCGCCGACGCACTCGGCCAGCCGCGCCAGTTCATTCATGAAGCTGATGCGCGTCGCCAGCATGGCGTTGGCCGCGTATTTAGTGAGTTCGGCGCTGCGTGTATCCATCAGCAGCAGCTTGTCGCGGTTGCGGGAGAACGGCGCGTAGATCGCCCGCATCAGCAACCTGGCGCGCTCGTCGTCAGCGCCGATGATGATGCGGTCGGGGCGCATGAAGTCCTCGACCGCAGCCCCTTCCTTGAGAAACTCCGGGTTGCTGACGACGGCGAAGTCCACGCTGACGCCACGTTCCGCCAGCACCTCCTGCACCGCCGCGCGCACCCGGTCGGCGGTGCCGACCGGCACCGTGCTCTTGTCGACGATCACCTTGTAGTCGGTCATGTGCTGGCCGATGCTGCGCGCGGCGGCCAGCACGTACTGGAGATCGGCCGATCCGTCCTCGTCGGGCGGCGTACCGACGCCGATGAACTGCAGCGTCCCGTGATGCACCGCGGCGGCGATGTCGGTGGTGAATTGCAGCCGGCCATCGGCGGCATTGCGCTTGACCATCTCTTCCAGACCCGGCTCATGGATCGGGATGCCGCCGCTGTTGAGGATCTCGATCTTGCGCTTGTCCACATCGAGACAGAGCACGTGGTTGCCCATTTCCGACAGGCAGGCGCCGGTGACCAGGCCGACATAGCCGGCGCCAATAACGGTAACTTTCATGAGATGTTAACTTTCCTTTCAAACTTGGTAGTAGTGGCGATACCAATCGACAAAGCGCGCGATGCCCTCCGCCAGCGGCGTGCTCGGCGCGAAGTCGATCCACTGTTCGAGGGCGGCGGTGTCGGCGTAAGTGGCCGCCACATCGCCCGGCTGCATCGGCAGCAGGCGCTTCTCGGCCTAGCGCCCAAGCTGCTGCTCGATGCAACCGATGAAGTCCATCAACGGTACCGGTTGATGATTGCCGATGTTGAACACCCGATACGGGGCGTCGCTGGTCGCCGGATCGGGGTTGGCGGCAGTGTAATCGGGATCGGGCGCCGGCACCCGGTCGTTCACCCGCAGCACGGCTTCGACGATGTCGTCCACGTAGGTGAAGTCGCGCTGCATGCGGCCGTGGTTGAAGACGTCGATCGGCCGACCCTCGAGGATCGCTCGGGTGAACAGGAAAGGCGCCATGTCGGGCCGCCCCCACGGGCCGTAGACGGTGAAGAAGCGCAGGCCGGTGGTTGGCAGACGATAGAGGTGGCTGTAGGTGTGCGCCATCAGCTCGTTGGCCTTCTTCGTCGCGGCGTACAGGCTGACCGGGTAATCGACGTTGTCGCGCTCGGCGAAGGGCATGCGCGTGTTGCCGCCATAGACGCTCGAACTCGAGGCGTAGACCAGATGCTGAATCGCGTGCTGGCGGCAGCCCTCGAGGACGTTCACGAAGCCCACCAGATTGCTATCGACGTAGGCGTTGGGGTTGAGCAGCGAGTAGCGCACACCGGCCTGGGCCGCCAGGTGAATCACGCGCTCGAAACCTTCAGCGGCGAACAACGCGGCCATCGCCGCCCGGTCGGCGATGTCCATCTCGATGAAGCGAAAATCGCCCTGCCCCGCCAGGCAGGCCAGGCGGGCGTGCTTGAGGCGAACGTCGTAGTAGTCGTTGAGGTTGTCGATGCCGACGACCGTGTCACCGCGACGCAGGAGGCTCAGCGCGGTGTGCATGCCGATGAAACCGGCGGCGCCGGTGAGGAGGATTTTCAAGCTTGGTGACTCCGATCGACCAAGTACCTTACGTGGCTGTGCGACAAAAGAAGTGGATCACGACTCTAAAATGGCTCACTGGGGTGGCCATAAGGAGGTGCGACAGAACATGAGCATAGCGAAAGGGGAGCCGATCGAGGCTTGTACTCTCAAAGCCGATGGCTGTTGCCAACCTGGCAGGGAATGCGCGGCAGTGTCAGTATCGCTAATTGCGAGCGCCCATGCGCGACCAGTTGGAAAGATCCAAATACGGTCCACGTCTTGCATGTCGCCTCCGTCTTCAACGAACTCATCAAGAACCTCGTCCACATAAAACCAAACCGATCCTGCCCCAGAAAGTACACCCATAAATCCCATCGATCACATCCTTAAAAAGCTGGGGCATGACTATGTCGTGTAAAGTTGGGAGCATTTGTCCTGTACCCCCTAAAAAAACTGCGCTACCTTGCTCAAGTTCTTCCAGAGCAAGGCGCCGATACCGCCCACACCGTTGTTGCGCAACGCCCGGTAATCTTCCTGGCTCTTGCGCAGGATACGCGAAAGAGTTCGATTGCTTTCCCCTCCCACCCGCATCTTTACCAACACCACCGGGATGTAAGCCAGCCTGATCCTTCCCTTCGCCAAATAGCGAAGCATGGCGTCGTAGTCTGCCGCTATATGCAAAGAGGTATCAAACCCGCCCCACTGTTCGATCACCGAGCGCCGCAGATACAAAGTCGGGTGCGGCGGCATCCAGCCCCAAGCCAGACGGGCCGGGTCGTACTCGCCCGAACGCCAACGGCGTATCACCCGCGACGGATCATCCTTCGCCACATAGTCCAGATCGCCATACACCCCATCCACTGCCGGATCGGTGAAGGCCTTCGCAACCCTATCCAGCGCCCGCTCGTCGGCATAGAAATCATCCGAATGCATCAACCCCACTACATCCCCGGTGGCACGGGCCAAACCCTTATTCAGCGCATCGTAAATTCCGCCATCGCTCTCGCTAACCAACGTCGCAAGGTATTGTCGGTGCGATTCGAGTATCGCGACAGTGCCGTCTGTTGATGCTCCATCGATAACGATGTGCTCTACACGAGTCCAAGACTGCCTCTCTACACTGGCCAGTGCCTGCCCTATTGTATCTGCTCGGTTATATACAGCTGTGATCACAGAAATCGTAAGCATTCTTCCTTACCTGAGCCTATTAGCGGGCTTAGTGCCTTTATACGTATCGGTCACGAAGTCGTCAATTCGATCGACCCAATCGGGAACAGACGGGAAGTTCTGACGCCCCCAAGATTGGCAAGCCTCCGCGATCTTGGACCGCTCTTCCGGCCTCCAATCAACGCACTTCTTTACAATACATTCCAATTCATCGCGATCGTGGAACCATTGAATCGGTGCTCCACCGAAAACTCGTCGCAGCCGATCGCTGTGCAAGATGATTGGAATACATCCTGTTAGCAATGCCTCCACGACTACACCCGGAACTGCTTCGCTCTCGTAGGATGTCGGGAAAATCAGAAAAACAACCTGTTCGAAAAACTCAAACGGATTATTTAGGTAGCCAAGATAGTTGATATGAGACATGGCCGACACGGTAGCAACAAGATTTTTGCCATAAGTAGGAAATCGGCTATTTGCCCCCCCCGCGACCACCCATCGCCCTACACCAGCTAGCTCCTTTGAGACTTCTAGAAAGATCTCGATTCCCTTCCCTGGAACAAATGAGGAAATGAATCCGAAGGATGGCGACCCTTCTGCCTTTTTTGCAGTAAGACGGTCCGCTGGAAAATCTGGCAGCGGATTTCTAATAACGCCCCCCCTAATCCCTTGCATTCCCGTCAAATCATAGGTCTCATGAATGAAAATAAATTGGTCCACCGCTCGCAGCTGCAGCCGTGAAACCAGACAACGCCGCTGAGACCGTACAAAATAATCCTCAAACTCAGCCCCGTGAACATGGGCGACGACCGGAACTTGACCCAGCCGATAAGGCAGAATGATCAACAGGTCACGCAGCGCACCGAATCGAGTCCTAGAAATCGCCAGATAGGCGACATCGGGACGTCGTACCAACGAGAACCAAGCCGCCCGCAGCACTTCTGCAAGGATACGAAATCCACCTGCAGCACCACGATGGCCGTTGAAGTCGTGGAGGATGGTGTCGAACCGCGACCTGCACGCGTAGAGCCGGGTAAGCTTTCTCTGCCCGTCTGGCGTGCCAGCCATAGACCCCAAGATGGCAATACGGCGCACAGCCGCACTACCCTTTGAATTATTCCTTGTCACGCATCCACCTCAAGCGACCGTATGGCGAAAGCATCACGTGACGAGATAACAAACCATGAACAAAAACCATAACCATCCGTCCGCCACGTTTATTTTACAGTTTCGTTCCATATTGACTTCAGCCGTGCGAGTCCGCGCTTCCACTTTGGCGGGTATGTCTCGTCATAGAATTTCTTGACCGCCCCTCTCCATTCCCGGTCTTCAGCCATCTCCACCGGAAATTTGAATGGATAGTGCAACGTGGAATGACCGCCTCTAAAATAATCATCGGCGCCACAATTCGTCCCCGATCCATCAAACCCAATATTAACGGCCAAGCTGTGAACAGGGTTAACGCATAACCCGCCACGCAGGAAAATTGTGACATACCAAAATACGGCCCACGTTCTGATGCGTCCACGGGCATTCTTTTCAACCTGGGAAAAGAAATCATGGCTCCCGTCGAGATTGAATTGCCACTTCTGCTCCGGCGAAAACAGGCGCAGCGTTTCTTCCGGGGACCGTTCAAATAGGGCCCAACGATCTTTCCAGGTTGCCCAGCCCCAACAATTCATGACTCTCCATAGGAACGCAGAATATTCGCCATCGCAGGCCTTGATTGGATAATTCCAGCCGCTTATATGCCAGACGGCCTCGTGATCGCGATAGAAAATAAGTGCTTCCGTCAGAAACTGTAGAAACTGTGGCGAAGTGATTATGTCATCCTCGAGGACAATGACCATTTCGTGCCGATCAAGAACATCGGATACTCCGGCGATGATCGCGGCCGCCAGACCTCGGTTAGAATCTTCAGCAAAGAGCGTCACTGAATGAAACCGGTCTTCGTTATTGAAGAGCGAGCGGACTTCAGCGACGCCGCTTTCATCCTCCGTCCGTTTAGGCCCATCGGAGAACACATAGAGGTCTACTTGCGCGGCACCTATGTTTCGCGCGAGAGCATCTAGCGTCCGCCGGGTGTGGGTGGGACGGTTGTAGACAAACAGGGCTACTGGCGGCACGGCATTCGGACTCACAGTCGGTCTCCATCGTTCGTTGTTGATATGCGATATATAGAAGCACTTCGATCAACTGCATAATCATTCCCGGCGTCTGGCGCCGTCTCTTGCGCCGACAGCCGCCGGCTTCATCGAACTACGGCCCCTTGTCACGTCGACCGCGCGAGTAGCGGTAGGCCACCATCAGACTGATCAGATAGTGCAGCGACACCGCCACCGAGTAGGCTTGAATGACCATGACTGCCGCTAGGCCACCGAAGTCTGCCAAGAGGATCGTGCCAATAACCAGGATTGAACGCTGAATATTTAGGAGGAAGGCCGTCCTCTGGGCGGAATATAGGTCGAAAATGTTCGAGCTCGTGATCTGCAAGACTTGAAAGAAGACCGCGGGCGCTAGGACAGAACAGAACTCGCCCGCAAGCTGCCACTTACGGCCGAAAGCGATTGTGAAAATCGCTGGCCCAAACGCCAGCAAACCCGCCGCAGGGAAAATGCCGATCAGGGCCATGATGCCGATCAGGCGAATGGTCAGGCGATGAACCTCCTCCGGCCTCTTCCGCCCAAACGTCGCGATTTCTCCATAGTGAACCGAAGAAATGGTGCGGCCAAGCAGTTGCACCGGAAGTGCGATCAAGGAGATGGCAAGACCGAGCTGACCAGTTAGGGCTAAGTCATATCTAAGGGCCGTGAAGAAGATGGGGAATTGCGCCGAAACCGACATGAGCGCGTGGGATGGCACGCGATATAGCGGAAACTGCAGGTAACACCGTATCACCCGCCTTAGGTTGCGGATCGTCAGCCCGTCGAACAATCCGACGACCAGAGTCCAGCGTTGGCGCACGACAAATGTCGTCGCCAACACGTACCCGACTTGGTTCCCAGCAACCAGTCCGATACCATTCGCACCGAACAGGCCGAAAGCGATCTTGAAGGTCTCGCCAATGAGCGAATGCAGGATACTTGCCACAGCTGAAACTGAAAACGCGCGTTCGCGGACAAGAACGCTGCCGTATATGTCCTGCACGGCATAGAGAAAGACCGACAGAGGAACCAGCAGTACCACGACCGGCGAACTAAGTTCCGCAACGGAAAAAACTGCCGTCCTGAACAGAATGAAGAGGGCTATCCCAAACAGCAGGCTGCACCCCGCAGCGAGGAGGAACGACAGGGCGATAAGCCCACGGGCGCTCAGTTGGGTTCTGGGTAGCGGAATGGCTGCGGCGTACCGCAATGTCACTAGCGGCCCAGCCACCATGGCAATCGACGAGACCATCGACAACATACCGAAATCGCTGGGGTCGTAGAGCCTGGTCAGAATCAACACCGAGAGAGCCGCGATCACCCTTGACACTGTGCTCGCGGCAGCGAAGAGCCCAACGTTTCGAAAGAATGACGATGCTTTCATCGGTCCTTGGCGAGCGAGCGACTGCGTATACCTGACGCCTTGGAGTAAGGGCCATTGACTCGCGACGATTTCGCAGTGGAATGGCAGGGGGCAAAGGGGGTAACGCTCTGTTGCGTGATATGCAGGACGGCGACCAAGAACAGGAGGAGGCTGAAGATCGTCGACTGTTGCAGGAAGAAACCCTCTCCCATCCCGCGCACAGCGATGGGCACAAAGGCAAACAGCGGAACACGCGTTATTCCGCTGTTATGAAACAAATCTCGAACGAGCAAGTAGATCAGACCCATGAACAGACCGAGGCCGATTAGGCCAAAGGAAATGATCAGGCTCGCAAAGGAACTGTCGGTGGAGGCCCCGAAAACCTCAGTCGGAGTTTTAGCGCTCCCGAAAATAAGGTGATCCCCACTAATCGCACCCATTATAGCCTCAAACCGAATCTGGGCAGCCATGTCGTCCCCTTGGAACAGGGCTACAAACCGGCTCCCCGCGTAGCCAAATAGGTCTCCTATCCAGTCGGGAAAGTTCTGCACTACCCCCAAGATAAATATAATGAAACTGACGAGGATCATCACCTTCGTGATGCCAACTTTCCTGAGCTCGAATAGAAGGATTGTTACCACCGCTATGAGCATCGCTGCCCGCGACCCTGTGGCTACGAGCGGCAAGGCGAGAACGCCAGCAAAAATTAAGAACGCCGTGCGCGGCCAGAGCCCTTGTATTGACCGTCCAAGGATATAAGCGGTAAGCAGCAGATAAGAGATATTTGTTGCTGTAACGTTGATCCGGTTAGTGTCTTCTTGAAACCCGTAGCGATACTCGGTGTCGCCAACGGCTCGGTCTAGGCCGACGCCTGCTGTGCCAAATTCGACCAAGTGTAGGACGCCAGCCACCGCGATCACCACGAAGACTGCCGGCAAACGGATATCCCGGTGGTAGTCTCCCGCCCGGATCAATACGACGAACACGAAGAAAATCGCCGTCAGCGTCAATGGCCTGAGGTACTCTGCCAACGCATCACCCGTGTAGAAGATCGCACTAAGGGCGACATAAAAAACCGTCGCGCTTCCGGTCAGACCAACCGCAGGTGAAATCTTAAGTCTAAAATGGCTTCCGCTGATAAAGCCCGGAATGAGTCCTTCTACAACGAGCGCAACGGCACCGGCCGCGAGAACCGTGCCGGAGATGTCGGGTCCGATGATCGAGTAGCAAACTTGGACAAAGGCCAAGATATACAACGTTGTCAGAAATGCCGGCTCGCACCAGCTGAAGCCTCTCGACGCTCTCATCTTGCCGGTTCGCGATTCTGCCGCGTCATCGCTGTAACACTGAGGTCTATGTGCTGCCTTGCGGCCTCCCTCGCGCCGATCAGCCGGCGTGTAGGTGGGCCGGTATTGTGTCCGTTGTCATCCGCACCCACCAGCACCTTAGCCATGTCCTCCACCGCCGGTGGCGCGCTCGAAAAATACCGTAGAGATGTTCCGAATTCGCGAACGACCGTTTCGAGCGGCGAACACCAGACCACAGTGCCTCGCGCGATCGCCTCCTCGATGACGCGAGGGACACCCTCGCCCCATGGTCGGCTTGGAACGACTAGGCGGAGCGCTTTGGTGTAGAGGTGCGACAGCTGATGCTCATTATCGACGTAGCCCAATAGACGAAGCCCGTCTGGCTCGCTGGTGCGAATCTCCTCCTCAAGAGGACCCGAGCCAACGAGTACGAGATCGGGGGTGGCACTATCAACACTGCGCGCTAACCGATGACCTTCCACCAAGATATCTACGCCCTTTTCGGAAGACAGATTCCCTACAAACAGACTGTACTTATCAGGGAGATTGACGACAGGATATCCCTCTAGAGTGCCGGAGGAAATCTGCGTAATGGCAACCGTTTCATGAACGGGCCGCCTATATCGCTCCAGCTTGGTCCGCAGATGCGCGCCTCGCGCGATTATGAAAGTGGAGGCTCTGAAAAGCGCCCCCATCCAGGCCAACCTCCAGTAGGCACCCGCAGCATTGCGAAACCGTCGCAGGCCCCATTTCTGCTTCAGCGGCAAGGTGAAGTCGTTTCCCACGTAGATTGCGAGAACATCGGAGAAGCCGCGTCTCAGGAGACAAAGCCCGGCGAGGATGGCCGCCGGGTAGGCGGCGATAACCACATCATATTTTGCATGCTCCCCGTCAGAGCTCTCAAGGACAGAACGATTCAAGGCGATATAGTTCGAAAGCATGTTCTTGGTGAGCTGCAAAACCTTGATGTCACGGTCGACTTTCCCGTCGAAGCCGCGGTCGGTCTGCAGCACCTCGCAGGCCCAAGTGACATCACAGGACTCGTTCCATGTTGCCAAATAGTTGCTGATGGCCGATTTCGTCTTGAAGCCATCGCCATGCGCCTCAGCGACCCCAAACCCAATGATGAGAACTTTCATTTTCGCAACAACTTTCGTTAAGTGATACTTCAGCTTCCCTGGGCTCCAAGCTGTATCAGGCCACCAGTTCTGACACACTTGGTCAGAACTAGGCCCGGAACTGATTCCTTGGGCCTCTTAACCTGCCTGAGCCGTGCCGTGAACGGCGGTGAAATGCTCCGAGATCACCCACCTGTTCCGACCGAAGGTGTCGCGCAGTCGATCGGCGACATCCTCCGCAGACGACAGCGCAGCGATAACGTGGTCCGCTGCCATTTCGTCCTCTACTCGGATGGCGATCGCGCCGAGCCCATTGTCTTGCAGCAACGGCGAGATCTTTCTGTCTTCTCTTGCGAGCAAGGCGATCGGGATGGCCCCCCGAGACGCCCCCAGCAGCAGCACATGGAGCCGATTGCTCAAGACGAAGCCGCTCTTATCATAAATCGCGGTCAGTTCCGCCAGGCGATTGATCCGCGGTGCTTCACGCACGATCAGCGGCAAATCCAAGATCTTGGCCAAAGCTTCGCTGAACGCGCGGTCATGTTCGACCTGCCACACGACCGCGAGCTTGAATCCGAGAGCAAGGGCCCAAGGCACCACGCGCTTCAGCCCCTCCGTCAACAAAGCATCGGATATGGCGTTGTGGCTTCGAAACGACAGAACGACCGTCTCTTGACGGGGCTTCGGCGAGAAGGATAAAGCGAAGGCCAAGTCGGGTACCAGCATCGCGTCGATCCCATGGCGCTCCAGCACGGCCTTCGATGCCGTGTCGCGGACGGTGATCGCACCGCCCCTTGTCTGCGCCATGCGCAACAACCATGCCCGTGACGAAGTGATCCGTGCGGTCGATACGCCAACCATGCCGACATGGACCGCTGGAAATCTTTGCAAAGTCCCTAATATGGTCGACTTGAGGTAATCCCGGGCGTCGTGCTCTTTCGTCTGAGTCGTGTCGCCGCAGGACAGATACACCCAGATCTTCTCGCGCCCGAATGCGCGGGCAAGAATCCTTGCGTAGAACCGGGCCGAATGGCGCTCCAGCGTGACGTTTGCACCATGGCGCCCTAAACCTAGCATGACGTTTTCGACGTACCAATCGGGCACATCAACGCATAGTGCTATCACTCGGGTCCGCGCCGCCAATTCCCTCAGCAGAGCCGTATTGATCAGTTCGTCACCGGGGTTACTGTATTGGGTACGAAGAGCGAAAAAGATCATCGAGTAACCATCCCCCGGCAAAGCCGGGGGCTTTCATTATGTGAGCCGCTCAAAGCGGCTAAACAGGGTCGCTAACGCGACCCTGACTCTTTTGGGCCACCTAAAGGTGGCAACTCAGCGCCACAGGCTCACTTGATCCAGTCGCTTGTCCTCCTGCTCCTGGTCTCGGATGTACTCCCGGATCAACGTCTCGTCTCGACCAACGGTCGAGACGAAGTACCCTCTTGCCCAGAAGCTCTGGCCGACGAAGTTCCTCTTCTGCTCACCGTACACTCGGGCCAAGTGAATCGCGCTCTTGCCCTTGATGTACCCCACCACATGCGATACCGCGTACTTCGGGGGAATCGAAATCAGCATGTGCACGTGATCCTGCATCAGATGCCCCTCTTCGATCCGACTCTCCCTCTGCTCAGCCAGTTTGCGGAAAACTTCCCCGAGGTGGCGACGCAGCTGCCCATACAGCGTACGCCGTCGGCACTTCGGGATGAACACTACGTGACATTTGCACTCCCACTTGGAGTGGCTTAGGCTTTCAGACTCGTCCATCGGGATTCTCCATAGTCGTGTGCTTGGCGGCTCACGGCTTGAAGTTTCCTGATGGACTCCCTGAAATGTCAAACTTCTCCAGTCCCCCGGCAGAGCCGGGGGATTTCCCATTCTTGGTTAATCTCGTTTGTTTCTCGGGGCGGAGATTTCAGCCACGCGACGCCGTGTGTTACTTGGCGCCTTTGGATGCAGACGCGAGTAATAGGGGGCCCATATAGAAAGGACCTCCCAGGGAAGAATCAATCTGGAAGCGTTAGCAGACCGCGGCAACATTCCTGCATGCCCCACCAGCCACAGCGCCAGCGGGCTTTTTGCCTCGCACCCTGCGGAGTCAGTCTCCATTTGCCCCGGGCAACTCGCCTCGCGGCTTTGCCAGCGACCTCGTGTGCTCGTAACTGCTATTCCTGGCGCATCACAGGAGGCAAATAGCCGCGCGACATCCTCGGCCACGCCCGAGTCTGTGCTTGAGAGTCGTATGACGGCCATCCGAAACACTACCGCCGGCCATGCCAGAACGCTCCAGCGTTGACGATAAATTGAGGGCAGCATAGGAATGTTCCGGAGAACACAGGAAGCCAGCCAACGGTCCTTGCAACTGCGGCCACTCCGGCGATGAAAGAAGGCCGGTGTTGGGAAGCGGAGTGTAGCGGTCGCGCAATATTTTGGCGGCCTGACCTTGCCAGCTAAATGGGCACCTTGTTCCAGGGCTTTAAGCCGGGAAAGACATGGAGCAGGTCCTGGGCATCCAGCGCATACATCTCCCGAAGCACTCCACTGAGGACTGCGCGGTACTCGTGCAACACCGGCACATCCCGATTCTCATGCAGATCGCTCTCCCGTAGCCGAGCCTGCTCGCCACGAATTGCCCCACCAGAAATGCCGCCACCCAGCAGCCACAGAGTGCTGCCGTGACCGTGATCTGTACCCTTGCTGCCATTTTCGCGGAACGTGCGGCCGAACTCGGAGACGACGGCGACAACGGTGTTGTTCCAGGTCGGCCCCAGGGAATCCGCCAGCACGCTGAGACCCTCACCCAGTCCGTGCAATTGCCGGCTCAAGGTCCCCAGTGCGTTGCCCTGCGCGGCGTGGGTATCCCATCCGCCGAGTTCGATGAAACCAACACGGTACTCCGGCCGCTCTCGCAGCAATCGGCCAATGCGCGCCGCCTGCTGCGAGAAGCCTTTGGCGGGCATGGCGCCGCGACTGGCGCTCTGCATTTCTTCCTGCAGTTCCTTGGAGATCTCCCGCCGCAAACCGATGCCGTCACGCACAAGGGGCTCCAGTGCGTGGCCCTGGTACATTGCGAGGATCAGTTCTTCCCGGTTCGCGTCGACGCCGGCGCGTTGGGGCACCGTGATCGGTGAGTTGGCAACCTGCGCGGAGCCGCGCAGGATCGGCGGCATCGTGCTGGTGAAACTGATGGCGGTCGCCTGGCCTTGGTCTCGGTGCAAGCGTTCGAGCAGTCGATTCAGGAACCCAGTACTGTGGCTGGGAATCGGCCCCGGCGGCTGACCGAACGCGAGCCAGTCTTGTGCCTGGAAGTGGCTCCGCGATACGAATGCCGTGCCAGCGAAGGGGACAAAAACGACCTGCTTTGCCTCGTACAGCGGCAGGATGCTTTCTTGCAGGGCGGGGTGCAGCCCCCACCGTTCATCGAGCGCGATGACCGTATCTGTCTTGCCCTCGCTTGGCGCCGGGATGGCGATATTGGGCCTAGCCTCGTAGTAGAAGGGTTCGTTGTACGGCACCAGCGCGCTGAGCGCATCGTAACCGCCGCGCAGGAAAACCAGGATGAAGCGCGCGTTGCTGCCACCGCTGGGTGCGGCCCATAACCGCCAGCTCACGCCGGTGAGCAACGCGCCCGTGGCCAGGTTCAGGAATTGTCGTCTTTGCATGCCGGTACCTGGCTTACCAGTACATGAATTCCGGGCTGGATAGCAGCAGCGCGAGGCGATCGGATGCTGTTGCCGCCTGTGCGATGGCGCGTCGTGCGCTGCTCGGGAAAGTCGCGAGCAACTCCGTCGCAGACCTCGATGCCCAGGCGGCTTCTGCCGGCACCGGCTTTTCGGTAAGGCGACCGACTGCCGCGACCATGGTGGGCGCCAGTTCGAACCTCTGCGCGAGCTGGCCAGAGCTTAGCCAGTAGTCACCGTCGAGGCTATAGCCATCCGGCGTACGGCAGCCGAACAACGGTTGCCCGAGAGTGGAGATCCAGCGCACTACCGGATCTGCGTTCTGCATCGCTTGTCCGTGGCGTAACAGCTCAACTGCCGTGCTGACATAACGGTAAGGGTCCTTGAACGTTCGGCCAGGCGTCGCTTCTCCCCCGGCTTTTTCGCGGATGGCCGCAACCGTGCTGCCCAGATTGCCCTGCGTAGCGAGGAAGGCGTACGCGGCGTGTGCCTGCTGCGCTTCGCTGCTGGCCACGCCCAGCAGATGGCGGCTCAGTTTGCCGCTAATGTGGCGCGCCGTCGCGGGATGTGTCGCCAACAGGTCCGCAAGCGCTTCGACTTCGGCAAAGCCACCGCTTTCGATGGTCTGCCCCAGCACCTCCTTGGCACCGCCTTGATGCTTGTAGGGGTCGAACAGGAATTCCCCGCGCGCCTTTGCCAGCGGGTGTTCCTCGGGATTCTTCTTGCCAGGCGTGAGTGGTCTGAGGCCCATGCCAGTGAGCACGCGAGCGACTTCACGTACGTCGGCCTGGCTGTAACCGCCATTCACCCCCAGGGTATGCAGTTCCAGCAGCTCTCGGGCCAGGTTTTCGTTACCGCGGCCAGCAGTATTGCTGACGTTGTCCAGGTAGACGAGCATCGCCGGGTGAGTCAGCACGCTGAGGAGCATGTCGCGGAAGCTGCCGCGAACATGTGGCCGGATCGCCGTGTCGACGTAATCCGGCACGGCCACGCCAACCAGGCTCTTCTGCCAATAGACGTTGAAGTGGTTGAACCAGAACCAGACCAGTTGCTCGGTTTCGGCATCCGGGCTGTTGAAGCTGCGCTGCAGGGTCAGATCGGAATACCTTTGCACCAGGTCGCGGCGCGCGCGACTGATCGCTTCTTGCGCAAGACGACGCGCGTCACCCGCCAACCGGGCAAGTGCGGCCTGTTCCTGGCGAAATTGCGAGATGGCCGAGGCGTCAGGCGGGAAGGTGATTGTCATCCCGTCACTTCCCTTTGCGGCAGTTTCGAGCAACGATTCTCTTTGCTCAGAATCATTCACACCCCTGTCCGCGGTACGGATCATTGGGATCCAGTGCCAAGCAAATCATCATGCGGTTGGCCCCGAGCACCGCGGCCTTGATGACCTTGTCCGAGGAATCAGACCACTGCAGCCACCTTGCAGTGCTCTTACAGTCGCGTCGCCGATAGTCTTCGCGCGCCATTTGGGCCACCAGTCCGTCAAAGCTGGTCCGGAGTGAGCAAGCGCCCCTGACCTTGGCCCGGTTCTCCGCGAGCGGGGCTTCGACCTCGGTCGAGCGTACGCAGCGCGCGACGAAGTGGGGCCCATCGCAAGGCAGCACCTATCACCAAGGGTCCAGCAGGATCGCCCTCTAGCGGAGCCACAATCGGAAGATGCAGCGCGTTCGTATCGCTGCGAAGGTTCAGTCACGGCCCAGAGCAGCGCTGTCTCTCCGCACGATCAGCCATTCACCGCCCAATGGCGAAGTACTCGATTCCCTGCGCGCGCACCAGCTCCGGATCGAAGAGGTTCCGCCCGTCAACGATCACGGGGTGCCGAAGTCTTTGCCTGATCGCGTCGAAGTCCGGGCTGCGGAATTCCTTCCACTCGGTGACGATGACCAGCGCGTCGGCGCCGTCGAGCGCAGCGAGCGGACTGCTCGCGCAGCTCAGTCGCGCCTCGTTGCCGAAGATCCGCCTAGCCTCGTCCATGGCGACCGGGTCGTAGGCGGTGGCGGTCGCGCCCGCGGCGAAGAGGTCGGCAAGCAACGTCCGGCTCGGCGCTTCGCGCAGGTCGTCGGTGTTCGGCTTGAAAGCCAGTCCCCAGACGGCGAAATGGCGCCCGTTGAGGTCGCCGAAGCGTGCCTTGAGTTTCGTGGCGAGGACGTGCTTCTGGGCGTCGTTGGCTTCCTCGACGGCGCGCAGGACGCGCAGGTCAATCCCCGCTGCGCTGCGCGCACTTTGGATCAGCGCCTTGACGTCTTTCGGAAAACACGACCCGCCATAGCCACAGCCAGGGTAGAGGAACTGATAGCCGATTCGCGGATCCGCACCGATTCCACGGCGGACCATCTCGATGTCGGCACCGAGTGCTTCGGCGAGGTTGGCGAGTTCGTTCATGAAACTGATCCGCGTCGCGAGCATTGCATTCGCCGCGTACTTGATCAGTTCGGCGCTGCGCAGGTTGGTGACGATCAGCCGTTCGTGGTTGCGCTGGAACGGCGCGTAGAGCGCGCGCATCAGGTGGATCGCCTGGTCACTCGACGCACCGACGACGATCCGGTCGGGGCGCATGAAGTCTTCGACGGCGGCGCCTTCCTTGAGAAACTCGGGATTGGAGACGACGCTGTACGGGATGTCGAGCCCGCGCTCACTGAGTTCTTCGGCGACTGCGGCATGGACGGCGTCGCCGGTGCCGACAGGTACGGTGCTCTTGTCGACGACGACCTTGTAGTCGGTCATCACCCGGCCGATGCTGCGTGCGGCGGCGAGGACGTACTGCAGGTCGGCGGAGCCGTCTTCGTCGGGCGGGGTGCCGACGGCGATGAACTGGATTGTGCCGTGGTGTACCGAGCGCTCGACGTCGGTGCTGAAGTGCAGGCGCCCGGCGGCGACATTTTGCCGGACCATCTCCTGCAGGCCGGGTTCATGGATCGGGATGCCGCCGGCTTCGAGGATGCGGATTTTCTCGGGATCGACGTCGAGGCAGAGGACATCGTTGCCGACCTCGGCGAGGCAGGCGCCGCTGACCAGACCGACGTAGCCGGTGCCGATGACGGTTACTTTCAAGGGAACTCCTTACTTCAGGGGGTCAGATGCGGTAGTAGTCACGGTACCACCGAACGAAGCGCGCCACGCCGTCGGCGAGCGGTGTGGCCGGCGCGAAGCCGATCCATTGGGCGAGCGCCGCGGTGTCGGCATACGTGGCCGGGACGTCGCCGGATTGCATCGGCAGTAGCCGCCTTTCGGCGGCGCGGCCGAGCTGCCGCTCGAGGCAGCCGATGAACTCGGTGAGTGCGACGGGCTGGTGATTGCCGATGTTGAAGACGCGGTAGGGTGCACTGCTGCTCGCCGGGTCGGGCTGTCCGGAATCGAAGCCCTGGTCGCCGGTGGGCAGCCGATCGCAAACCCGGACGACGGCGGCGACGATGTCGTCGATGTAGGTGAAGTCGCGCTGCATCTGGCCGTGGTTGAAGACATCGATCGGCCGGCCTTCGAGGATCGCGCTGGTGAACAAAAAGGCGGCCATGTCGGGCCGGCCCCAGGGTCCGTAAACGGTGAAGAAGCGCAGGCCGGTGGTCGGCAGCCGATAGAGATGACTGTAGGTGTGGGCCATCAGTTCGTTGGCCTTCTTGGTCGCCGCGTAGAGGCTGACCGGGTGGTCGACGTTGTCCCGCTCCGAGAACGGCATGCGCGTGTTGCCGCCGTACACGCTCGAACTCGAGGCGTAGACGAGGTGCTCGACTCCGTGGTGGCGGCAGCCTTCGAGGACGGAGAGGAAGCCACTGAGGTTGCTGTCGACGTAGGCCTCCGGATTGACGAGCGAGTAGCGGACTCCGGCCTGAGCGGCGAGGTGGATGACGCGATCAAAGCCTTGGCGGGCGAAGAGCGCGGCCATCGCCGCTCGGTCGGCGAGGTCGAGGCGCTCGAAGCGGAAGTCCCCCTGCCCGGCAAGCTGCTGCAGGCGGTCGTGCTTGAGGCGGACGTCGTAATAGTCGTTGAGGTTGTCGATGCCGACGACGCTGTCGCCGCGGCGCAGCAGGCTGAGCGCGGTGTGCATGCCGATGAAGCCGGCAGCGCCGGTAACCAGGATTTTCAAGTCAAGGACCTCACAGGTGGAAGACGGCGATCAGCGATGGTGGTTCTGCGGATCCGTGCGGTCCGAGCAGCGGTCGCGGCCTGCCGGTTCTTGCGGCTTGAGCAGGTGGGGATCGTATTCGGCGTCCGCCTGCGCGCGCTCAGGCACGCTACCGCCATGCCCGAATGCATTGGCATTCAGCAGACTGGTCGCCCTTCGTTCCGTCCCCAGCGGCCCCATGACAGCCCGGCCCATTCGTGCGGGCGCTCGCAGCGCCCTGCCCTTGAGCGCCACTGCCGCTCGCGCATGATCATCGGTCGCGGCTGGTCAACATCAAGCCGCACGGCGAGCGCTCCGCGCTGCGACTGGCCCGGATGATCGCACCCCCCGGACCGGCCGGGTGTGAATTGTTTCACGGTCTATTGCCTTGCACAGTAATCCGAGGTGGCCGCGCACTGAGGCAGCGAGTGGTTGCCGTACGATGGGCGCGACCGCGATCGCCCGGTCTAATTTAAGTGACAGTATGGGAAATACCTTCCAGAGACCAGCCGACTCACCAAGCCCTTCGAGCGCAGTCCGCGGATTGCTCACGGTGCTCAGTCCCCCCTCTCGCCGCAGACGCGCCGGGCCGTTTCCATGGCGACGGGGTCGTACGTGGTCGCGGTCGCGACCGCGGCGAAGAGGTCGGCGAGCAGCGTCCGGCTCGGCGCTTCGCGCAGGTCGTCGCTGTTCAGCTTGTATGGCCAGCCCCGAGAGGGCAGCACGGCATCCGTAGAGGTCGCCGCAGCGGACCTTCCAGGAAAGAAAAGCATACCGTCACCGTTTCTCGGCATCGCGAGCCCCGGAGGGGCGTGGCGATCCGGGAAGTTGTCGGCTGAATTGCCGCGTCGCTTGGCTCCCCGCTATGACGGCATCGTGCATTGTCGCGGGGTCTGGCGGCCAATCGGCGTGGGGGGGAGTGAACGGTTACGTTCTTCGTGGCCATCCAGATGGCTCAGGTAGCTGTGCAGGGTGTCCTTGCCGACAGCAATGCCTTGAGATTTCAGGTCGATTTGGAATTTGTTGATACTGAAGGTTCCCGCCGCGCTGCCGAGCAACTGCCACACCAGCCAACGCAACACGAGGGGTTGGGAAATCGCGTGACGCTCGAATACATCACGCTGCAGAACGACATGGACCGCGCCTTGGTTGGCCTTGTCCGAGGCCTCAGGCCACTGCAGTCATGTTGCAGTTCTCATACAGTCGTGCCGGCGAGAGCTCCAGGCCGTTCGGCCAGCATAAAGCGCCCATATCGACAAACAGGAGCTTGAAGAAGTTCTCATCGCGCAGCGCTTCTATCAGCGTTCCGTGGCGTTGTAACAAACGTGTACCGTCAAAAACCCCTTCTTTGTTGTCAGAGAAGACAAGTGCAACTTGATAGTTGCCAAGATAGCGTGCCGTAATCACCTTAATCATCGTGGTCTGCTCCAGCTATACGTTGCAACGATTCAAATCTCTGCGCGCGCTCCCAGTTCGTCATCAACTCATCTTGATGCCGCAGGCACCATTCCTTGACGAGGGCCGCAGCTTTCCTTGGTAGCCGCCCTTCGCTGATCTCGCCCGTTCGAATTTCGACAAAAGCCTCGAATCCCTGGTACTCGACGTGAATATGGGGCGGCGGATGGTCATCATGCCACATACGAACGATGATGCCGAAGAAGACTGACAGTATAGGCATGGGAGTCTACCGCGAATAAAAGGGACCACGAATAAAGGGGACGAATAAAGGGGACAGTATATGAAATACCCTCGCTGGACTCGTCTCAAGGGTGCGAGTGATTCTGCCCTGTTGAAAGCGGTTGGAAAATCGATACAGCAGCAGCGGACAGCGGCCTGCATGCAGTGCGCCAACAAAAGGGGGCACCGGGTCATTCAGTTCGATCCGGGGTCCTCGCCCAAGTGCAGGGCAACCCGACTGATCAGCCCTGCATTGTAGTGGATGCCTTGTTGTCGCATCGCTTGCGCGGCTTCATGGAATGACGGGATCAGGCCAGCCGACTTGGCTTTGGCAAGCACACCGAGCGTGCCTGTCACGTTAAGCCCAAGATACTCGGCGATGCGGCGGCCCAGGCGCTCGTCGATGATCACTCTGTGCGCGGCGCACTTCCTCGCCAGGATGATGGTTTGCTTTTCTCCGCGATCCAGTTCGAGGAGGACGGGTAATCCCGATGTCGCTTCATCTACTACGGGGATGACCCAATCCAGTGATCTCAAAGCGGGAACAACTATTCGTCCGCCGTCAGCGCATTCGCCGATGACCGATTCTGCAACGTGCACCGTGCCGAACAACTGCGGCAAGAGATGCAACTGGCCGATGCTGGCGAGTGCAATAAACGGCGTGGTATTGGAAAAAACGATCACAGCAAGGAAATCTCTCTGAGAAAGTCGTCATCGTTGTCTTCCAACAGGTTTGCGCCACCTGTCTGCATCGCTTTCAAGAGGAAATGGGCGCGCGGAATGCCAAGCCAGTTTGCTGCCATGCCAGACGACAAGCGACCCTCGCGAAACAAGGCCATCGCGGCTTCCTCCTTGACCAATTCGGCAAATTGGTCTGCGTCCAGGTGCAAACCCAACAAGATTTCCCGTGGGCACTCTATTTCAATGGTGCTTTGCATGGCAATCCGCCTTCACTGATAAGGCCAACAGGGTAGAGTCGAGATGTGGCGCGGTGGCGATAGGTTCGGCTTGTCTGTTTCCGTCCCTTTCGTCTGACGGTGCCCAAGTAGCCTTGCCGTAACCCCGTTTCCACATCCCGCTCATCGAACCGGACAGGCGCTTCTCGCGCATCCGGCTCTCGGACAAGACATCATGGCTTGAATCTCCTGTCGGGAAAGGCGTCGTGAAGGGTCGTACCGTCTTCCAGCATGAGAATTGGGATTGACGGGCAAGGGCTGTGAGATAGAGGACTTGCCATCAATTGAGCACGCGAACTCCATGCACTGTGATCGGCTTTCCAGAGACATGCGAATAAAGCACATCAGGACAAAGATCTGCGCCGTTTGGCCAGACGACCGTTCCCAGCTCATGGTTGAGAGTGACCTGGTGAAAGTAGCTGTCATCAAGTAGCGGCGAAAATACACCGGTGTATTGCCCTATCACTTGGTCCAGGTTGACCACACCGTGCAAGCCGTCAGCAAAGGTCAGTTCAAGATGCCTTGCGTGCAGAGGCTGAACATCGATGATGTCGATCATGAACATGGTTTACTCCAGTGGGTCAATCTTCCTGAGCTCTGCCTGTTGGCGGGCCAATTCCCAGTCGACCATGAGTTCTTCCTGATGACGACTGGCCCATTCCATTACCAACCCAATGGCCCTGGGAGGCAACTTTCCCGCCAGCACGGAAAGGGTCTCGATTCCGATTTCCACTTGGGCGTCACCATAGCGAGCATGAAAATGCGGTGGACTATGCTCATTGTAGTACATGGCAATGATGATTCCGAGAAAGCGGCTTATCTCAGGCATCACTGACTCCTCATCAATCAACGGCACAGCACATGCAATTCCTTTCAGCGCAAAGCCTTCTCACCAACTTCAGCTGACCTCGGTCATGGTGCGAATCCGCGCTGTCAACAATTGGGGCAGAGCCACGAAGCCCTCACTCCCGCGCAAGCGCCAACACACTTCGTATGACCCGTTTCCATACCGCCATGCCTGAAAGAACAAGCCGACAGACGAGGCAACTTCTCGCCTGTGCGGGGATGACGACCAGTGTCACGCTCGCCAGCCAGGAATTCACGCGCTCGCGGTCCTCACCGGCGAACTACACGGGCGCGCCCCCGTCTTGCGGCGGCGAACTTGACGACCTGGACGGCGAACTGCCGACCGCTGTATGGCGCGCCAGTGGCAACGACGCAGTCGTGAGGGTGGTTCTGCGACATCGCAAGCGGTTGGGGTGTGCTGCCCACTTGCTACTGTGGGCGCTGATCGAAGACTTCGTCCAGCGACTCTGCATCGAGCACCTTGATTGCCCATTCTTCCAGTTGATCGACATCGGCGGTGGTCAGCCGAACCTGGACCGCATCGGGGAGCGCGCCAAAGCGACGCGCGAGCAGGCGCTTCAGGAGGGCAGCCTCGCCTTCCTGCCGGCCTTCCTGCCGGCCTTCCTGCCGGCCTTCCTGCCGGCCTTTCTCGACTCCGAAGCGTTCTGCAGAGGTGACGTAAGGCATGATGACCTTCCTTTCCAGTGTGTAGACTTCCTGCAGCAGCCGTTGCTCAAGATCTGTCGGCAGCCGCATCAGCCAGTCGATGACCCCGAACAGATCGATGATGCGCTGCTTGTCCCAATTGCGTTCGTAGAGCAGCTTGGCCAGCCGCCATTTTGCCGCATAGCGCTGTTCCGGGTCACCCTTGGTGCGCCGGGTAAGAAGGTGGGCGGCGGTGACCAGTGCGAAGGGGTTGGGGTCTTCAAGCAGGGATTCGGTCTGGCTGGCATAGTCGAGGAGCTTGACCACGGGAAAGCGGATGCCGACCTCGCAGCCGAACAGTTGATAGCCAAACCCGTCCGGCTTCCAGTTTTCGCGTTCGTCAGCCAGTACGGCCAGGCTGGCAACCGGACGACGGTAGCGGTCGTAGAGGCGGTAGTTGTAGGTGAACAGGCGCTCGGGAAAGTCGGCATCCTGCTGGCCCTGGACTTCGACGTGGATGTAGACCCATTGCTCACCTCCGTCCCGCGTCGCGACCTGCACCAGGCAGTCAACCAGACGCTTGCCGAGCTGCGCGTCCTGCACCACCTGGGCGAGTTCCTGTTCGAGGAAAATGTGCGGCTGCTGCCAGTCGATCTCGCCGTGGGCTCGCGGGAAGTAGAAGGCCATGAACTCCGGGAAGTAGCGCGTCAACGCGTCTTTCCACGGGGTGTCGTAGTCGTCGCTGGGTAGGGTCGGCTTTTCCATCGGTCTGTGCTTGGCGGAGATGGGCAATTAAAGAAACAGTATATGAAATACCTTCCCAGAAGCGCCCACTCGATAACCTCCACTGGGATAAGGGGACAGTCTCCTTGTCCCCGCAAGAGCAGAAACGCATTGGCGCCGCCCTTCCCGGCCTCCGTTCTTGCCTACCTTGGACCTTTAGTCTGCCCCAAAAATCTCGGCAAAGAACACCTCCTTGTCCAGATCTCCTTGCCATGCTCTGTGTCGTTCCACAGGCTCCGGACGGCCTTCGCGGCTCAGGGTGAAAAAGCGGGTGGCCTCCATGATCCCCAGATTTTCGATCAAGACATCGGTCGCTTGACGGATCAGTCGTTCTTCGGTCATCAGTGTTTCGCCACTGATGGTTCCTCTTGAGCAATGAATTCGAGCGGGCTCATCGCGTAAATTGGCTTGAGGATTCATTCCTTACTTGCCGAACGAAGTTTTCTTGCCTTATCGGCGAGGGAGGCAACTGTTTCTTCCAGCCATTGATTTCTGCGCCATTCGGTGTAATCAAGCCGTTCCCGGTTGATCAGTGCGATAAATCGCTCGGCTTCGACGGGGCCAAGGGTTTTGATGAGCGTCGCTACACCTTCATGGCGAATTTCTGCATCAGTTCTCATGTAAATAAAGGTGACAGTATATGAAATTCATTCCGGAGACCAGCCCGCGCACCAAGCGTTTCGAGCACAGTCTGCGGATGGGTCACGTATATCGGTGACGCCTCGTCGCGGAAGACCCGCCGGGCCGCTTCCATGGCGACCGGGCCGCGGGCGGTGGCGGTCGCTCCGGCAGCGAAGAGTTCGTTGAGCAGCGTCCGACCCGGCGCTTCGCGCATGCCCTCGGTGTTCGGCCTGAAAGCCTGTGCCCAGATAGCAAAATGGCACTCGTTTGGGGTCGCTTGGGCGAGGTTGGCGCGTTCGTTGATGAAGCTGACCCGCGTCGCGAGCATCGCGTCTACCGCGGGTTGAATCCGGCCCGCGGGTTGCAGTCCGGCGATTGGCAGCCGGTCTCCCGGCTCGGCCCGACGGGGGTCGTACCGGGCGTCCGACGGCGCGCGCGCGGGCACGCTACCGCCATGCCGGAATGCGCTGGCATTCAGCAGACTGCTCGTCGTTCGTTCCGAGCACAGCGGCCGTGACGGCGCGGTTCATTCCGCAAGTGCTCGCAGCGCGCAGCCCTTGCGGGCAGCAGCCGCTCGCAGACGATCGTCGGTCGCGATGGTTCAACGCCAGGCCGCACGGCGAGCGCGCCGACATGCGACTGCCCCGGATGATCGCAGGGCCCGGGCCGATGGCATGTGAATTGCTCCACGGTTGCCGCAGCCTTGCACTGCAATGCCAAGGGGCCGCGCGCTGCGGCAGCAAGCGGGCCGTACGATGGACGCGACCACGACCACTCGCGCGCCCGCGCCGATTGCCTGCCTGGACCATCAAGCCCAGCGGCACCTTTCGTGCTTCGCCGATCAGGCCCTCGAATATGGCGATTTGCACGGGAACGACACCATGCGCCGCCCGCAAGGTGTCGCGCACCAGCTTCGGATGCGCGCTGCTTTCACGGCCCATCTGGTTCCCGATTCTGCGGACGGCCAGCCAGTGGTGGGCGGAGCCGAGCAGACCCCGGAACTCGGCACGGTCTTGATGGTTGATGAGGGCGCCACGTTGTTCGCCGGGCGCGCGAAAGGTCAATGCAACTCGCTGCTGGCTGGGCCGCCGCTCAATCTTCCCTGAACACATCCTCGAGCGTGGCGGCGTCGAGGATGTCGAGCGCCCACGCTTCCAGTTGCTCGGTCGTCGCATCCAAGAGCCGTTGGTGCACCCAGTCCGGTAGCGGCCCGAAACGGCGCTCGAACTGCTTCTGCAGCAACGTGCTCTCGCCTTCGAGGCGACCTTCGAGGCGACCTTCGAGGCGACCTTCGAGGCGACCTTCGCGCAGCCCGTCTTCTTTCCACTGTCGTGCCCAGCTGTCTACCGTTTCCGCCAGCATGGTGTCGATCTCCTGTAGTTCGTTAACTTCCGCGATCGCCTGGCCGGGCATCAGCCGGCGAAGTACGACCCGGTTGATCCATACGACCAGCGCCCGGCGCAGGCTGTCGTACTGCGGACCCTGCAGCCGCTGATGAAGCCGCGCGACAGCTCGACGGATGTCGGCGGGCGCGCCACTCTGCTCGATCCGGATGATGCCGCCGACCGTGTTCGACTCGTCAGACAGACAAGCTTCGTCGATGCTCGCTTCTTCGAGCAGAAAGTAGCGGTTCATCGGTCGATAGCACTTCAGGCTGCCGGGGAGTTCGTCGATCAGCTCGCCGACATCGCGCGCAGCACCCCACGGCTCACGGCCATTGTAGATGACCAACGGGAAAACCGCCGGCAGTTTCTCACCACGGCCCACTTCGCCCTTGCGGATCAGGTCCTGATACAGCAGGCCGGTATAGACGAGTATCCGGAGGGCCATCCAGGGGTCGACGGCACTCTGGAATTCGAGCAGCAGGTAGATGTACAGCCAGCCGTCGCGCCGCCGAATCCGCCAGATCACATCGTCTTCGCGTTCACGAAGGTCGTCCGTGACGTAACTGCCCCCCGACTTCTCGAGCGTCGAGAAGTCGAGATCTTCGACCCAGTCTTCGCCGACAAAGCCGCGCAGCAGGTCTTCGACGACGACGGCGTGCGAGAAGATCAGCTTGTAGCCGGTATCCGGTGTCGAGTCGGTAGCCATGGGCGATGGGTATGTGGCACGGCGCAAGCCTTTGTCCGCCTGGTGACGTGACGGCGTCGGGGATCGGCTGGTCGCGATGAATGTCTTCAGGCGTCCGGTAACCAGCCCTCATTGAGGACTTCTTCTTCCATCGCCCACGGACAGGCGTCGGGAAAGCAATCAAGGCCGGTTTCCCCAACCGCCTGAGCAACAGCCTTGGCCCACACCATCTCAAGCCATCGCGCTTCCTGGAGCTTGGCGGTGAGGCTTGGGGCGTCACTCAGTCCATAGGCAATCTCCTTGCGCGGCGCGAGGATGATCTTTTCCCAACTGGCTCCCCGCCGCTCCGGCTGATATCGCCACGTGAGTAGATGAGCCATCAGAACCGACATCCGGCTCGCGAGTTCGCGCTGCTCGCTCTTGCCCACGTCTTCGATTTCCTCCGCGAGGTGGTCGCGGTCGAGCAGTTCGAACCGCCCGGCACGAAGAAGGCTGGCCTGCTCGTTTGCCCATGCCACGACATCGGTTTCGTACCTGGTGCTCATATCGACCTCCCCACAATGCACAATCAAAGGGACAGTAGATGAAATACCTTCCAGCGCAGGACCCACCCATCAACCCCGGCTGACTTCGGGCATGACGCGAGGTCGCGGGGGCGGTCGAGAATTGGAGCGGCGCGCCAAGCCGTTGACGTTCCCGCGCAAGCGAACCCAGTTCATCCCGCCATGCCTGGACGAACAAGCAGATAAACCAGGCAAGTTCTCGCTAGCGCGCCAATGCCGACCCGTGTCACCCTCGCCAGAAAGGACTGCACACGCTCTCGGTCTTCACCGGCGAAGTACACGCCGCTTATTGCACCCTACGACAGACAAGGGTGCTCAACAACCGGAACCGGCCCCGCCTGTCCAGATCGTCAGATGGTCAGTGTTCCTTGAAAACCTCTTCCAGCGTCGTGGCGTCCAGGATGTTCTCGGCCCATTGCTCCAGTTCTTCAACGGCGGCGGCGTTCAGCCGAGCCAGTGTCTCCGCGCTGGGCGGGCCGAAGCGGCGGGTGAGTTGGCGTTCGAGGAGCGCAGACTCCCCTTGCCGAATGCCTTGCTGCATGCCTTGCTGCATGCCTTGCTGCATGCCTTGCCGCATGCCTTGCTGCATGCCTTTCTCAATGCCGATACGTTCTACCGAGGTGATGTAGGGCATGGCTCGGTTCCTCTCCAGTTGTTCGATGTCTTGCCAGAGTTGATTCTGCAGGTCTTTCGGCACTTGCATCATCCAGTCGATGACGCTGAACAGGTCAATGATGCGTTGCTTGTCCCAGTTGCGTTCGTAGAGCAGTTTGGCCAGCCGCCATTTTGCAGCAAGCCTTTGCCCGTCGTCCCCCTTGGTTTGCTGGGTGAGCAGGTGAGCGGCAGTAACCAGGGCGAAAGGGTTGGGGTCGACCAGCAGGGACTGGGCTTGCGGCTGGTAGTCGAGCAGCTTTACCGTGGGAAACTCGAGGTAGTGCCGGCAACCGAAGAGTTCATATCCATAGGTTTGCGGCTTCCAGTGTGGACGGTCGTCAGCAAGAACGGCGAGGCTGGCGATGGGGCGCCGGTATTTGTCGTAGAGACGGTAGTTGTAGGTGAAGAGGCGTTCGGCGAAGTCACCCTCCGGGCCACCTTGCACTTCGATGTGGACGTACACCCAGCGTTCGCCGCCGTCGTGGGTGGCGACCTGAACGAGTTTGTCGAGAAGCCGCTTGCCGAGTTCGGCATCTCTGACGATCTGGGCGAGTTCCTGATCAAGGAAGGTGTAGCCGCGGTTCCAGTCGATCTGCCGATGCGCGTCTGGAAAGTAGAACGCGATGAACTCGGGAAAGTAGCGCGTGACGGCGTCTTTCCAGGGAGTGTCGTAGTCGTCGTTGGCGACGGCGGGTTCGAGGAGCGGGTTCACCGTGCGAAAAGGGGGGACACTATATGCATTTCCTCAAGAGAAGAGCACCTTGACGCCGCCCTCCCCCTGCTTGCCGTCCTCTTGCTTCATCGCGGGTACACCCGGAGGGCGAGCGCTTCAAAGCTTTGCCCCATGGTGTTTGGCGCGGGGACGTCGCGGCTGGCGATCAGGTGGGCCGCCAGATCGACGGAGACTTGCACGGCGCGGGTCAGATTCAGCGTGATGATGTCCTGGGCGTCAACATCGCGCACCAGGCTTGCCGCATCAAGCGGGCATTTTTCCGTCACTCTGAGCAGACAGCGGCGGAGGGACTCGAGCTTCTGCTCGACTGGCTGCCGATCCATGCCCGCCTCCGTTCAGCCAATATGCGGCTGCGATAGGGTGCGAAATCCGCCTCATCGAAAAGGTGCCGGCGCAACAAGTCGGCGTAGCGTTCATCGCTTCCCAGGATGCGGCGCCCATGCGCAAGGATTTGGCCGAGCAGCGGCTCGCCGGTGCGAGTCAGGTCAATCAGATCAACCGGCCGGCCTACATGCTCCGCAAGATCGGCGATCAACGCCATCCTGGCATCGGCGCTCAACGGCCTGTCATCCGCCACCGCCAGGTCGAGGTCGCTGTCCGGTCGACCCGCACCCGCTGCCAGTGAGCCAAACAGTACCGCCAGCTTGACATGAGGGTGGCGGAGCAGCACCGAGCCAATCAATTCGGTCGTTGTCATCTGCGACAAGTAGACAGCATGCTCGATTCTCCTGAGAACACCATCAACCACGGCATTCCGAAAGTCGATCAGGGGACACGGTATGGGAACTACGTCCCTGAACAGGGGCAACGGGAGAACCTGGATTGATCGCGGGAACCTTGCCTGCATGCCCCAGCAATACGGTGCACTTATACCGAATGGGCCACGTGACGGGCCGGGCCGTTAGCTTCTCCGGCCGGTCGACATGGCGCCAAACCTGTTCATGTCCAGGCGTCGCGCTCAACCACGACGACCAGCGTGTGTCCGGTGTCGTCGAGCCGGGAACCGAAGAACCGGGTGCGCGCCTGGTTGCGCGCCAACGGACGGGCAACCGCTCGTATCGCCCGGATGTGCTGGGGGGGGGCAGGCGACGACAGCTTCCTGCGCCATAGCCCGCAGGCACGCTACCGCCATGCCCGGATGCTCGAGAGCATTCAGCACGTTTCGCCTTTCACCCGCCCGGGAGCGGTCGCCTTCGACTCCTGTCCCGACGTCCCAGGACGGCAACCGGCCACCGGGTCAGCGGCGCTCCTCGTGAACGCCCAGTTCGGCGCGCATGGCGTCGATCTCGGCCTTCACGGTCAGGTACTCCTGCTCCTTGCGCGCCAGGTAGTTGCGCGTGAGGTGTAGCTTGGCACTGATGCCTTCCGGCGTGAGCAGGTAGGCATACTTCGACTTGTCCTCGGCGCGCAGGAAATTGCCGGCCTTGATGTGGCCCTTGTCCAGCAGCGCCCTGAGCAGATAGTTGACCTTGCCGAGGCTGACCCCGAGTCGTTCGGCAAGCTGTCGCTGGCTGATGGCCGGCTCGGCGTCGACGATCTTGAGGATGCGCAGCTGTGCCTGTTCCGCCGGAGTCATGTTCGCTGTTCAATGGGTGAACGCGAATCATAAGGCCATCACGAGGGCTGGACAAGATCCACCGCGCCCGCGGACAACCCCGACGACGCGGTGACGGTACCGGTTTTTCCCCGCAGCCGCTGATCAGGCCAGCCACAGGCCCCGATGACCTGCGCCGCCACCCGGGCCACCTGCCGGGATGGCGACGCCGGCACGAGCGGTCACGGTACCAGCACCTCGATCCCGGGATGTCGCTCCCTGATCGCCGCCGCCAGCGCCCGCTTGGCGGCCTCTTCGCCATGCACCAGGCGCACCTGCCGCGGCGGCCGCCGCATGCGGCCGATGAAGTTGAGGAGATCCTTCTGGTCGGCGTGCGCGGAGTAGCCTCCCAGGGTGTGCACGGCGGCCCGGATCGGGTAGCGCTGGCCGTCGAGTTCGACGTGGCCGCCTTTCGGCCCGTAGCGCTGGATGTCCCTGCCCGGTGTCCCCGCCGCCTGGTAGCCGGTGAACAGGATGTCGTGGCGCGGGTCGCCGAGCATCGCCTTGAGGTAGTTGACGATGCGCCCGCCGCTGCACATGCCGCTGGCGGCAATGACGATCACCGGCCGGGCGGTTCGGGCCAGGTACTCGACGGCGCGCAGGTGGGTGGCATGGTCGTCGATGGTGGTCAGTTGCTCGAAGTCGAGCGGATGGCGACCGGCGGCGAGCTTGC
Organism: Candidatus Accumulibacter conexus; assembly: GCA_017592775.1. GTDB lineage: Bacteria > Pseudomonadota > Gammaproteobacteria > Burkholderiales > Rhodocyclaceae > Accumulibacter > Accumulibacter conexus. The sequence continues at coordinate 56,832 of JAGFNJ010000016.1, read as the reverse complement.
GCCGGGCTTCGGCGTCCCAGTGCTGGCGCAGTTGCATGTAACCATTGGTGAAGTCGGCGGCGAGTGGGGAATCGACGATGATGTCGAGGTCCTCCCAGCGGACGCCGGGAGCGGCGGCGCGCTGGCGGTTGCGGTGGATGATCTCCTCGAGTTCGTAGAGCAGTTCCTGCGTGCGGCCGATGCTGAAGGCGGGGATGAGCAAGGCTCCCTTGTTGCCGAAGGCGTGTTCGCACACCGCCTGCAGCCGCTGCCGGCGGTCGCGGCGGCTCTCGTGGCAGCGGTCGCCGTAGGTGCTCTCGAGGACGACGACGTCGGCCGCATAGGGCGACCGCGGCGCCGGCAGCAAGGGCGTGTGCGGCGCGCCGAGATCACCCGAGAAGACGATCCGCCGCCGTTCGCTGCCCTGCCGCAGTTCGCATTCGACGTAGGCCGAGCCGAGGATGTGGCCGGCCGGCGAGAGCTTGACGCGCAGCACGACCTCGCCGTCGATGACGGTCTGCCATTCCTTGTAGGGCAAGGCGACGATCTGCCGGCGGGTCTGCTCGAGGAAGCGTTCGCCGAGCGCCCGCTCGCGCGTGAAGCCGACCTTGATGGCATCCTCGAGGACCAGTGGCAGCAGCTTCGCCGACGCCTCGCTGCAGAGGATCGGCCCGCGATAGCCGGCGGCGAGGAGATGCGGCAGGCGTCCGACATGGTCGATATGGACGTGCGTGACGACGAGGGCGCGCACCCGGCCGATTGGAAAGTTGACCGCCAGGCGCTCGGCACTGGCGCCCTCACGCGATGTTTCGGCACCCTGGAAGAGACCACAATCGATCAGCAGCGACTGCCCATCGGCAAGGCTGAGCTGGTGGCACGAGCCGGTGACGCCGTCGACCGCGCCGTGGTGGCTGATGCGCCAGACGGGCATCGGCTGCTGCCCGGCGGGCATCAGCGGCGACGCCCTGCCGGCCACGGCACATGGCCGGCCGGTCCGCAGCAGTGAACCTCGGACGCGGCGCCAGGCACTGGCTCAGCGCTGCAGGAAATCGGCATAGGCCTGCCGCAGGCCCTCCTCGAGTCCGACCCGGGCCTGGCAGCCGAGCGCGTGCAGGCGGGAAACGTCGAGCAGCTTGCGCGGGGTGCCGTCCGGCTTGCTCGCGTCGAACTCGATAAGGCCCCCGTAACCGACGACCCGCGCGACGGCTTCCGCCAGTTCCCGGATGCTGAGGTCCTCGCCGGTGCCGACGTTGATGTGCGAGAGCATCGGCTGCGTGTGCGCATCGTAGCTCGCCTTGTCGAGGTTCATCACGTGTACGCTGGCGGCCGCCATGTCGTCCACGTAGAGGAACTCGCGCTTCGGCGTGCCGGTTCCCCAGAGCGTCAGACACGGCGCCAGACCGGCATTGCTGGTGCCGTGCAACTGCTGCCGCAGCTCGTCGGGGATCGTGCCGTTGCGCGCCTCGTCACGCGCGATTCCCGGCCAGTCATGCGCCGCGGCGAGCTTGGCGAGGTGCAGCTTGCGGATCATCGCCGGGATGACGTGGCTGTTCTGCAGATCGTAGTTGTCGCCCGGACCGTAGAGGTTGGTCGGCATGACGCTGCGGTAATCGGTACCGTACTGCCGGTTGTAGCTCTCGCAGAGCTTGATGCCGGCGATCTTGGCGACGGCGTAGGCTTCGTTGGTCGGCTCGAGGGTACCGGTGAGCAGTGCATCCTCGGCCATCGGCTGCGTCGCGAGCCTGGGGTAGATGCAACTGCTGCCGAGGAAGAGCAGCTTGCGGACACCGGCACGCCACGCCTGGTGGATGATGTTGGCCTCGATCATCAGGTTCTGGTAGATGAATTCGGCCGGGTAGGTGTTGTTGGCGTGGATGCCGCCGACCCTGGCGGCGGCGAGATAGACCTGCTCGGGCTTCTCGCTGGCGAAGAACTGCCGCACCGCAGCCTGGTCGGTGAGATCGAGTTCGGCGTGGCTGCGGGTGATCAGATGCGACTGCCCCTGACCCTGCAGGATGCGGACGATTGCCGAGCCGACCATGCCGCGGTGGCCGGCGACGTAGATGCGCGGTTCAGTCATCGTCGTCACCCGTCATTCATGGTGGTCGAAGGTCTGGAAACCGGCGAGCTTGACCATCGCGTCGCGCCGTGCCGAGCTGTAGTCGGCAAGAACCATCTCCCGGACCAGTTCCTGGACGCTGGTGGTCGGCGTCCAGCCGAGCTTGTCGCGCGCCTTCGAGGGATCGCCGAGCAGCGTCTCGACTTCGGTCGGCCGGAAGTAGCGTGGGTCGACACGGACGATGACGTCGCCCGGCTTGACCTTGGCGCGGGTACCCTCGACGCGGCTGACGATGCCCACCTCATCGACGCCCTCGCCCTCGAAGCGGACACCGATCCCGAGTTCGGCAGCCGCGAACTCGACGAACTGGCGGACGCTGTACTGCACGCCGGTGGCGATGACGAAATCCTCTGGATGGTCCTGCTGCAGCATCAGCCACTGCATCTCGACGTAGTCGCGGGCGTGGCCCCAGTCGCGCAGGGCACTCAGGTTGCCGAGGTAAAGGCAGTCCTGCAGGCCAAGTGCGATGCGGGCGACGGCACGGGTGATCTTGCGCGTGACGAAGGTCTCGCCGCGCACCGGGCTTTCGTGATTGAAGAGGATGCCGTTGCAGGCATAGATGCCGTAGGCTTCGCGGTAGTTGACGGTGATCCAGTAGGCGTAGAGCTTGGCGACCGCATACGGACTGCGCGGGTAGAACGGCGTCGTCTCCTTCTGCGGTATTTCCTGAACGAGGCCGTAGAGTTCCGAGGTGCTCGCCTGGTAGAAGCGGGTCTTCTTCTCCAGACCGAGGATGCGGATCGCCTCAAGCATGCGCAGCGCGCCGATGCCGTCCGCGTTGGCGGTGTACTCCGGCTCCTCGAAGCTGACGGCGACGTGGCTCTGCGCCGCGAGATTGTAGATCTCGTCCGGCTGCACCTGCTGGATGATGCGGATCAGGCTCGTCGAGTCGGTCAGGTCACCATGGTGGAGGATGAAGCGGCGGTCCTGCTCGTGCGGATCCTGGTACAGGTGGTCGATGCGGTCGGTGTTGAACAGCGAGCTGCGGCGCTTGATGCCATGGACCTCGTAGCCCTTGGCCAACAGCAGTTCGGCCAGGTAGGCGCCATCCTGGCCGGTCACGCCGGTGATCAGGGCAATCTTTCTCTGCACGGTCATGCCGGTTCTTCTCCTCAAGGTCAAGTTGGAGTCTGTCAGGGCGCCCATTGTGCGCTTACCCTGCGAATCCGGCGCGGGACTATATCACGCCAGTGTCAGGTGGGCAGCCGGCACCGCCACCGGCTTTTCGCGCCCGAGCAGGCTGAGCATGACGGTGACGCGCTCGGCGGCGACCGCCGAAACGATGCCGGACATTCCCTTCAGCGGCCCGTCGGCGATGGCGACCGGGTCGCCGGAGCGAAACGGCGTAGCCCCCGCATCGACGGCACGCGCCTGTTTCTCGACGAGCGAACGGAGTGCTTCGAGGGTCGCTTCGTCGAGGGTCGCGGGAAGGTTGCCGAAGGTCACCAGACCGCTGATCCCGGGCGTGCTGCGAATCGGCGCGATGCTCTGCCCGGGGCGGCCGCAGCGCAGGAAGCAGTAGCGCGGAAACATCACCTGCTGCTTCTTCTGCCAGCCGTCCCTGGCCTTCTCCCACTGCGTCAGCAGCGGCAGGAAGACTTCGTAGCCCTGCTCCTCGAGCTTGCGCAGCGCGAAACTCTCGCGTCTGGGCTTGCAGAAGCAAACATACCATGGGCTGGTGGTGGGTGCAGTGAGCGACAAGCGGTATGCGCCGGAAAGGCTGCTCGCCGGTGGACGTGGAGCAGCGTTGGACAGAGGTCGGACAGCAGGTCGCAGTATCCCCGCAAGTCGCACCAGCCGTCAAATCGCCCGCCGGCGCGGCACAGGCGCGGCGCCCTGAAACATTTGGCAACGGCGCGGGATGGCAGAGGGCGGCTGGCGGGGAGGCGGAATCGGCCCCGGACTGGCTATACTAGCGTCCGATGAGCCTTCTCCCCTTTCCGCAACCGGCGACCGTCGCCCGCTCCACCGCCGTCGCTCACCGCCGCCTCGTCGTCGTCGCCGGCATGCTCGTGCTCCTGAGCGCCGAGGTGCCGGCCTTCGACCTCGGCGACCCGTTCGCCACCCGCGACATCACGCCGGAGCGGCCGGCGCTGCGCATCGACGACGGCATCCTGCCGTGCCAGGTACCGGCGGCCGATGCTCGTTACGGCATCGTCGAGGTGGTCGACCTGGCGCTGTGCCGCAACCCGACGACGCGCGAGGTGTGGTCCGCGGCGCGCGTACAGGCGGCCGATGTCGGCTTGGCGCAGGCCGACTTCCTGCCGACCCTCGACGGCCGCGCCAGCGCCAGCCGCATCCGCGCCGACTCGCGCAGTGCCAGCCAGCGCAACGGCTCGCTGACGCTGTCGTGGCTGCTGTTCGACTTCCGCGCCCGCTCGGCCAACCTCGAGGTCGCCCGGCAACTGATGAGCGCCGCCACCTCGACGCTCGACGCGAGCGTGCAGACGGTCTTCCTCAACGCCATGCAGGCCTACTTCAATGCGCAGGCGGCGCGGGCGGCGGTGGCCGCGGCCGTCGAGTCGGAAAAAGCCAGCCGCGAGAGCCTCAACGCCGCCGAGGTTCGTTACCGGGTCGGCACCGGCACCCCGGCCGACCGGCTGCAGGCGCAGACGGCGTGGTCGCAGGCGACGCTGACCCGCATCCGCGCCGAGGGCGTGCGTGAAAACACCCTCGGGCGCCTGGCCAACGTCATGGGACTCGACGCCAACCAGCCGCTGCGTCTCGACGATCCGCCATCGGCGCGACCCGACGAGCGTTTCAGCGACGACGTCGCGGCGCTGATCGGCGAGGCGCGCCTGCGGCGACCCGAGTTGAAGGCGGCCGAAGCCGAGTACCGCGCCGCCGAGGCGGGAATCGACTACGCCCGCGCCAGCGGCCTGCCGACCCTCTCGCTCGGCGCCGGTCCGCGGTGGGAGAACATCGGCGGCGTCTCGGCGAACGCCAGCGCGATCGGCCTGACGCTCGACCTGCCGCTCTTCTCCGGCTTCAACACCACCTACAACGTGCGCGCCGCGCAGGCGCGCAGCGACGTCGCCGCCGCGCGGCGCGACAACGTGCGGCAGCAGGTGGCGCTGGAAGTGTGGGAAGCCTGGCAGAGCCTGAACACCGCGACGCAGACGCTGCGCACCAGCGCCGACCTGCTGGCCAGCGCCGAACACTCGGAGCGCGTCGCCCTCGGCCGCTACAAGGCCGGCGTCGGCAACATACTCGACGTTCTCAACGCGCAGAGCGCGCTCGCCAACGCCCGCCTGCAGCGCGTGCAGGCGGCGCTCGACTGGCATGTCTCGCGCGCCACGCTGGCACGCGCGCTCGGCGCCCTCGACGGCCAAGTGCTGTCATCGACCCGCAGCCTGCAGGACCCCCGATGAAGATCTCCGCCCGCAAGTCCCTGCTGATCGTCGTCGCCGGCGCGCTCGCCGCCGGTGCCTTCTGGTGGTATCGCCAGAGCAGCGGCGAATCGCTCGAGCAGCGCTACAAGCTGCAGACGATCGAGCGTGGCGACGTCACGCAGACGGTATCGGCGAATGGCACGCTGAATCCGATCGTCCTGGTCAACGTCGGAACCCAGGTCTCCGGTACCGTCACCAGGCTCTACGTAGACTTCAACGACAAGGTCGAGAAGGGGCAGGCACTGCTCGAACTCGACGACCGCCTGCTCGCCGCGCAGGCCCGCCAGTCGGCGGCGAACGTGGTCAATGTCGCCGCCGCGGTGGACCTGGCGCGGGCCAACGAGGCCCGCATGCAGGCGCTCTTCAAGCAGGAGTATGTCTCGCGGCAGGAACTCGAGCAGGCCGTCCAGGCGCGCCGCTCGAGCGAGGCGCAACTGGCGCAGGCGAGGGCAGCGGCCGAAAAGGACGAGGTCAACCTGCACTACACGACGATCCGCTCGCCGGTTTCGGGCGTCGTCGTCGATCGCGTCGTCGACCTCGGGCAGACGGTCGCCGCCAGCCTGCAGACGCCGACGCTGATCAAGATCGCGCAGGATCTGTCGGAGATGCGCATCGACTCGAGTTTCGCCGAGGCCGACATCGGCAAGATTCGCGAGGGCCAGAAGGTGCGCTTCACCGTCGACGCCTTTCCCAATCGCAGTTTCCAGGGCGAGGTGCAGCAGATCCGGCTCAACCCGACGACGCAGCAGAACGTCGTTACCTACAACGTGCGCGTCTCGCTGTCGAATCCGGAACATATCCTGCTGCCGGGGATGACCGCCTACGTCAGCATCGGCGTCGCCAGCCGGCACGACGCGCTGCTGGTGCCGAACGCCGCGCTGCGCTTCAAGCCGGCCGATGGCAACGGCGGCCGCCCGCCGCCGGCAGCAGCCGCCGGCGGCGGGCGGCCGCCCGGCGAGGGCGCCGGGCGCAGGCGCGACGCCACCGGCAGCGGCACTGTCTATCGCGTCGAGCAGGGCGAGCTGAAGCCGGTCAGCGTGCAGCTCGGCATCACCGACAACCGCAACACCGAGGTCGTCGGCGGCGAGCTGAAGGTCGGCGACACGGTGGTCGTCGGCGAGAATGTCGCGGCGCCGGGCGGCAAGCCGAGCAGCGTCGGGATGCGCCTGTTCTGATGCCCGAGGCGGTCATCCGGACGGTCGGGCTGGGCAAGTCATACTTGACCGCTGCCGGTTCATTCCCGGCGTTGAAGGGGGTCGACCTGTGCATCACCGGCGGCGAGTTCGTCGCCATCATGGGACCCTCCGGGTCGGGCAAGTCGACCTTCATGAACCTGCTCGGTTGCCTCGACACGCCGAGCAGCGGCGACTACTTTCTCGTCGGGCGCAACGTCGCCCACCTCGCCCGGGATGAACTCGCGGCCCTGCGCAACCGCTGCATCGGTTTCGTCTTCCAGGGTTTCAACCTGTTGCCGCGCATGAGCCTCGAGGACAATGTCGCCCTGCCGCTGGTCTATTCCGGCTGTCGCCGCGACGAACGGCGGCAGCGGGCGCGCAGCGAGCTGGCGCGGGTCGGCCTCGCCGACTACGCCGGCGCGCGGCCGAACCAGATCTCGGGCGGCCAGCAGCAGCGGGTGGCGATCGCCCGCGCGCTGGTCAATTCGCCGCAGCTGATCCTCGCCGACGAACCGACGGGCAACCTCGACAGCCACACCAGCGCCGAGATCATGGGCCTCTTCGCCGACCTCAACCGGCAGGGGATCAGCATCGTCCTCGTCACGCATGAAGCGGACATCGCCGCCTGTGCCGCGCGTCAGGTGCGCTTTCGCGATGGGCTGCTGGTCAGCGACGAGCCGACGCGGTCGGAAACGCCATGCTGAAGGCGATGCTCGGCGAAGCCTGGCAGGCGATGGGTGCCAACCGTCTGCGCAGCGGCCTGACGATGCTCGGCATGGTGATCGGCGTCGGCTCGGTGGTGCTGATGCTGGCCATCGGCCAGGGTGCGCAGTACTCGGTGGCACAGACGATCAGCACGATGGGCAGCAACCTGTACATCGTCATCGCCGGCTCGACGAGCGCCGGCGGGCTGCGCAGCGGCAGCGGCGGCGGCCCGACGCTGACGATCGGCGACGCCGAGGCGATCACCGAACTCGACGGCGTCGCCAACGTGGCGCCGGTACAGCAGGGAACGCAGCAACTGGTGCACGGCCCGAACAACTGGAGCGCGACGGTCGTCGGCACGACACCGCCGTACCTCGATGCCCGCGCATGGACGCTGCAGAGCGGCTATCCGTTCGGCGATTCCGACGTGCGCGCGGCGACGCGCGTGGCGCTGATCGGCCAGACGGCGGCCGACAACCTGTTCCCGAATGACGACCCGCTCGGAAAGACGGTGCGCATCCGCCAGAACCCCTTCGTGATCATCGGCGTGCTCGCCCGGAAGGGGCAGAACCTCGACGGCCGCGACCAGGACGACACGCTGATCATTCCGCTGACGACCGCGCAGCGCAAGGTCTTCGGCAACCCGTTTCCGGGATCGGTGCGGATGATCATGGTGCAGGCGACGTCCGCCGAAGCGATGCCGGCGGTCGAGGCGAGCATGGTTGCGCTGCTGCGCCAGCGTCACCGGCTGCGCGAGGGGCAGGACAACGACTTCTACCTGCGCAACCTGGCGGCCGCCGCCGACTCGGCGGCCGAGACGACGCGTGTCATGTCGCTGCTGCTGGGAGCGATCGCGTCCGTGTCGCTGCTCGTCGGCGGCATCGGCATCATGAACATCATGCTCGTCTCGGTCACCGAGCGGACGCGCGAGATCGGTATCCGCATGGCGATCGGCGCCCGCCAGCGCGACATCCTGGCACAGTTCCTGTTCGAGGCGCTGATGATCTCGGTCGCCGGCTGCCTGATCGGGCTCCTCATGGGAATCGGCGGCGCACTGCTGACGAACGCGCTGACCGACATGGTGATCGTCATCTCGGGCACGTCGGTGCTCGTTGCCTTTGCCGTCGCCGCCGGCATCGGCATCTTCTTCGGCTACTATCCGGCGCACCGCGCCGCCGCCCTCGACCCGATCGAGGCGCTGCGCCACCAGTAGCCGCGGCGAGGGCAACGCAGGCTACAATCTGGCCGTCCCAACCACAGCGAGTCCACTCCCATGCCCATCTACCTTCTCGGCAGCCGCCGCCCGCAGCTCGACCCGCAAAGCTGGGTCGCCCCCAACGCGATCGTCATCGGCGACGTGCGTCTGGCGAAGAACGCGTCGATCTGGTGGAACGCGACGCTGCGCGGCGACAACGATCCGATCAGCATCGGCGAGGACAGCAACATCCAGGACCATTGCGTGCTGCACACCGACGAGGGTGTGCCGCTGACGATCGGCCGCGAGGTGACCGTCGGCCACCTGGTGATGCTGCATGGCTGCACGATCGGCGATGGCTCGCTGATCGGCATCGGCTCGGTGCTGCTCAACCGGGCAGTGATCGGCGAGGGCTGCATCGTCGGCGCCAACACGCTGATTCCCGAAGGCAAGGTCTTTCCCGACCATTCGCTGATCGTCGGCTCGCCGGGCAAGGTGGTGCGCCAGCTCGACGCCGAACAGGTCGCCCGCATCCGCCTCAGCGCAGCGCATTACGTGGACAACTGGCAGCGCTACCAGCGCGAGCTGCAGGCCATCTGAGCCCCCCGGAAAGGGCTTCGCCAGGAGGCGGCAAGCGGCGGTCGGCGGCATTTTTGCTGCACTGCGGAAACTTTTTTCGATCTTGATCCGGATCAAGAAAAAGCCATCGCGGCAGGCATAGAGTGTGCGCCAGACGCAAGATCGGAAAGCCGCCTGCGGCATGGTGCCGCGCGCTGACCGGAGCGCTTGCGATGCGGAGCGACTTGCCTTCATGAACATCTCCAGCGTGCTGGTCCACGCCGTCCCGCGGGCACTGCCCGAGGTGCAGGCAGCGCTGTCGGCGCTCGCCGGCGTCGAGGTGCACGCCGCGACCGAAGAAGGTCGCCTCATCGTCACCATCGAGACCGATTCGCTGCAGCGCAGCAGCGAACTCTTCACCCTGATCAACCAGCAGCCGGGAGTGCTCTCGGCGTCGATGGTCTATCACCAGTTCGAACCCGATCCTGATAAGGAAGCATGAAATGAAAGTGACCTTGACACGTCGTGACTTTATCAAGAGCCAGGCGGTTGCCGCCGCTGCCAGCGTCGCCGGCATCAGCGTTCCCGGTCTGGCGCAGGCGGCAGCGGCGAAGAAGGATGACGGCGTGCGCTGGGACAAGGGCGCCTGCCGCTACTGCGGCACCGGCTGCGGCGTTCTCGTCGGCACGAAGGAAGGACGGATCGTCGCCACGCAGGGCGACCCGGATGCGCCGGTCAACAAGGGACTGAACTGCATCAAGGGTTACTTCCTGTCGAAGGTCCAGTATGGCAAGGATCGCCTGACGACGCCGCTGCTGCGCATGAAGGACGGCAGGTTCGACAAGAACGGCGAGTTCGCGCCGATCTCGTGGGATCAGGCCTTCGACATCATGACCGAGAAGTGCAAGGCGGCACTGAAGAAGGGCGGCCCGCGCAACATCGCCATGTTCGGCTCCGGCCAATGGACCATCTGGGAGGGCTACGCGGCCGCCAAGCTGATGAAGGCCGGCCTCCTGAGCAACAACATCGACCCCAACGCGCGCCACTGCATGGCGTCGGCGGTCGCCGGCTTCATGCGCACCTTCGGCATCGACGAACCGATGGGCTGCTACGACGACATCGAACACGCCGACGCGTTCGTGCTCTGGGGTGCGAATATGGCGGAGATGCACCCGATCCTCTGGTCACGCGTCACCGATCGCCGCCTGACCGGCAAGGACGTCAAGATTCACGTCCTGTCGACCTTCGGCCACCGCTCGACCGAACTCGCCGACAACGAACTGATCTTCAAGCCGCAGAGCGACCTCGCGATCCTCAACTACATCTGCAACTACATCATCCAGAACAACGCGGTGAACCAGGAGTTCGTCGCCCGCAACGTCAACTTCAAGAAGGGCGTCACCGACATCGGCTATGGCCTGCGGGCGAACCACCCGCTCGAGAAGGTGGCGATGAACAACGGCTATCCGGGCGATGACAGCAAGCCGAAAGGCAACCCGAACAACGCCAGCCCGATGAGTTTCGACGAGTTCAAGGCCTTCGTCGCCGAGTACACGCTCGACCGGGCGCACGAGATCTCGGGCGTGCCGAAAGACAAGCTCGAGGCACTGGCGAAGGCCTACGCCGACCCGAAGATCAAGGTCACCTCGTTCTGGACGATGGGCTTCAACCAGCACACGCGCGGCACCTGGGTCAACAACATGGTGTACAACGTGCACCTGCTGGTCGGCAAGATCTCGGAACCCGGCAACAGCCCCTTCTCGCTCACCGGCCAACCCTCCGCCTGCGGCACCGCACGTGAGGTCGGCACCTTCTCGCACCGCCTGCCGGCCGACATGGTGGTGACCAATCCGAAGCATCGCGAGATGTCGGAGAAGCTGTGGAAGCTGCCGGCGGGAACGATCCCCGACTGGATCGGCGCCCACGCCGTCGCCCAGAGCCGCCTGCTCAAGGATGGCAAGATCAACTTCTACTGGACGACGACGACCAACAACATGCAGGCCGGTCCGAACGTCAATGACGAGATCTTCCCCGGCTGGCGCAACCCGGACAACTTCATCGTCGTCTCCGACGCCTACCCGACGGTCTCGGCGATGTCGGCCGACCTGATCCTGCCGTCGGCGATGTGGATGGAGAAGGAAGGCGCCTTTGGCAACGCCGAGCGCCGCACGCAGTTCTGGCGGCAGCAGGTCAAGGCGCCCGGCCAGGCTCGCTCGGACCTCTGGCAGTACATCGAGTTCTCGAAGCGCTTCACGACCGACGAGGTGTGGCCGGCTGCCCTGCTCGAGAAGAATCCGGAATACAAGGGCAAGACGCTGTACCAGGTGCTTTTCGCCAATGGCCAGGCCGACCGGTTCCCGCTCAACCAGACCTACAAGGGCTTCGACAACGACGAATCGAAGGCGCTCGGCTTCTACGTGCAGAAGGGGCTGTTCGAGGAGTACGCCGCCTTTGGTCGCGGTCACGCGCACGACCTCGCCGCCTTCGACGTCTACCACAAGGCGCGCGGCCTGCGCTGGCCGGTGGTAGACAACAAGGAGACGCTGTGGCGCTTCCGCGAGGGTTACGATCCCTACGTCAAGAAGGGAGAGGGCGTCAAGTTCTACGGCCACGCCGACGGCAAGGCGGTGATCTTCGCCCTGCCCTACCAGCCGGCGGCCGAAATGCCCGACAGGGACTACGACCTCTGGCTGTGCACCGGCCGCGTGCTCGAGCACTGGCACACCGGGTCGATGACCCGCCGCATTCCCGAGCTGTACAAGGCGATGCCCGATGCCTGGCTGTACATGCATCCGGACGACGCCAAGAAGCGCAGTCTGCAGCGCGGTGACATCGTCAAGCTGAGCACGCGCCGCGGCGAGATCCAGGTGCGGGTGGAAACGCGCGGGCGCAACAAGCCGCCGGTCGGGCTGGTGTTCGTTCCCTTCTTCGACGAGCACCGGCTGGTGAACAAGCTGACGCTCGATGCCACCTGCCCGATCTCGAAGGAAACCGACTTCAAGAAGTGCGCGTGCAAGGTGGTCAAGGCCTGAGCGACTGCGGGCAACAACGGCGACAGCGGAACAATCAGGGAGTGCCGGGGCGGGCGGAACATTGCCCGCCCAGCGGCTGCCGGGTTTTCGTGAAGCGCCGGCGCAACCGTCACGGTTAGGCATCCCATACCCCCATGTCCAAGGCCTCCGAGCAGCCCCGTCAACGCACGGCGAGCGCATCCGGCAGCGCCAGCGCGCGGTCGCCGGCGCGACGCCAATTCGTCTTCGACTCGGCGCGGCTGCTCTGCGGCGTCGGCATCCTCGGTCTTGGCCTCGCCGGCTACCAGCGCAACGCGCTGGCGCGACCGCCGCTGGCGATCCGTCCGCCGGGCGCCGGCGCCGAAGAAGACTTTCTCGGCGCCTGCATCCGCTGCGGTATGTGCGTCCGCGACTGTCCCTATCACATTCTCCAACTGGCGAGGCCGGAATCGCCGGTCGCCAGCGGCACGCCCCATTTCACCGCGCGTAGCGGGCCGTGCGAGATGTGCGAGGACATTCCCTGCGTCAAGGCCTGTCCGACCGGCGCCCTCGACCATTCCCTGACCGACATCAACCAGTCGCGAATGGGGCTCGCGATCCTCTCCGACCAGGAGACCTGCCTCAACTTCCTCGGCCTGCGCTGCGATGTCTGCTACCGCGTCTGCCCGGTGATCGACAAGGCAATCACCCTCGAACTGCGACCGAACACACGCACCGGACGACACACGATGTTCATTCCGACGGTGCATTCGGAACACTGCACCGGCTGCGGCAAGTGCGAGAACGCCTGCGTCACCGAAGAGGCGTCGATCAAGGTGCTGCCGGCGCCGTTGGTCAGGGGATCGCTCGGCGAGCACTACCGCCTCGGCTGGGAGGAGAAGAAGAAGGCCGGCGGCCACTCGCTGGTCGAGGAACGCGGCATCGTCGACCTGCCCGACCGCATGCCCGAAGGAATGAAGCTCGAGGGACACTTCGACCCCGGCAGCGAGCGGCTGCCGCCGGGAATTCCGGGCAGTGGCGATGCGCAGGTCGTTCCCAGCCTGCCGCCCGGCCTCGGTGGCGCGGCGCCGACGGGCGGCGGTGGCGCGACGACGGCGGTCAGGGGTGCCGGCGCCAAGTCACTACCGCTGGAGGCCGGACGATGAACAGCCGCCGCGCCGGTGCCGAAGCGGTTGCCGAAAAGGGCTGGCTGGCGGCACACCGATGGCTGCTGGCGCGGCGTTTCTGCCAGCTGGCGATTCTCGCGCTCTTCCTCCTCGGTCCGCTGGCGGGAATCTGGATCGTCAAGGGCAATCTCGCCTACAGCCTGACGCTCGACACGCTGCCGTTGACCGACCCCTACGTGCTGCTGCAGTCCCTGCTCGCCGGCCACCGGCCGGAAAGACTCGGGCTGATCGGAGCGGCGATCGTCCTCATCTTCTATCTTCTCGTCGGCGGCCGCGTCTACTGCTCCTGGGTCTGCCCGCTGAACGCCGTCACCGACCTCGCCGGCTGGCTGCGCGACCGCCTCGGCATCCGCGGCAGTGCGCACGTCGCGCGCAGCACCCGCTACTGGATCCTGGCGATGACGCTGCTGCTCGCCGCGCTCAGCGGCAGCATCGCCTGGGAGCTGGTCAATCCGGTGTCGATGCTGCAGCGCGGCCTGATTTTCGGTCTCGGTGCCGCCTGGATGCTGGCCCTGGCGGTCTTCGTCTTCGACCTCTTCGTCATGAGCCGTGGCTGGTGTGGCCACCTCTGTCCGGTCGGCGCCTTCTACAGCCTGCCCGGCAAGTGGAGCCCACTGCGCGTGACGGCAGCCAAGCGCGCCGCGTGCAATGACTGCATGGACTGTTTCGAGGTCTGCCCGGAGCCACAGGTCATCCGCCCGGCGCTGAAGGGCGCCGGCAAGGGGATCGGGCCGGTGATCCTCGCCGCCAACTGCACCAATTGCGGGCGCTGCATCGATGTCTGCTCGAAGGACGTCTTCGCTTTCGGACTGCGCTTCAACAATCACCCCGACGACGGCGTGCAGCCGGCAGCGCCGTCGCCGACCGCCGCACCCTGAAAGCCGGGGAATGACCGCCAGCAGAGCCCGCATGCCGATCCCTCGCAATGCCTGCAACCATCCTTTGAAGTGGAGGAAACGCCAACCATGAACCAGTCACTGAAACTCATCCTGGCCCTTGCCGCGAGCTGCCTGACATCGCTGGCGTTTGCTGCCGACGGCGCCAGTTCGATGCGCGGTGCCGACGTCGCCACCCCCGACCAGGCGCCGGAGGTGAAGACCTACGTCGGCAAGCGGCCCGGCACCGAAGCACCGGTCGCGCGCACCTTCAGCACGCAGCCGCCGGTCATTCCGCACGCCGTCGAGAACTTCGACGAGATCAACCTCGAAGGCAACCAGTGCCTGGACTGCCACTCGGCCGCCACTTTCAAGAAGAAGAACGCGCCGAAGATGGGCGACAGCCACTTCATCGACCGCGATGGCAAGAAGCATGCCGATGCCACCGGTGGCCGCTACAACTGCGTGCAGTGCCACGTGCCGCAGGTGGATGCCCCGCCGCTGGTCGACAACACCTTCAAGGGCGACGCAGTCAAGAAGGTCGTCAGGAAGAACTGATCGCGTGCGGTGTGGCGCCGGCGGGACTGCAGCCGGCGCCACACCGCACCGATGCTGGCGTCACCAGAGCGGGTGGACGGCAGAATCTCAGGCCTCGAGGTCGTGCTCGCCGCAAAGCGGCAGCATCGCCCGGCGGCTGGCGTCGCGCAGCCGCACCGCTGCCGCCCAGTCGTCGCCATCCGGCGGCAGCAACGCTCCGGTTTCGCAGGCGAGCGGACCGCGGCGCGGCATCCAACTGCGGTCGCGCAGGACGCTGCGCGTACCGCGCAGGCCACCGACCAGAACCGGCACGCCGGCCCGCACGGCGGCAACGAAGGCACCCATGCGGAACGGCTTGAGCCCGGCCTCGCGCGAGAAGGTGCCTTCGGGAAAGACGAGCACCCGCTGCCCGCGCGCCAGCGCGGCGATGATCTCGTCGACGTCCTCGACGCTCTTCGAGGCGTCGAAACGTTCGACGAAGAGCGTCCCGAGCGCGCGCAGGAAGGCGTGGATCAGCGGCTGCGCGACGAACTCGCGCTTGGCGACGAAACTGTAGGCAGCGGCCGGCGGCAGCGCGGCAAAGAGGACGAGTGAGTCGAGATAGCTGCAGTGGTTGACCAGAAGCAGGTGCGGCGCGGCGGGCAGGGCGTCGGCGGCGACCGCGGGCACCGGCATGCCGGCGAGGCGCAGGAAGATGCGCGCCGCGTGATGGACGATGCGCCGGCCCGCTGACGGCGAGCGCAGGGCGATCACCAGTGCCATCACCGGCAGCCCGAGCAGCAGGAAGACCGTCCAGCACCAGGCGCCGTAGGCGCGCCTGCTGAATCGCCGCCCGGCGTCGGCCGCCCGAGCCTGCCCGCCGGCGATCGCCAGACGCACGAGTTGCCGCCGGGCGCTGGCACCGGCGACACCGAGCAGCCCGCTTTCATAGGCCTCGCGCGAGGCGTTGCGGCGGATCTTGCCGCTCGAGGTCTTGAGCACCGAGTTCGGCGGCGCCAGCACGACCTCGTCGGCCGGCAGGCCGATCGCCGCCACCGCCGCTTCGTTGATCTGCTGCCGCAGTTCCTCGCGCCGCTGCGGATCCTCCTCGCGCGTCTCGGCGACGACGACCAGACGCTCGGTGGCGTTGACCGGGTCGTTGCTGGCGAACACCGCGACGCAGCCGCGGCGCACTCCCGGCAGGTTGCCGACCGCCTGCTCGAGTTCGTAGGGATAGAGGTTGCGGCCGCCGCGGATGATCACGTCCTTGACGCGCCCGGTGAGGTAGATCTCGCCGTCGACGGTATAGGCGAAATCACCGGAATCCAGCCAGCCATCACGGAACAGCGCCTGCGTCGCCGCCGGATTGCGGTGGTAGCCGGCGGTCGCCGACGGACCACGAAATTGCAGCCCGCCGACATGCCGGTCGGGCAACTCGCCGCCGTCCTCGCCGACGATGCGGATCTCGTGCCGCGGCAACGGGCGACCACAGGCGGGCACGCGCATGACGTCGGTGGCAGCGGCAGCGGCCGGCACGGCGAGCCTGCGCTGCAGCAGTGCGGCACGATCGATGACGTCGATTCGCGGCCCGCGCCCGAGCGGCGGGAAGGCGAGACCGACCGAACACTCGGCGAGCCCATAGACCGGCGTGATCGCCGTGCGCCGCAGTCCGTAGGGGGCGAAACGATCGGCAAAGGCCTGCAGCGTCGCCGGACTCACCGGTTCGGCGCCGTTCAGCGCCAGCCGCCACGAGCCGAGGTCGAGACCGGCAAGGTCGGCGTCGGCCAGCTTGCGCGCGCACAGGTCATAGGCGAAGTTGGGTGCCGGCGACAGCGTGCCCCGATGCTGCGCGATCATCCGCAACCAGCGCACCGGTCGCGACAGGAAGGCCAGCGGCGACATCAGGACGAGCAGCATGCCGAAGTAGAGCGAGCCGAACCAGGCACCGATGAGTCCCATGTCGTGATAGAGCGGCAGCCAGGAGACGAAGACATCGTCACTGGTCACGGCGACGGCCTCGCCCATCGCCCGCAGGTTGGCGAGCAGGTTGGCGTGGCTGAGAACGACTCCCTTCGGGTCGCCGGTACTGCCCGAGGTGTACTGCAGGAAGGCGGTGTCGGTCGCTGCCGGCCGATGGAGCAGCGGCATCGCCACCGCCGACAGTTCGTCGGGCGTCAGGACTTCGCTCAGCATCGGCGCTTCGGCGCGCAGCAGCGCGGCGACGCCCTTCGCCTGCGGCACGGTGATGATGAACACGGCTTCGGCATTGGCGAGGATGCGCGCGTGCCGCTGCAGGTGGTCCTCGATCTGCGCCAGCCGCGCCGGCGGATAGATCGGCACCGGGATGCCGCCGGCGATCATGACACCGAAGAAGCAGGTGAGGTAGTCGCGGCCGGTCGGCAGCATCAGCGCCACCGCCTGCCGCGGCAGCAGACCGCGCGACACCAGCGCGGTGGCGACGCGGCGCGCCTCGGCGAGCAGCTCGCCATAGGAAAGTGGCTCGCAGCGCGGCTCGCCGGTGGCGGCGTCGATGTCGCCGTACAACAGCACGTGCCGCCGCTCCGGCTGTCGCTCGGCATGCCACTCGAGGACCTCGACCAGCGTCCGTGCCTGCTCGGGGAGACTGACCGGCCCGCCGGTCGGCGCCAGGTCGACGGCTGCCGCGCGCAGCGTCGCAGTGCCGGCGCGGTCGATCAGGCGCAGCAGATCCGCCGGCGTTTCGGCTTCGCTGAGTGCAGCCTCGGGCAGCGAGCGGCCGAATTCGCTGCCGACGCGCAACAGGAGTTCGACGCGCGCCAGGCTGTCGAGCCCGAGATCCCGTTCGAGGTGGCTGTGCAGGCCGACCCGGCCGGCACGCCCCGGCCGCGTCTCCTCGACCAGCAGGCTCACCACCCGCAACAGACGCGCCGCGGCGTCGGCCGCTGCGTCGACCGGCCCGCTC
The DNA here is from genome assembly GCA_017592775.1 of Candidatus Accumulibacter conexus. Classification (GTDB taxonomy): domain Bacteria; phylum Pseudomonadota; class Gammaproteobacteria; order Burkholderiales; family Rhodocyclaceae; genus Accumulibacter; species Accumulibacter conexus. Next base: position 39,200 of record JAGFNJ010000016.1, on the reverse strand, counting down.
GCCGCCTCGTGACGGTCCTGGCTCATCGCAACAGCGGGCGGGATGCCGCACCGGCGCACGCGCCGGCGTCTGGCGACACGCGGCAGCCACCGCAAGCCGGTACTGCGGGAAGCCGGCGGCGTCTCGGCAGTCGGCAGCCGCCAACCATGGGCCAGAGCCGCTCAGCAGGCATCGGCCACCTCGGCAACGACGATCGCCCGCACCGGACAAGGGGCAACGCAGGCGCCGCAGCCGGTACAGCGCACCGCGTCGAGCAGCGGCAGAGAAGTGCCCCCCCTTTGCGGCACGAAGCGGATCGCCGCCGCCGCGCAGAGATCGCCACAGACGCGGCATTCGACCCGCCGCCGGGCAAGGCAGGAATCGCCGATCGTCGCCCGCAGCGACCACGGCGGCTGTTCCGCCTGCTGCTGCAAGGCACCGCTGGGACAGGCGGCAACGCAGGCGGTGCAGAAGCTGCACTCGCCGCGAGCGAAGTCGAGCGTCGGGTAGCCACCGTCGCCAGCGACGATGATGCGCGTCGGACACGCGGCAGTGCAGTCGCCGCAGCGGGTGCACAAGTGCGCAAAGTCCGCCTCGGCGACCGCCCACGGCGGCCGCAGCACCGGCACGCGGGCGGCGAAACGGCCGCGCAGGAAGTTGCGGCGGCTGAGCGCGTCGCCCATCGTCAGGTGCTGCCCCCCGGCTTGCCGGATGGCGAACCGGCAGCAGCCGGTGCGGCGGCCGGCGATGGCTCGCCGAGTACGAAATCGATGCGCCCGGTCTCGAGGTCGGCGCGCACCAGCCGCACGACCAGGCGGTCGCCGAGGCGATGGCGCCTGCCACTGCGTTCACCGAGCATCTGGTGACGCGTGGCGTCGAACTGGAAGTACTCGTCGCCCAGTTCCGAAACATGCACCAGGCCTTCGACGTAAACCTCGTCGAGGGCAACGAAGATGCCAAAGGGAACGACGGCGGCGATCGTTCCGGCGAAGGTCTCGCCGATCCGCTCACGCATGTAGTAGCACTTGAGCCAGTTGCTGACGTCGCGCGTCGCTTCGTCGGCGCGGCGCTCGGTCAGCGAGCAGTGCACGCCGATTTCCTGCCACTTGCCCGGCGTGTACGATCGGCCGGCGAGCGCCGCCTTGATCGAGCGGTGCACGAGCAGATCGGGGTAGCGACGGATCGGCGAGGTGAAATGCGTGTAGTGCTCATAGGCGAGGCCGAAATGGCCGACGTTGTCCGGGCTGTAGACCGCCTGCCGCAGCGAGCGCAGCATCACCGTCTGCAGCAACTGGACGTCGGGACGACCCTGGATGCTCGCCAGCAGGTCGGCGTAGTCACGTGCGGACGGCTCGTCTCCGCCGCCGAGCGCGAGGCCGAACTCGCCGAGGAACTTGCGCAGCGCATCCAGCTTCTCGGCCGTCGGGCCCTCGTGGATCCGGTACAGGCAGGCCTGCTTGCGCACCTGCAGGAAGTCCGAGGCGCAGACGTTGGCGGCGAGCATGCACTCCTCGATCAGCCGATGGGCGTCGTTGCGGAAGACCGGGACGATGTTCTCGATCTTGCCCTGGTCGTTGAACAGCATCATCGTCTCGATGGTCTCGAAGTCGATCGCACCGCGCTTGCCACGCGCCCTGGCCAGCACCTGGTAAAGCGCGTGCAGTGCCTGCAGTTGCGGCTGCAGGCGGCGATGCGCCGCGCTCTCCGGTTCGCTGGCATGCGACAGCCAGCCCCACACCTGGTCGTAGGTCAGTCGGGAATGCGAACGGAAGACGGCTTCGTCGAAACGGTAGCCGCTGATCTCTCCCGAGTCGTCGATCGTCATGTCGCAGACCATCGCCAGCCGGTCGACCTCGGGGTTCAGCGAGCAAAGGCCGTTCGACAGCTTCTCCGGCAACATCGGAATCACCCGCCGCGGGAAATAGACCGAGTTGCCGCGCTCCTGCGCGTCGCGATCGAGCGCCGAGGCGGGTTGCACGTAGTGACTGACATCGGCGATCGCCACCACCAGCCGCCAGCCATGCTGCTGCCGCTCGGCGAAGACGGCGTCGTCGAAATCCTTCGCCGTTGCGCCGTCGATCGTCACCAGTGGCAGCGAACGCAGGTCGACTCGTCCCTGCCAGGAAGCCGGCGCCACGACTTCAGGCAGGCTGGCGGCTTCGGCCAGCGCCGCCGGCGAGAACTCGAAGGGCAGCGCGTGCTTGCGCAGCGCGATCTCGATCTCCATTCCCGGATCGGCGTAGTTGCCGAGCACCTCGACGATCCGTCCCACCGGCTTGGTGTGGCGGTCGGGCTGCTCGATGATCTCGACCGTCACCACGGCGCCGGGACGGACGCCGGTCGCCTCTTCCGGTGCGACCAGGATGTCCTGGTTGATCCGCCGGTCTTCGGGCACCACCAGCGTGATGCCGTGCTCGACGAGGACGCGGCCGACGACGCGGCTGTTGGCTCGCTCGAGCACTTCGACGATGACGCCCTCGCGGCGCCCGCGGCGGTCGACGCCGACGACGCGCACCAGGGCCCGGTCGCGATGCAGCACCTTCGACATCTGCCGCGCTTCGAGCGACAGATCCTCGCTGCCGTCGTCGGGGATGAGGAAGCCGTAGCCGTCGGGGTGTCCCTCGACCCGGCCGGCAATCAGGCTGGCACGCTGCGGCAGCAGGTAGCACTCCTTGCGGTTGCGCAACAACTGGCCTTCACGCTCCATCGCCCGCAGGCGGCGCTGGAAAGCGCCGGATTCTTCCTCCTGGATGTCGAGCAGGCCGCGCAACGCCTCGAAAGCGACCGGCCTGCCCTGCTCCGCCAGCACCTGCAGAACGTACTCGCGGGAGGGCAGCGGTTGCTCGTAGCGCTTCTGCTCGCGCTCGAGATGCGGGTCACGCCGGCGGATCGCCGACTGGCTGATTATTGACATCTGCTCATGTTCCTATAGAATTCGGCCTTCGCTGGAATTGCCCAGGTGGCGAAATTGGTAGACGCGCTAGGTTCAGGTCCTAGTGGTGGCAACACCGTGGAGGTTCGATTCCTCTCTTGGGCACCAGCCACAGGAATCACGCAAGATGACGAAAGCCCCGATTCTTCGGGGCTTTCGTGTTTCTGCCCCGCGCGCCTTGCCAGGCAGCGCAGCGGGCATCCGCTCCCCGCACAGCACCGCGTCATTGTACGCCAAGACGGCGCTTGCGCCGCGGCAATGACCCCTCCGCCAGCGCGCCGCTGCTGGCCGCCGCCCCGCCAAGCCGCGCCGCCGCGATCCCGACGCTTCCCGCAACAGGCAAGAAAATTTTTCTGGCCTCTAGCCAACACAAGCGAAAGTATGGATACTACGCTGCCGGTAGCTCGCCAGCAGACCACTGCTGCAACAATGAGAATCAGTTCAGGCTCAGACACCGATAGGAATCCACATGACCATACGACCGGAGTTGATAGAAAAGCTGCGCGCCAGGCGCGACAAGCTGATTGACCATGTCAGCCCCGAGAAACTGGAAGCCCTGCACGCGAAGGGACTGCTGTCCGCCCGTGAGCGGCTCCTGACCCTCTTCGACGAGGGCACCTTCCAGGAACTCGGACTTTATGCCGCACACGCCGCGACCGCCTTCGGCCTGGCCGGGCGCACGCTGCCGGCCGACGGCGTCATCGCCGGCAACGGCTACGTCGGACCGCTGCAGATCGCCGCCTTCAGCCAGGACTTCAACGTCGTCGCCGGCACGCTGGGCAAGATGCAGGCACGCAAGATCACGCGCATCATGCGCCACGCGCTGAAGACCGGGGTGCCGCTGGTCGCCTTCAAGGACTCCGGCGGCGCCCGCATCCAGGAAGGCGTCGACGCCCTCTCGGGGTACGGCGACGTCTTCTACACCAACGTCCTGCTCTCGGGCGTCGTGCCGCAGATCGCGGTGATCTGCGGCCCATGCGCCGGCGGCGCGGCGTACTCGCCGGCGCTGATGGACTTCGTCATCATGACCCGCAACAACGCGCACATGTTCCTCACCGGACCGGAAGTCATCAAGGCGGTGACCGGCCGTGCGACGACGATGGCCGAGGTCGGCGGCGCCGAGATGCATTCGACGGTGAGCGGCAACGCGCACTTCGTCGCCGAGGACGACCGCCACGCAATCACGCTGGTGAAGCAGATTCTCTCCTACCTGCCGGCGAACAATACCGAGGATCCGCCGCACGACCTCTCGGTGCCGATCGAGGAACTCGAGGATCCCGGAATCAACGACTGCATCCCGGACAGCCCCTCCGAACCGCTCGACATGTATTCGGTCATCCGCCGTCTGGTGGACAACGGCGAACTGCTGGAAGTGCATGCGGGCTTCGCGCGCAACGTCATCGTCGGCTTCGCGCGCATCAGTGGCGTCGTCATCGGCCTCGTCGCCAACCAGCCGATGGTCAATGCCGGGGCGCTCGACCTCAACGCCGCCGACAAGGTGGCGCGCTTCGTCCGCACCTGCAACATCTTCAACGTGCCGGTGGTGACCCTCGTCGATGTGCCGGGATTCCTGCCCGGGGTCGAACAGGAACGCGGCGGCATCATCCGTCACGGCGCCAAGATGCTCTCCGCCTACGGCTCGTGCACCTCGCCGAAGATCACCGTCATCCTGCGCAAGGCCTACGGCGGTTCGTATCTGGCAATGTGCAGCCAGGAGATGGGCGCCGACATGGTCTATGCCTGGCCAACGGCCGAGATCGCCGTCATGGGTGCGGAAGCTGCGGTCAAGATCCTTTACCGCAAGGAACTCGAGCAGGCCGAGGATCGCCAGGCGAAGGCTGCCGAACTGGCACAGGCGTACCGCGACGAGTTCGCGTCACCGTACGTCTCGGCGAGCAACTTCTACATCACCGACGTCATCGAGCCGCAGGACACGCGCTGGATGGTCGCCCTCGCGCTGCGCAAGACGCTCGACAAGCGCGAATTGCGGCCGGCCAAGAAGCACGGCAACATCCCCATGTAACCGGCGAGCAAAGGAACCCGCACCATGCTGACTGCCGCAATCATCACGTCGCTGAAGGTCTACGGCATCGCCATCGTCATCTCGCTGCTCGTCGCAGTGGTGATCAAACTGATGGTGGTGCTGGGCACGCGCGCCGAAAAGTCCAGACCGGTCGAGATGCCCACCGGAACGGTCTGCCCGGTTGGTCCGGGGGTCCCCGACGAGGACGTCGCCGCCCTGTCGGCCGCGATCTTCGCCGCCATGGGACCGCACCGCATCCTCCACATTGCACCCTCCAGCCATGGCTGGGCGAGCGAAGGACGCGCCGCCCATCATCACTCACACCTGCCGGGCCCCGCGGGCCGCGGCGGCAGATAACAGGAGCAAGAACATGCCCAGAAAATTCAAGGTGACGGTCAACGGACGCGAGTACGACGTGACCGTCCTCGAACTTACCGCCGGCCAGTCGGCGCCGGCTCCCGCTCCGACGACCGCTGTCGCGGCAGCCGGCAGCGCCACGACAGCGGCGCCGGCCGCCGCCGCCGCGCCATCGACCACGGCGGCGGCGGCCGGCGCCGGCGACGAGGTCGCCGGCATGGGCGGCGTCGTCGTCGAGGTCCTCGTCAAGGTCGGCCAGACGGTAGCCAGCGGTGACCGGTTGCTGGTGCTCGAGGCGATGAAGATGAAGACGCCGGTCATCGCCAGCCGTGGCGGCCAGGTGACGCGCGTTCTCGTCGCGCCCGGCGACTCGGTCGAGGGCGGGCAGCCGCTGGTGACCATCGGCTGAGCTTGGCCAACAGGCAGGAAGCGGTTTCCTGCCGTCTGCAACTCGCTGCGCCGGCCGGCTGTCATGCCGGCGTCCGGCGCGAGGACTGACGCGTATGGAAGGCATCAATTTTCTCGATCTGTTCCAGGGAATCGCCACTCTGGCGGCTTCCGAACCGAAGATCATGTTCGGGCGCATCTTCCTGATGCTGCTCGGTTTCCTCCTCATCTACCTGGGTTCGAAGAACATCCTCGAGCCGCTGCTGATGATCCCGATGGGTCTCGGCATGTCGTCGGTCAACGCCGGCGTGATGTTCCTCGACGGCAACCGGATGGGAACGCTGTTCGTCGATCCGCTGTTGTCCGACCCGATCGATCTGATGAACATCATGCAGATCGACTGGCTGCAGCCGGTGTACACGCTGACCTTCAGCAACGGCCTGATCGCCTGCCTGGTGTTCATGGGAATCGGCGTCCTGCTCGATGTCGGCTACGTCATGGCGCGGCCTTTCCAGAGCATGATCATCGCTCTCTTCGCCGAACTGGGGACGATCGCCGTCTTCCCGATCGCCGTCGGCCTTGGCCTGAACTCGGGTCAGGCGGCGGCGGTGGCGACGATCGGCGGCGCCGACGGGCCGATGGTGCTGTTCACCTCGCTGGTTCTGGCCAAGGATCTTTTCGTTCCGATCACGGTCGTCGGCTACCTCTATCTCGGCCTCACCTATGGTGCCTACCCGTACCTGATCAAGTGGCTGGTACCCGAGCACATCCGCGGCATCAGCATGGCCGACGATCGCGGGCCGAAGATCAGCCGGGCGCAGAAGCTGACCTTCGCGGTCGTTGCCTGCACACTGCTGTGCCTGCTGTTTCCGGTGGCGGCGCCGCTGTTCTTCTCGCTGTTCCTCGGCGTCGCCGTGCGCGAGAGCGGCATCGACGCGTTCACCAAGCTGCTGAGCGAAGTGTTCCTGTATGCCGCAACCTTCTTCCTCGGCCTGACGCTGGGTGTCCTCTGCGAAGCCAACACGCTGCTCGAGCCGACCGTCCTCAAGCTGCTGCTGCTCGGCATGCTGGCGCTGACGATCTCGGCCCTCGGCGGACTGCTCGGCGGCTACATCCTGTACTACTGGTCGGGTGGCAAGTTCAACCCGATCATCGGCATTGCCGGCGTCAGTTGTGTGCCGACGACGGCGAAGATCGTGCAGAAGGTTGCCAGCGCCGCCAACGCCCGCGCCATCATCATGCCGCAGGCGCTCGGTGCGAACATCAGCGGCGTCATCACCTCGGCGATCATCGCGGCGACCTTCATCGCGCTGTTGCGGCAGTAGGGCTGGAGCGGAGTAGCCAAAGCCAGCACCGCCGGCGGGCTGCTGCGCAAGCGGCAGCCCGCGGTTTCCCCTGTCGGCCGGAAAGCCGGCAGCAGATCGCCGAGCCGGCAGGCGCGGCCGAGCCGACCGGCAGCTTTGGGGCGCCTGGCTTTGGCTGCGCCTGCGCCTACTTCTCTACATCGCTCTCTCGCCTGCTGTCGGCGTCCGCCGGGAAACCGGGCAGCGGCAGGCTGGTGAACAGCGTCCGGGTCTGCGTCTTCAACTGATCCTGCATCTGGTGCAACATCTTGCGGCTCTGTTCCATGTAAGTCGCCATCATCGTCTGCATCGCCGGCCCCTGGAAGTTCATGAACTGGGACCACATGTCTGCGTGCATCTGGCTGTTGCTTTCGCCGTAGAGCTGCTGTGATTGATCCTGCAGCTTCTTCTGGAAATCGACGAAGGACTTGATGTTCGTTTCCAGGTATTTGCCGAGGACCCCCTGCATCGCGTGCCCGTAGAAACGGATCATTTGCGCCAGCAGGTCGGTGGTGAACAACGGGACACCGGCCGCCTCCTCCTCGAGAATGATCTGCAGCAGGATGCTGCGCGTGATGTCCTCGCTGGTCTTGGCATCCAGCACGTTGAAGCTCTCGCGGGCGAGCACGAGATCCTTGACATCACTGAGGGTGATGTAGGCGCTGGTCCTGGTATCGTAAAGACGACGGTTCGGGTATTTCTTGATCAGTCGCGGCTGCTCGGGCATGGCGACCCTTCCTCCTTCTAGAGATGGCTCGGCGGGCGCTCATCGGCGCCCGGACCGTGATGGTCACCCCACCAATCCACCTCTGCCGTCAACCGCGGCGTGCGCTGCCGGTGATCGACGAGGCAGGCTCGTGATCTGCTGCCGGCAGGGCCGCTGTGCGGGGAACGTGGTTCTTTGGTGCGGTGCAGCACCATTATACGCCAGCGAAAAAAAACAGGCCCCATCTGGAGCCTGTCTGGACTGCGCGGGAGAAAAAAGTTTCTCTTACTGGTAGTACAGACCGCCGCAGATGTTCATCGTCGAACCGGTCATGAAACCAGCGATGTCCGAAGCGAGATAGACGCAGGCACCGCCGATCTCCTCCGGCTTCGCCAGGCGCTTCATCGGCACCGTGTCGATGATTCCCTGCAGGATCTCCGGCTTGATCGCCATGACCATCTGCGTCGCGACGTAACCTGGGCAGATCGCATTCACCGTCACGCCCTTGGCTGCCACTTCCGCGGCCAGAGCCTTGGTGAAACCGATGACGCCAGCCTTGGCCGCCGAGTAGTTGGTCTGGCCGGCCTGGCCCTTGAGGCCGTTGAGCGACGAAATGTTGATGATCCGGCCCCAGCCGCGCTCCGCCATCTTGCCCGAGACCTGCTTGGTCATGTTGAAGAGGCTGTTGAGGTTGGTCGAGATCACCGCATTCCACTGCGCCAGCTCCATGCGGGCGAACATCTTGTCACGGGTGATGCCGGCGTTGTTGACCAGGATGTCGATCGGACCCGCCTTGGCTTCGGCCTCGGCGACCAGCGCAACGCATGAATCGTAATCGGAAACGTCGCCGGCGACACAGATGAAGTCGTTGAAGCCGGCTTCGGCCATCGCCTTGGTCCACTCCTCCGGCTTGTCGAACTCCGGATGATAGGCAGCAACCACCTTGTGACCGGCTTTCGCCAGTTCCTGGCAGATGGCGGTACCAATTCCCCCCATGGCACCTGTAACCAATGCAACACGTTGCGTCATAGATGTTTCCTTTCCTGTTGAAGGTTGAACGCTCTTATTCTGACCGATGAGGCCATCGTCGATTCTGCATTGCAGCATCGACGCTGTCAATGCCGGCAGGCAAAGTTTTCGCTCTTGTGCCTCGGTGGCGCCAGCCCAGGTCGCGACAGCGGCGCGACTGCGCCGCGGCCACGCTTATAATCACGGCATGCATATCGTCGCCATTGCCTGGCTTTACGTGACCGTGCTGATGGCCATGACCGAAAGCAACGTCGTCGCCGGCATCCTCACGCTGCTGTTTTACGGCATCCTGCCGCTCGCCCTCCTGCTCTGGCTCTTCGGTGGCTCGGGGCGTCGGCGACGGGCGGCCCGCAAGGCGGCGCAGACGACGCCGGCGGCCGCTGGCGATGAGCCGGACCCGCCGCAGTGAAGGCTGTTTCCTCTGCCAGACCAGGGACATGAGCCGCGCCATGGCAAGCCAGCTGGCAGCGCAAGTCGTCGCCAGGGCGCACTGGGGTTGCGCCTGGCCTGGCACGGGATAATGCCGCCAGTGCGTTGGTGATGTGATCGACCGAACGAGCTATTGGTCGCTGGCCAGCCAGATCAGCGACGCCAGCCGGCCGGTCACGCCGTCACGCCGATAGGAGAAGAAAAGCTCCTGCTGCCGCAGCGTACAGTGGTCGCCACCGTGAATCGACTCGACACCGAGCCGCAACAGCCGTTGCCGCGCCAACAGGTAAAGATCCGCCAGCCAGCCGCCGCTCCCCGCCCGCGCAACGGATGACTGCCGCGGACTACCGCCGGCCGACGCACCGGCGGCGGCAACGTCGGCCAGCTTGCTGAAGGCACATGCCGCCTGTGGATCGGCAGCGACGAACGCCTGCCGCACCTCGTCGCCCACCTCGAAAGCCTGCGCTCCGATCGCCGGTCCGAGATAGGCGAGCAGGCTCGCAGCCGGGACTTCCATCGCGGCCACCGTCCGCTCGATGATGCCGGCCTGCAGGCCCCGCCAGCCGGCATGCGCGGCGGCGACGACGGTTCCGGCGCGATCGCAGAGCAGCGCCGGCAGACAATCGGCGGTCATGACGACGCAGACGACGCCGGGCGCACGGGTGAACGATGCGTCGGCAACCGCAGGCGCGGCAGCGCCAACTGCCACAGCGGCGTCGACCACTGTCGTTCCATGCACCTGCTGCAACCAGCACGGGGCGGCCGGGAGTCGCTGGCCGAGCCGTTGCCGGTTGGCAGCGACCGCCAGCGGATCGTCGCCGACGTGATCGGCGAGATTGAGGCTGCCGTAGGGAGGCAGGCTGACGCCGCCGCGGCGAGTCGTCACCAGGCTGCGCACCGACGCCGGCGCCGGCCAGCCGGGAACGAGGAAGCTCTCACCGATCATCGCCAGGCAGCGCCTTCAATGCGCGACGGCCGGCGGCTGCAGGCTATGGCGACCCTATGGCTCGAGCAGGTCTTCATCGTCCGCCTCGTCGTCACAGTCCGCAAGCATCGCTTCCGGTTCCTCCTGCCAAGCGTCTTCGTCGTCGGCATCCCCGTCGCCGCCGCTGGTCCGGTCCGCGCAGACCAGCGCCGCCTGCCGCCGCAGCGACTCGAGCAGCTCCGCCATGTCCGCCGGCAGAGCGGATCGCCAGAGCATCGCTTCGCCGGTCAGTGGATGCAGCAGCGCCAGACGACTCGCGTGCAGCGCCTGGCGGGGAAAGGGAGGGCCCTTTGGCAGCCGGCTGACGCCGCTGCCGTAAGTCGGATCGCCGACCAGCGGGTGCCCGGCGGCCGTCATATGCACCCGGATCTGATGCGTGCGCCCGCTCTCCAGCGTGCACTCGATGAGTGTACAGTCCACAAGACGCTCGAGTACCCGGTAATGCGTCCGTGCCGCCTTGCCCGTGCTGACGATCGCCATCCGCGTGCGCTGGGTCGGATGGCGGCCGATGGGCGCGTCCACGGTGCCGGACGATTCGACATGGCCGCGTGCCACCGCGTGATAGTGCCGCCGCACGCTGCGCGCCTGCAACTGCCGGACGAGATCGGTCTGCGCTTCGAGCGTCCTGGCGACGACCATCAGGCCGCTGGTATCCTTGTCGAGCCGATGGACGATGCCGGCCCGCGGCAACCGGCCAAGTTCCGGCGAACGATGCAGCAGCGCATTGAGCAGGGTACCGCTCCAGTTGCCGCTCCCCGGATGCACCACCAGGCCCGCCGGCTTGTCGATCACCAGCAGGCTCTCGTCCTCGTACACCACCTGCAGGGGAATATCCTCGGGCGCCGACGCTTCGGCGCGCTCGTCGGGCGCCTCGGCGAGTTCGATCGTTTCGCCGGCCCAGAGCCGCTGCCGCGGCTCCAGCACCGCCGTGCCGCCGACGGTCACCCGGCCGGCGCGGATCCACCCCTGCAGGCGGCTGCGCGAATGCTGCGCCAACAGCCGGGCAAGAACCTGGTCCAGTCGCTGTCCACCACACTCGGCCGGTACGTTCAGGGCCGTTCGGGGGTTTGCGCTATAATCGCCCGGCCCGGCGCCCTGCTCCGGCGCTCCGGCAGCGGCCTTCATCTTCTCTGGGTTCTTCATCATGCGTAGTTTAGCGATTATCGCATCCCTTTTCCTCGCGTCGCTGCTTGCCGGCTGTGGGCTCTTCCCTGATGCCAAGGACGAAACGATTGGCTGGTCGGCCAACAAGCTCTACGCCGAAGCCAAGGAAGCACTCAACGACGGCTCCTACGCGAAGGCGGTGAAGTACTTCGAGAAACTCGAATCGCGCTATCCCTACGGCCGCTACGCGCAGCAGGCGCAGATCGACATTGCCTACGCCTACTGGAAGGACCAGGAGCCGGCCTCGGCGATCGCCGCCTGCGACCGTTTCATCAAGCTGCATCCGAACCACCCGAATGTCGATTACGTCTATTACCTCAAGGGTCTGATCAACTTCAACGAGAATCTCGGCATCCTCGGCATCGTCAGCAACCAGGACATGACCGAACGCGATCCGAAGGGCGCACGCGAGTCCTTCGATGCCTTCCGCGAGCTGGTGACCCGCTTCCCGGAAAGCAAATACACACCCGATGCGCTCCTGCGCATGAAGTACCTGGTCAATGCCCTCGCCTCGCTGGAACTGCATGTCGCACGCTACTACATGAAACGCGGCGCCTATCTCGCCGCTGCGAATCGCGCCCAGTATGCCGTCCTGAACTATCCCGCAGCGCCCGCCAACGAAGAGGCCCTGTTCATCATGGTCAAGGCCTACGACGCGCTCGGCCTGACCGACCTGCGTGACGACGCCGAGCGCGTCATGCGGCGCACCTTCCCGAACAGCGAGTACTACGTGCGCGGACTCGAGCGCAAGGAGCCGTGGTGGAAACTCTGGTAGTCGGCCGGCCGCAGAGGACTTTCAACCCGACTGCTTGATCGCCAGCACCGCCTGATTGCGCAGGGTTCGCAGCAGCGAGAGTTCCTGCCCGGAAATGGAAATTTCTCCCGCCCGCGGCCGGTCGGCGTAGATCATCGCCACTGCGCTGCGCTTGATGCACAGCGGCAGGACGACGAAAGTCTCGGCCGCCACCGCCTTGCGAAACCAGTCCGGAATGCGCGCGGCGATCTTCGGGTCGCTGGTGTCGCTGATCAGTATGTCGACCCCGTTGGCCAGCGCGGCATGGAAAATGTCGGGCGAAAAGACGAGCGAAAAGCGAAAACGCTTCGCCACCTCCACCACGTCGGGACCGAAACCGAAACGGCCGACCATCGAATTGCTGCGCTGATCCCGCACGCACAGGATCACCCGCCGGAAGCCCATGGCGCGGTACATCGTCTCGAGGGTGATGCGCAGGACGTCGTTGAGCCGGCAGTCGCTGACGAGGGCATTGCTGACGTCCTGGATGCCGGCGAGCAGGGTCGCCGTCCTCGCGACGCCGTCGTTGCTGCCGGCCGTGCCGGCGACAACGGCCGCCGCCTCGGCCACGGCGTCGGCCGCCGCCGGCACGGCAGCGAGTTCGGGCAGCGCGCTGTCGCTCAGTCCGTCATCCACCGGCGGCGGTGGCACGAGCGGACTGGCCTGCGACGCGCCCCAGGCCTTGAGCTGGCGGCCGAAGCGCGTCTGTTGCAGGTTCAGGCGGATGCTGCGCGCGAAGTCCGCCACCTGCGCGAGCGAGCGGTCCACTGCCTGCCGCAGCTCCTTCTCGTCGAGCGCGATGGCGTCGGCGAAGCGGCTGGCGATGCGCCGCAGCTCCTTCGGCTGTTGCTCGCTGGCGCTTTCCGCGATCACCCCGCACAACTCGTTCGACAGCGCGGCCAGGACGCGCAAGCGATCCTCGCTGCCGAGCGGACGGCGGACGCTGCCCACCGGCAGGCGCCGCATGCTGTTGACGATCTGCCGCGGGAAGCCCCAGGTCTGGGCGATGGCCATTCCCAGGTCGGCAAAGGAAATTCCGAGCACCTGCTGCGCGGCGGCGTCTTCGGAGCAGTTCCTCTGCAGCAGGACACGCCGGATCTCGGCGCTTTCTTCCGGAAAGTAATACTGGCTCAGCAGGCGACCGAGGTTGTGGAACATCGAGCAGATGAACGCCTCCTCGCTCTCCGGCCGGCCGGCAACCCGACTGCCGATGTCGCGCGCCAGCACACCGGCGAGATTGGCGCGCAGGAATTCATCCTTGAGCTGATCGGCATTGTCCGTGTTCTGCAGGTGGTCGAGAAGCAGCACCGTGATCGCCATGCTGCGAACGGCATCGAGGCCGAGAACGACGACGGCACGCGATACGGTACTGATGTTGCCGCCACCCGCCTGCTGGTAATACGCCGAGTTGACCATGCGCAGAATCTTGTTGGTCAACGAAAAGTCCTTCAGGATCGTGTTGGCGAGCTGCGACACGCTCTGATTCTCGGCAGCGGTGATTCGGTTGATGGCGCTGACCGACTCAGAGAGCGCCGGAAAGTCGCTCTTGTGGCGCATGCGCCGCAACAGGAAGTCGATCGTGCTCTGGCGCGCGTCGCTCGCTTCGCCAACCGGCGGTGGGTGCAGATGCTCATCGAGCGCCTCGCGCATCTGCGCGGCGGATTCGTAGCGATTCGCCGGATCACGTTCGAGGGCCCGGTGCACGAGGTGCACCAGGCGCTCGTCGAGCAGCCCGATCGTCTCCGCTGGCAGGCGGATGTCCTCGCTGACGATCCGCCGCATCGCCTGCTGCACGTCGCCGCCGGCCAAAGCGCGCCGGCCGGCGAGCAACTCGTAGAGGACGAGGCCGGCGGCGAAGATGTCCGACCGCTCGCTGCTCCGGCGCTCGCTGATGTACTCCGGCGCCATGTACGCCGGCGTCCCCGTCAACTGGCCACCGTCCGTCGACCGCGCCTCGGCGCGCGCCGCGATGCCGAAGTCCATCACGCGCGCGACGCCGTCGTCGTCGATCAGGATGTTGCTCGGCTTCAGGTCGCGATGGATGATGCCGGCGGCGTGGGCATGGGCAACCGCATCGAGGATCGCCAGCATGATCGGAATCGCCCGCGCCGGCGGCAAGGCACCGGTGATCTGCAGATGCTCGGCGAGGTTCCTGCCCGGGACGAGCTGAAAGACCAGATACAGATCCCCCTGCTCTTCCGCCGCCTCGAAGATCGGCACGATGTTCGGATGCCGCAACTGGCTGACCATCCGCGCCTCGGCCAGCAACTGGCTGTTCTGCTGCGCGTCCGGACGGGCGAAGTGCAGCGTCTTGATCGCCACCTGTCGCTGCAGGTGCGGATCACGTGCCAGATAGACGACGCTCTGCGCGCCGCGTCCGAGTTCGCGAACGATCTCGAAACGCCCGACCTTTCTGCTCAATCGCCTCCCTCCGGCGGATCGGCATCCGCCACCTCCTCGAGATCGCCCAGCCGGCGCTGCGCCTCTTCGACCGGCAGCGCCTCGACGTTCTTCAGTTTGCGCTCGATCTGTCGCGTCCGCACGCCCGCCGACTCGATGCTCCTGCTCGCCTGCTCGAGTTTGCGGCGGGTCGCCTCGAGCACCTCGCCGAACCTGCCGAACTCGGTCTTCACCGCGCCGAGCACCGCCCACACCTCCGACGAACGACGTTCGATCGCCAGCGTGCGGAAACCCATCTGCAGGCTGTTGAGCAGCGCCGCCAGGGTCGTCGGTCCGGCGATGCAGATGCGCAGGTCCCTCTGCAGACCGTCAACCAGTCCGGGGCGGCGCAGGACCTCCGCGTACAGGCCCTCGGTCGGCAGGTAGAGGATGGCGAAGTCCGTCGTGTACGGCGGTTCGACGTACTTGTCGCGGATCTTCTTCGCCTCGTCCCGCAACCGGCCCTCGAGCGCCCGCGTCGCCAGCTCGAGCGCCGCCGGATCGTTGCGCTCCTGCGCATCGACCAGCCGCTGATGATCCTCGAGCGGAAACTTGGCATCGATCGGCAGCCATACCGGCTGCTGCCCGTCGGCACCCGGCAGACGAATGGCGAACTCGACGCGATCGTTGCGATTAGGCCGCGTCGCCACGTTGCGCGCATACTGGTCGCCGGTCAGCAGTTGGTCGAGGAGCGCATCGAGCTGCACCTCACCCCAGGTGCCACGCGTCTTGACGTTGCTCAGGACGCGCTTCAGGTCACCGACGCCGGTGGCCAGCGTCTGCATCTCGCCCAGACCGCGGTGCACCTGCTCGAGACGATCGCTGACCAGCCTGAACGAATCGCCCAGCCGCTGCTCGAGGGTCGCGTGCAGCTTTTCGTCCACGGTCTGGCGGATTTCCTCGAGCTTTCTCGCGTTGTCGCCCTGCAGCAGCGACAGGCGTGCCTCGAGCGCCAGGCGCAGGCTTTCGAAACGCTGCTCGTTGCTGTTCGTCAGCCGCGACAACTGCTGCGCGAAGGATTCGAGCTGCTGTGCCTGCAGTTCGCCGAGCCGGCCGAGTTCGCCGGCAAGCGCCTGTGACAGACGGCCCAGCGACAGCGTCTGCTCCTCGCGATCACCACGCGCAGTCGCCACGGCCTCCTGCCGTCCACGCGCCAGTTCCTCGCGCAGCTCGCGTTCGACCTGGCCGATCGACCGCTGCACGTCGCGCAGGCCGGCGTCGAGCGTCTCGCGGCTGTGCGCGGCACGTGCCAGGACGAGGACCTGCAGCACCAGCAGCGCGACGCCGATTCCCAGCAGTGCCTGCAGGATGCCCTCGCTCATTTGCCAGCCGACGGCAAGGCGCCGGGCCTACTTCAGCGACAACGCCACCCGGCTCTCGCGCGCCTGGGCAGCGGCATCGGCCTTGCCGTCCGAAGCGACGAGCCTGACCGGCAGCAGGAACAACCGTTCGCCGGGAACATCGCGCGCCAGCAGTGCGTCGCGAACGGCTTTTGCGCGGCGGTCGGCGAGATCGCGCAGTTCCTCCTCGTCGGCGACGGTGTTGGCCAGGATCAGCTTCTCCATCTCATCGACCGGCAAGCCCTTGACCATGCCCACGAGGTTGCGCGGCTTGGGAAACTTCTCGGCTCGATAGACGCGCTCGAGCAGCGCCGGATACTCCTTGGCGTCGACCTCGACGGTCTCCACCGAGCCGCTTTCAACGCCCTTCTTCGTCAGTTCCTCGCGTTTCAGCGCACGCACCTTGCTCTGCAGGCGATGACGCTTCAGTCCCTCGGGGTCGCTCTGCAGATCGGCATGCCCCTCGATCTCGAGCTTCAGCGCCGGCCTGTCGACAAGCGCCTTGCCGAGTGTCTCGATGCGCTTCTGTGCCTCGGCAGTCAGGCTTGCCTCACCGACGGCGAAGTCGATCGTGGACAGTTCCTCGCCACCGCCAAAAACCGATCCAAGGAGTGCGAAGGGCGAGGTGACCGCCTTCACCAGGACGTTGACGATCACCCGCACGATGAGGCCGCCGATGCTGAACTCGGGATCATCGAGCGAGCCCGAGATCGGCAGGTTGATGTCGATCTCGCCGTTGCGGTTCTTCAGCAAAGCGACCGCGAGCGTCACCGGCAGCTTGGTCGCGTCCGGACTGGCGACCGGCTCGCCGAAGGTGAGCTGATCGAGGAATATCCGGTTCTCGGCAGTGAGCTGCCGGTTCTCGATCCGGTACTTGACGAACAGCGACATCTTGCCCTTCTCGATCGCGTAGCCGGCGTACTTGCCGGAGTACGGCGACAGCGAGGTCATCTCGATCCCCTTGACTTCGGCCTGCAGATCGAGGCGAGGGGTTGGCGACAACGGGTTGAGCTGGCCGCTGACGGTCAACGGCGCGATGTTGTCGTAACTGCCGCGCAGGTCGACCTTCGCCGCAGTGTCCGCCGCCGACGACAGGCCGCTGATCGTGCCACCGATCTTCTTCAGGTTCGCCGAGTAATTCGGCTTGATGAAATTGTCACTGAACTTGACGTCACCACCCTGCAGCGTGATGCGGGCGATGCTGATCGGCAGCGACGGCTTCGCCACGACGCCGACCGGCGCCGAAGCCTTGCCCTCGCCGGCGACGACCGCCGCTGCAACTGGCGACGACTGCGGCTTCGACTTGTCATCCCGGCGAACGATCTGCAGCAGGTTCAGCTTGCCCTCGCGACTGACGATCACACGGGCAAAGAAGTCGCTCAGCGCCACCTCGCCGATCGCCAGCGAATCGGGCCGCAGGCGCAGGTCGAGCTTGCCGAGGTGGAGCGACTTCCACTTCATGAAGTCGGCCGAGTTGATCTTGTCGACGGCCTGGAAGTCACCGATCGTCACCTCGCCGCTGAAGCCGCCGCCGAGCGCCGCCAGGTCGAGTCCGCCGCTGCCGCTCTGGCGCAGTTGCAGCACGCCGTCGGCACTCACCATGCCGCGCGTGACCTCGGCGTTGAGGTGCTCGGTGACGTAAGGCTGCAGCGGCAGGAGTTCGAGCGTCCGCACGGCGAGCTTGATGTTGGCGTCGAGCGGCAGCGCGCGGACGGTGCCGGCCAGTTCGACCTCGCCCTTGCGATTGAGCCGGAAACTGGTCGTCACCTTGGCCGTGCTGCCGGCTTCCGTGGATAGATTCTCGCCGTCGAAACGCAGGCCCTCGATCGTGTGCGTCGCCGCCGGCGACACCGCTGCGTCCTCGAAGCGCAGGCCAATGTCCTCGGAGCGGTATTTGGCCACGGTGACCTGCCAGGCCCCACCAGGATCCTTCCGTGCGGCCGTGGCAGCGCGCAGGACGGGCGGCTGCACGAAGTCGATGCTGCCGTCGGCGGCGCGCCGCAGCAACACCCGCGTGCCGCGCTGCCAAAGCTCGTCGATGAGCACCCGTCGTTTGGCGAGATCGAGCTGGCCGCCCTTGGCCGACAACGTACCCGTCTTGATCCAGGGCTCTCCCTGAAAACGCATCGCGAGTTCGAACTTCGCTGGCGAAGCACCCTTGCTGTCGAGATCGCGAATGGCGAAATCGATGCCTTCGACGCGGGCGTTGAAGGGCTTGCCCTGCGACTCGTCGAGCCAGAGCAGGGCACCGCCGCTGGCCCGGGCTTCGCCCAGCGACCAGTTCACCGCTGCTGCCGGCGGATCCTTGGCTGGCCCGGCTGCCGGCGACGAGCGCGCAGCAAGTTCCTCGTTGAAGAAGTCGATCCAGTTGATCGTTCCCTGCCGACTGACACGCGCATGGATCTCGGGCGAGTCGACCGCCACCTGCTCGATGGCGAAAACGCGCTGCAGCGGATCGACCGTTGCCAGCACAACGTGCAGCCGCTGCAGCGACAGTAGGGGATCGCCGGCGATGTCCCTGACGACGAGATCCCGCACCGTGACGCTTCCCGACAGGCTGAGCGACGGATGATCGTCCTCGCCGCGGCGGAAAGCGAGCTTCAGCTCGCTGTCTACGGCGCCCGAAACGAGCTGGATCGGCAGTCGCAACGGCAGATAGTCGAGATAGGGAGCGATCTGCACGTCGCGCAGGTCGACCGCCAGTTCGCTCTCCTGCGTCGCCGCGAAGGGCTTGCTCCGGCCCTGAACCACCAGCGGGGCGCCGTTCAGTGAAGCCGAGAACGCCGGCTCGACGAAGATTTCGACCGAATGCGGCAGACTGGAAACGAAGGGCAAGGCGACGTTGACTTCGCTGAGCTGCTGCTTCTCGCCCAGCATCCGATCGTCGAAGTCCACCTTGCCGCCGGCGATCTGGATGTTATTCACGGAGAATCGCGGCGTTGGCTCGGTCGATGGCGGCCGGGCCATGAACTCGTCGACCAGGTCGGAGAAGTTGAAACGCCCGTCGGGTAGCCGCACCAGCGACAGCGCCGGCCCGACCAGCTTCAGTTCACTGATCACCGGGCCGCCCCGAAACAGCGAACTCGACTCCAGGTTGACGAACAACTGCTCGAAACCGGCCACCTTGTTGCCGCCCCCCTTCTCCTGGATCGCCAACCCGTCGACTTGCAGGGACAAGGTGTAGGGGTTTATCCTCAGCCCCTCGATGCTCACCGGTCTGTGCAGCGCCGCGGCGAGCTGATCCACCAGCAACCACTTGACGAGCGGCGGCATGACGAGGAAACCGAGCACGCCGATGATCAGCAGGGCCAAGGCAATCCGCAGCCCGTATTTCTTCACGCGCAGGGAGGCATTCGCGGTGGTGGGAGGGGTCTTTTCGGTCATGACGGCAGCCCCTGGGCTGACTGGGGAAAGTGCCAATTTAGCACGAAGCGGTCGTTGCCGCGTCGCCGTGGCGCACGTGCCACGGCGTTGGCGAGAATGACCGGCATGTCACGTCCCAGCGTCCTCATCGTCGACGACAACGATCTGATGCGCAGCCTGCTGCGCAGCATGCTGCGCGACAGCGAATACGAGGTCATCGGCGAGGCGCGCAACGGGGTTGCTGCACTCGAACTCGCCGAGCGCCTGCGGCCGCAAATCATCTGCATGGACCTGGTGATGCCGGAGATGAATGGCCTCGAGGCGCTACAGGCGATCAAGGCACGACACCCCGAAATGGTCGTCATCATGCTCACCGGCAGTCCGAGTGTCGACCATGTGCACGCATCGATCCAGAATGGAGCCAGCGGTTTCATCGTCAAACCCTTCAACACCGGCAAGATGCTCGACACGGTCGATCGCGCCTGGCGCGCGGCACAGCAGGCCGACATCAGCCAGCCGGCCGCCTGAGAGGTTGCCAACAAGTCGTCGCCAGCGAACGGACACCGGGATTGGTCGGGTGGATCGGCGAGCGCGCCGGCGCAGACAGCCGGCCGAGCAAGGCGGACCG
This sequence comes from Candidatus Accumulibacter conexus, assembly GCA_017592775.1. Classification (GTDB taxonomy): domain Bacteria; phylum Pseudomonadota; class Gammaproteobacteria; order Burkholderiales; family Rhodocyclaceae; genus Accumulibacter; species Accumulibacter conexus. The sequence goes on along the minus strand of JAGFNJ010000016.1, from coordinate 19,303 downwards.
TGGCTGGGAGCGAGTGGGCAAAACGGCAGTTCGACCTCGCCAGCGGGCGATTCACCCCCGCCGAATCAACCCCGGCTTTGGCTTCGCCAAGCACCTCGGGCTCGCTGACAGCGGCCCTGCCCGTGCAGACGCGATTGGCGCCGCCTCAAAAACCGTTCTTCCACTCCCGCAACGCGGCGAACACCGCCACTTCGTCAGCCGCGCCGGCACCGTGGCGCTGTGCCGATGCCACGACTTCCGGCTCGCTGCAGCGCAGGAAGGGGTTGCTTGCCTTCTCGCAGGCGATCGTCGAGGGCACCGTCGCCAAACCACCGGCACGCGCCGCGGCGACCTCCGCCGCGCGGCCCTGCAGGAAGCGATTCCCCGGTTCGACCGCGAGCGCAAAGCGCAGGTTCGCCTGCGTGTACTCGTGCGCGCAGTACACGGCCGTCTCGTCGGGCAACTCCGCCAGGCGCGCCAGCGAGGCCGCCATCTGCGCCGGTGTTCCCTCGAAGAGCCGACCGCAGCCGCCGGCAAACAGCGTGTCGCCACAGAACAGGCAGCCTGCGCCATAATACGCGAGGTGACCAAGCGTATGGCCGGGCACCGCAATGACGGCGAAGCCGCTGTCACAGCCAGCCGGGTGGATCGTCTCGCCACCGCGCAACGGCCGGCTGATGCCGCTGATCGACTCGGCTGCCGGCCCGAAAACCTCGGCCCGGCAGTGTGCGAGCAGCGCGGCGACTCCTCCCTGGTGGTCGGCATGGTGGTGCGTGACGAGAATGCTGGCGAGACTCAGTCCCTCGCGCTGGAGGACCTCGAGCACCGGCCGTGCATCGCCCGGATCGACCACCGTTGCCGCTGCGCCTTTGCGCAGCAACCAGATGTAGTTATCCTTGAAAGCTGGAATGCGGATGACGTCGAACATCGCTGGATTTTGGAAGAACTGCGGAAAATGTCAATTCCTGTTTTCAGCGACTGGCTGCAAGGTCCACAAGGGCGCTACGTCATGGCCTGGGAGCAGGCAAGCATCGATGCCGCAGTGGCCGACCTCTTTGGCTACAACGCCATCCAGCTCGGCTTGCCGGAGATCCAGTTGCTGGCGCACAACCGCATCCCGTTGCGTCAGGTGGCCGGCGAGTCCGGCCTGGTCGACGTCCTCTGCGACCTGCGGCAACTGCCGTTTGCCGCCCACAGCATCGACCTCGTGGTCATGCCGCATGTCCTCGAGTTTCATGACGACCCGCACCAGATCCTGCGCGAAGTCGAACGTATCCTGATCCCGGAAGGAGAAGTGATCATCGCCGGCTTCAATCCGTTCTCGACCTGGGGCCTGCGGCGGAAGCTGCCCAACTGCCCGGACGGCTTTCCCTGGAATGGCGACTACCTGTCACCGAGGCGCCTGCGCGACTGGCTGCAGTTGCTGGGATTCGAGGTCGAGCGCGGCAGCTTCGGCTGCTACGCGCCTCCCTGCTCGAGCGAGCGCTGGCTGCGCCGCTGGCAGTTCATCGAAACCGCCGGCCATCGCTGGTGGAGCTTTGCCGGTGGCGTCTACCTGCTGCGCGCGATCAAGCGCGTGCATGGCATGCGGCTGATCATGCCAAGCTGGAAACGGCAGCGAGCAGCGCCCAAGGCACTGTCGGCGGTGAGCAAGAAGGAAGTGAACGGGCATGAGTGACGAGTCGATCGTGACCATCTACGCCGATGGCGGCTGTCGCGGCAACCCCGGACCGGGTGGCTGGGGCGTCGTGCTGCAGAGTGGCGAACACGAGAAGGAACTGTGGGGCGGCGAAGCGGCGACGACCAACAACCGCATGGAGCTGACGGCTGCGATTCGCGCCCTCGAGGCACTCCGGCGACCGGCAACGGTGCACCTGCACAGCGATTCACAGTACCTGCAGAAGGGCATCACCGAGTGGATCCGCAACTGGCGGCGCAACGGCTGGCGCACCGCCGACCGGCAGCCGGTGAAGAATGCCGACCTCTGGCAGCGGCTCGCCGAGCTTGCCGGCCAGCATCAGGTCACGTGGTGCTGGGTGAGGGGACATGCCGGGAATGCCGGCAACGAACGTGCCGACGCGCTGGCCAATCGCGGCATGGACGAGCTGCGGCGCAGCCAGGCTGCCCGCTAGGGCGCAGACCGGGGACAGCCAGCGATGCGAACGATCTTCCTTGACACCGAAACGACCGGCCTCGAACACAAGCTCGGGCATCGCATCATCGAGATCGGCGGCGTCGAGATGCGTAACCGCCGCCTGACGCAACGGCATTTCCACAGCTACCTGAATCCGGAACGCGAAATCGACGCCGGCGCCCTGTCGGTGCACGGAATCAGCCGCGATTTCCTTCTCGACAAGCCCCGCTTTGCCGATGTCGCCGCCGACTTCCTCGATTTCATCCGCGGCGCCGAACTGGTCATCCACAACGCAGCTTTCGACCTCGGCTTCCTCAACGCGGAACTGTCCCTGCTCGACATGGCGCCGGTCGAAACCGTCTGCCACGGCGTCTGCGACACCCTGCGCATGGCCAAGGAACTGCACCCGGGCAAGAAGAACAACCTCAACGCGCTCTGCGAACGCTACGGCGTGGACAACTCGCAGCGCACCCTGCACGGAGCCCTGCTCGACGCCGAGATCCTCGCCGAAGTCTATCTGGCGATGACCCGCGGGCAGGAAAGCCTGATCATGGACCTGGCCGACGAGCAGACGGAACGCAGCGAGAGCGGCCGACGCCCGGCTGCCGCCGGCGCGTCGCGCGCGCAGTTGATCCGGCGCGCCAGCCCGGAAGAAATCGCCGAGCACGAAAAACTGCTGGCCGCGATCGACCAGGCCAGCAAGGGCAAGTGCCTGTGGCTGCAGCGAGAGTCCGCCGCCTGAGGCCGCACATCCGCTTGCTGCCGGCGTTCGCCGCCGCCTGCATCGGAACATTGTCTGCCATCCTCCTCGCCGCCGCGGGCGGCGCAGGCAGCGTCTCTCCGGCGCCACCCCTGCAGCCCTGGATCGACGCCACGCCGAGCGGCGGCAGCCTGCAGGCGCCGGCGGGAACCTACTCCGGGCCGGTGTTGATCAGCCGCCCGATGCTGATCGATGGTCGTGGAGAAATCACCGTCGACGGCGGCGGCCAGGGGACGGTGGTCACCGTGCGCGCCAGCGGTGTCGTCCTGCGCGGGCTGCATCTGAGGAACTCCGGCGACTCGCACGACCGCATCGACTCGGGTGTGCTGATCGAAGAAGGGCACGACAACCTGATCGCAGACAACCTGATCGATGAGGTGCTGTTCGGCATCACCCTGCAACAAGCGAACGGGAACCGCATCGTCGGCAACCGCATCCGCTCGCTGGCGCTGGCTGCAGCGGAGCGCGGCGACGGCATCCGGCTCTGGTACAGCATGGGCAACCGCATCGAGGACAACGACCTGCAACGCGTTCGCGACATCACGGTCAGCAACTCGCTGCGCAACCGCTTCGTCGGCAACCGCGTGCGCGACAGCCGGCGCGCGATGAACCTGCTTTTCGCCCACCGGACGCTGATCGAGGCGAACTACCTGCGCGACAACTCGTCCGGAATCACCGCGCTCAACTCGGAAGGACTGATCATCCGCCGCAACCGGATCCTGCACGCCATCGACGCCAGCGGCGCCGGCGTCGCGCTCAAGGAAAGCGGCACGACGCTGCTGCACGACAACGAGATCATCCATTGCGCAGTCGGCATCCTGTCGGACTCGCCCAGGCACGCCATCAACCGCATGGCGGTGATCGACAATCGCATCGCGCACAACGTCACCGGCATCAGCTTCTACGGCGAACGAGGTGGTCATCTGGTCCTGCGCAACCGCTTCGAGCACAACCTGTGGTCGGCGCTCGTCGGCGCGGGCGATCGCGAGGACGCCAATCAGTGGTGGGGGAACTACTGGGACAGCTACCAGGGATTCGACCGCGACGACGACGGCATCGGCGATACGCCGCACGAGGTCTGGGCACACGCCGACCGAATCTGGATGGAGACACCGATGGCCGCATTCTTTCGCAACTCGCCGGCGCTGGAAATGCTTGATTTCCTCGAGCGCCTCGCTCCCTTCGCGCCACCGACGCTGCTGCTGCGCGATCCCGAGCCGCTGGCCCGGCAACCGGCCAGGGATGGCGGGCGGTCATGATGCCGCAGCAGCACTGACGACGAGGTGGAAGCGCGGCGGCGACGAGCCGCCGAAAGGAATCGCGACCGGCAACAGCGGTCAGTGCGGCAAACGGATCAGCTCTCGCCCGGGGTCTCCGATGGACGCCGCGGCCGCCGCATGTGCCGCCTCGGTGGCCGCGCATCCGGCGCGCGCGCCTCGCCCGGCGCATCGGCCGCAGCATCCGGCCGCGGCCCTTGCTGCCGAGGCTCCTGCCTTGGTGCGGGTGGCTTTGCCGGCGCCTTGCGCTGTTCGGGACGACGGCCGGGACCGGCAGCGCCCTGGCGCTTGTCAGGCTGCCGCTCGCCGGATCGGTCCGAGTTGCGATCGGACTCGCGGTTTCCTGGCGCCAGCGTGATTTCGATCTCGATGATCTCGTCCCACTGCTCGTCGGTGCGATCGCGCTCGGGAATGGTGAGCAGCTCGCGCAGCCGCCGCCGCGGATCCTGGGGGGGGGAATCGTTCATGCCGACATTATGACTCACACTGCAGTCGTCGTTCAACAGGCATCAACGCCCACCGCCGGGCAGCGGGAAGAAATGGCGGTCGGGCCTGCCGCCGCGGCGGGGGAACAGCCGCCGCAACGGCCCCGCCCGTGCCGCAGCGCGGACCGGCTGCGGCCAGCGAATCACCGGTGCCGTGCCCGCCGGCCGCAACCGCGTGCCGCACGCGACCGACCGCTTGCGGCACGGGTCACCGGCACGGCCAGGCTTCAGGGGAGGGAGGGTGCGACGAGTCCGCTGCAGGAAAAAGCCAACGGCGGTCGATGATCAGTGGTCAGCGCGCAGGCTGGCGGCAAAGGTGCTCTGCAGGACTTCGGGAAACTGGAAGCGGGCCAGGGTGCGGTGGATGTCGTCCTGGTTGACGCCGCTGCTGCTGTCCTGGAAGCGGATTCCCAGCGGACGGCCGTTGGCAGCCAGCGTGGCAAACGCGAAGCGCCAACGTTGGGCCTCCGCCAGACGCTCGCGCAGCTCGTCTTCGTTGCTGATCTGCACGCCGGCCTGCTTCAGTGAATCGAGAAACTGGTCGAAGGACTCGTTGCTCAGGCTACCCATGTCATTCTCCTCTTGAGATGTTGTTGGTCATTGCGCCACGCATGCGCCGACTAACGCCCACTGCGGATTGCGGTTGACATGGGAGATCAACCTTGCGAAAGATCAACCTCCGAGGAGAAACGCGGGCTGCCGCGGCAGCGGCGCCCGCTCAACCGGGCCGCTTGCCGGCCGACGCCGGCCAACGAAGCCGAACGGCAGCGGCAGCGCCGGGAGCGTATAGAATGCCACCATTGCCACCTGATGCCAGCCCATGCAGAAGACCCGTCAGCATCTCGAACTCCTCGCACCGGCGAAGAATGCCGATTTCGGGATCGAGGCCATCAACCACGGCGCCGATGCCGTCTATATCGGTGGCCCGGCGTTCGGCGCCCGTTCCCGTGCCGGCAATTCGGTTGCCGACATCGGCCGCCTCGTCGAACATGCGCACCGCTACAACGCGCAGGTACTGGTTGCGCTCAACACCCTGCTCCGCGATGACGAACTGGAAGTGGCGCGGCGGCTGGCATGGCAACTCCACGAGGTCGGCGCCGATGCGTTGATCGTCCAGGACATGGGTCTGCTCGAACTCGACCTGCCGCCGATCGAACTGCACGCCAGCACGCAGACCAACGTCCGCTCGCCTGACAAGGCCCGCTTCCTCGCCGCCGTCGGCTTCTCGCAGATCGTCCTCGCACGCGAACTGGCGCTCGACCAGATCAGCGCCATCGCCGGCGAGACCGACGCCATTCTCGAGTTCTTCGTGCACGGCGCCCTCTGCGTCAGCTACAGCGGCCAGTGCAACCTGAGCTACGCGCAGACCGGGCGCAGCGCCAACCGTGGCGACTGTTCGCAGTCCTGCCGCCTGCCCTATACGCTGGCCGCCGGGGACGGGCAGGTGATCGCCGCCGACCGGCACCTGCTGTCGCTGAAGGACAACGATCAGAGCCGCAACCTGCGGGCGCTGGTGGACGCCGGCGTCAGCTCGTTCAAGATCGAGGGGCGCCTCAAGGATCTGGCCTACGTCAAGAACATCACCGCCCACTACCGCCAGTTGCTCGACGAGATCATCGCCGAACGGCCGGGCCATCGGCGCTGCTCTTCCGGCGAGAGCAGCTTCCTCTTCGTTCCGCAACCCGAAAAGACCTTCAACCGGGGTGCCACCGATTACTTCGTCCGCGGCCGCCAGGCCGACATCGGCACCTTCGCGACGCCGAAGTTCGTCGGTGACGAGATCGGCACGGTCACCCGCGTCGGCAGCGATCACTTCGACATCGACTGCCCACAGGTGGTGCACAACGGTGACGGGGTCGCCTGGTTCGACGCCACCGGCGAGCTGCACGGCTTGCAGATCAACCGTGTCGAGCAGAACGGCAGCGGCTGCCGACTGTTTCCGCAGCGCACCGCAGGCGGACTGCCGACCGTCCTGCAGGCCGGCACACGCATCCACCGCAACCGCGACCAGGAGTTCGCCCGCTGCCTGGCGAGGAAGTCGGCAACCCGTCGCATCGCCGTCGATCTGGTGCTGCGCGAGGATGCGCACGGCCTGCTGCTGGCGATCAGCGATGAGCGCGGTGTGACGGCGCAGGCGACGCTGGCGCACCCGCGACAGCCCGCGCGCGACGGCGAGCGGGCGCGGGCAGCGATGCGCGAGAGCCTCGGCCGACTCGGCGGGACGATCTACAGCCCACGCAGCATCGACATCGCCCTCGCCACCGACTGGTTCCTGCCGGCCGCCACCCTCAACCAGTTGCGTCGCGCTGCGCTCGCCGCGCTCGACGCGGCCCGCCGCGCCGCCTACGAGCGGCCGCTGCGCAGGCCGGCGGCGGTGCCGCCGGCGCTCTTCCCCGAGCGTTCGCTCGACTACTTGGCGGGCGTCAGCAACCGCAGCGCGCGCGCCTTCTACGCCCGGCATGGCGTCGAGGTCATCGAAGCGGCCTACGAGTGCGGCCAGCAGAAGGGCGAGGTGTCGCTGATGATCACCAGACACTGCCTGCGCTACAGCTTCAACCTCTGCCCGAAACAGGTGAAGGGAATCCGCGCCGAGCCGATGCTCCTGATCAACGGCAGCGAACGCCTGACGCTGCGCTTCGACTGCAAGCCCTGCGAGATGCACGTCATCGGCCGGCTGGGCAGGCAGCGCGCGCTGCGACTGCTGCCGCAGTAGCGGCTTCGCCGACGGCCATGAGTGACCAGCTCCGGGACGACGGTACGCAGGCGGCGCCGGTGGCTGACGCCGGTGCGCCGGCCGGGCGCAACCGCCGGCGCAACCTCGCCAAGGGCCGGCAAGCCGATGCCGGGGCGTGCGCCGAGGTGCGCTGGAGCATCGGCGAGCCTGGCCCGGCGGGCTACCGGCGTGACCTGCTGATCGAGTTCCTGCATCGTCTGCAGGATGCCCACGGCGCGCTGCGCGCGCGTCACCTGGTGGCGCTCGCGCACCTGATGAGACTGCCGCTGGCGGAGGTCTACGAGGTCGCCAGCTTCTACCACCACTTCGACATCGTCGCCGACGACGCAGCCGTGCCCGGGTTGACGCTGCGCGTCTGCACCGGCCTCAGTTGCTCGCTCGCCGGCGCCGACCACCTGCTGGCGGATACGCGCAGGCAACTCGCAGCGGCCGGCGTGCGGCTGCTGGCCGCCCCCTGCATCGGCCGCTGCGAGCAGGCGCCGGCAGCGCTGGTGGGCCAGCATGCCGTGCCGCAGGCGACGCCTGCCGTCCTGCTGCAGGCGGTCGCACGACGGGCGACGACGGCGTCGTCGCCGGCGCAGGATCAGTCGCCACCCGGACCGGTCGCCGCCTTCGACCCGGCGGCGCTCGCCGAACGCGCGGTGACGCCGGTGCCGGGGCAGGACCCGACGCGGGTGCCGCACGCCGACTACCCGACCTACCGCGCCACTGGCGGCTATGCACTGGCAGCCGCGGTCGCCAATGGCTCCGTCCCGGCCGCGCGGGTGCTGCAGGCGATGAACGATTCCGGACTGCGCGGCCTCGGCGGCGCCGGCTTCCCGGCCGGCCGCAAGTGGCAACTGGTGCGCGACCAGCCGGCGCCGCGGATACTGGCAGTGAACATCGACGAAGGCGAGCCGGGCACCTTCAAGGACCGCACCTGGCTCGAGCGCGACCCGCACCGCTTTCTCGAGGGCGTCCTGATCGCGGCGCACGTGGTCGGCATCGCCGACGTCTATATCTACGTCCGCGACGAGTACCACGCGGCACGCGCGCTGCTCGCGGCGGCGCTGGCGGACCTCGTCGCCGCACCGCCCTGCCCCCTGCCGGCGATCGAACTGCGACGCGGTGCCGGCGCCTACATCTGTGGCGAGGAGTCGGCGATGATCGAAAGCATCGAGGGCCGCCGTGGCGAACCGCGCCTGCGCCCGCCCTACGTCGCGCAGCGCGGGCTGTTCGGAGCGCCGACGCTGGCGCACAACTTCGAGACGCTGTACTGGGTGCGCGACATCGTCGAGCGCGGGCCAGACTGGTTTGCCAGCTTCGGCCGCCACGGCCGCCACGGTCTGCGCAGCTTCAGCGTCAGCGGTCGCGTCCGGCAACCCGGAGTCAAGCTGGCGCCGGCGGGGATCACGCTGCGTGAACTGGTGGACGAATACTGCGGCGGCATGGCCGACGGCCACACCCTCCATGCCTACCTGCCTGGCGGTGCCGCTGGCGGCATCCTGCCGGCACGGCTCGCCGACCTGCCGCTCGATTTCGATACCCTGCAGCCCTGCGGCAGCTTCATCGGTTCGGCCGGGGTCATCGTGCTCAGCCAGCACGACCGGGCACGCGATGCCGCACTGGCGATGATGCGCTTCTTCGCCGCCGAGAGCTGCGGTCAGTGCACCCCGTGCCGCGTCGGCACGGCACGCGCGGCAACGCTGATGGCAGCCGCCGACTGGGACCACGCGCTGCTCGAGGATCTCGCGCAGGTGATGGCGGACGCGTCGATCTGCGGTCTCGGGCAGGCGGCGCCGAACGTCCTGCGCAGCGTGCAGATCCATTTTCCCGGCGAAGTGGCGGCCGAACAGTGATGCGCGACGTCGACGATGGACAGGCCACGGCGTCCGTCGACTTCATCCTCGACGGCCACGAACTGACGGCACGCGCCGGCGAGAGCATCCTCGACGCCGCCCTGCGGCACGGCTTCGACATCCCGCATCTGTGCCACCAGCAAGGGCTGCGCCCGGCCGGCAACTGTCGCGCGTGCGTCGTCGAGATCGACGGCGAGCGGGCTCTGGCCGCCAGTTGCTGCCGCGCGGCAACGCCCGGGATGAGCGTCCATTCGCGCAACGAGCGCGTCCGCCGAAGCCGGGACATGGTGCTCGAACTGCTGCTCGCCGAGATGCCCGCAAGCGGCCACAAGTGGCTCGACGCCGACGGCACGCTGGCGCATGGCGAATTGTCGGCGGCGGCAGCCCGCGCCGGCGTGCGCGTCCGCCCGCAGTTGCAGTCCGGCCGCCGGCCACGAGTACCAGCGGACGAGTCGCACCCGGCGATGGTCGTCAACCTCGAGGCCTGCATCCAGTGCACGCGCTGCGTTCGCGCCTGCCGCGAGGAGCAGGTCAACGACGTCATCGGCTACGCGCTGCGCGGCGAATCGGCACGGATCGTCTTCGACCTCGACGACCCGCTGGGCGAGAGCAGTTGTGTCGCCTGCGGCGAGTGCCTGCAGGCCTGCCCGACCGGCGCCCTCAGCGCCCGCTCGCGCGACGGCAGCCAGGTGGTCGACCGCCAGGTGGATACGGTATGCCCGTACTGCGGCGTCGGCTGCCTCCTCACCTGCAACGTGCGCGACGAGCGGATCGTCGGCGTCGACGGGCGCGACGGACCGGCCAACCGTTCGCGCCTGTGCGTCAAGGGGCGCTTCGGCCTCGACTACGTGCACCACCCGCAACGCCTGACGCGGCCACTGATCCGCCTCGCCGGCGCCGCCAAGGATGCCGCGCAGGCAGCCCGCCCAGACGAGTGGCGGGCGCTGTTCCGCGAGGCGAGCTGGGAGGAAGCGCTGGCCCTGGCCAGCAGCCGCTTCAAGGACCTGCGCGAGCAGCATGGCAGTTGGACGCTGGCTGGCTTCGGCTCGGCCAAGGGGAGCAACGAGGAGGCCTATCTCTTCCAGAAACTGGTGCGGACCGGCTTCGGCAGCAACAACGTCGATCACTGCACCCGCCTCTGCCACGCCTCGAGCGTCACCGCACTGCTCGAGGCGGTCGGCTCGGGTGCGGTCAGCAACCCGGTCAACGACGTCCGGCATGCCGAGTTGATCTTCCTCATCGGCTGCAATCCGACGGTCAACCACCCGGTCGCCGCGACCTGGATGAAGAACGCCGCCAGACGCGGCGCGCGGATCGTCGTCGCCGACCCGCGCGGCATCGACATCGGTCGCCATGCCTGGCGCGAGCTGCGCTTCCGTGCCGACAGCGACGTCGCCATGCTCAATGCGCTGATCCACACCATCATCGACGAGGGGCTGGCCGACGACGACTTCATCCGCCGGCGGGTCGAGAACTACGAAGCGCTGCGCGAGCAGGTGCGACGCTTCAGCCCCGAGGCGATGGCGCCGGTCTGTGGCATCCCGGCGGTGACGCTGCGCGAGGTGGCGCGCGCCTTTGCCCGGGCCCGCAGCGCGATGATCCTCTGGGGCATGGGCGTCAGCCAGCATGTGCATGGCACCGACAACGCCCGCTGCCTGATCGCCCTGTGCGCGGTGACGGGCCAGATCGGCAGACCGGGAACGGGTCTGCACCCGCTGCGCGGGCAGAACAACGTGCAGGGAGCCAGCGACGCCGGGCTGGTCCCGATGATGCTCCCCGGCTACCAGCGTGTCGACGACCCCGCCGCACGCCGCCGCTTCGAGGACTTCTGGCGGCTGCCACTGGACGACCGGCCGGGCTACACCGTGGTCGAGATCCTGAACCTGGCGCTGGCCGCCGAAAGCGATCCGCACAAGGTGCGCGGCATGTACATCATGGGCGAGAACCCGGCCATGAGCGACCCCGACCTCAACCACGCGCGGCAGGCTCTGGCCGCCCTGCAGCACCTCGTGGTCCAGGACCTCTTCATGACCGAGACCGCCTGGTTGGCCGACGTCGTCCTGCCGGCGTCGGCCTGGCTCGAGAAGACCGGCACCGTCACCAACACCGACCGCATGCTGCAACTCGGCCGGCGGGTCCTGCAGCCACCCGGCGACGCCCGCGCTGACCTCTGGATCGTGCAGCAGATGGCCCGCGGGCTCGGCCTCGACTGGCGCTACCCGGGCGAGGAATGCGGCGTCGCGGCAGTGTTCGAAGAGATGCGCCAGGCCATGCCGTCGCTGATCGGCGGCATCTCGTGGCAGCGGCTGCAGCAGCAGGGCAGCGTCACCTACCCCTGCCTGGACGCCGACGACCCCGGCCAACGGATCGTCTTCATCGACCGTTTTCCCACTGCCAGCGGCCGCCTGCGACTGGTGCCGGCAGGCCTCGTCAGCGCCGACGAGACGCCCGACGCCGACTACCCCTTCGTCCTCATCACCGGCCGCCAGCTCGAGCACTGGCACACCGGCAGCATGACGCGGCGGACACGGGTGCTCGACGCCATCGAGCCATTGGCGACGGTGTCGATGAACCGCGGCGACATGGACGCTTTGTCACTCCGCCCGGGCGACCTCGTCACCGTGCAGTCGCGGCGCGGCGAGGTCGTCATGCATGCGCGCGCCGACGCGGGAACTCCCGCCGGCACGGTCTTCATGCCCTTTGCCTACCACGAAGCGGCCGCCAACCTGTTGACCAACGCCGCGCTCGACCCGGCTGCCCGCATCCCCGAACTGAAGTACTGTGCCGTGCGGCTGCGCCGCGGCGGCCGCATCGAAGCGGCTGCCGGCTACGCCAGGCCGGCGCCGGCAGTCGATGCCGGCTGAAGGCGGTCGCGGTCTGCCGCGGCTGACGCGGGCGACGGCGAGCCTGACGCAGGAAATACGCGTCCTCGACGCGGCCGGCGAGGAGCGGACGATCCGCATCCCGGACGAGCGACCGCTGACGGTCTACGTCGACCGGCGCGAACTGGTGACGCTGATGACGCTCGGCCAGTACCCCGAATGGCTGGTGCTCGGCTACCTCCTCAACCAGCGGCTGCTCCCGGATCTGCGGCAGGTGGATTCGGTGACGGTCGACTGGTCGGTGGACGCGGCCGCGGTGCGCACCCGCGCGGGCGCCGCCGGCAGCAAGGCACTGCGGACACGCGCCGTACGCCCGGTAGTCAACACCGGCTGTGCTCAGGGAACGATGTTCGCGGGACAGATGGCCGACCTCGGGACGATGCGGCTGCCAGCCGTCGACGTCGCGCGCATCGACCGGGCGACGCTGCTGGCGGCACTCGAACGAATGCGGGAGCAGCCCAGCGTCCACCGCGAAGCCGGCTCGGTGCACGGCACGGCGCTCTTCCACGGCAGCGAACTGCTGTTCTTCGTCGAGGACGTCGGCCGCCACAATGCCGTCGACACCGTCGCCGGCTGGATGGCGATGCACGCCGTCGACGGCGGCGACAAGCTGCTGCTCACCACCGGCCGCCTGACGAGCGAGATGGTGATCAAGGCCGCGCGCATGGGGGTGCCGATCGTCGTCTCGCGCAATGGCATCACCGCCATGGGTCATTCGCTCGCCGAGCGGCTCGGAATGACCCTGGTTGGACGCGCCGCCGGTCGGCGATTTCTCTGTTACACCGGCGCCAGTCGCTTCGACCAAGGTCCGCTTGGCGCCGCGCCGCAGGCGCCGCCGCTGCGCTAGCGGCTCCGGCACGCCCGGTACCGCCAGCCGGCCGCACGGCCCGGCGGGCTGTACGCTCCGTGGCGACCAGGCCAGCTCCCGCGCCGCGGTGTCGGTTTTCTTTACACACACCGCCACAGGCAGCCCATGGTTCTTCCCAACACACTGTTACATAAGGTATTTTTTTCCGGGACCAGTTCTTGCTTATCGTACTCGTTCGCATCCAGTGCGAACCATCTGCCGTCTCACCACCGTGTCATCAGCGAAAGGAATACAGTCATGAACCTGATCTGCAAGTCCGCAGGCGCCCTTGCCGCCATGCTGCTGGCCCCGGCGGCGAGCGCCGCCCTGATCGTCTACGAGGCTGCCGGCGCCAATGCCGCAGCCATCACACCCACGCGCGATGCCTTTCGCACAGCCGTGGGCGGCGGCACCACTGCCGGCGCCAATGGTTCCTTCGGCGGTCTTCGCCGCGAGATCAACTGGGATGGCGTGCCGGACATCCGCGCCGACCCCAACCTCCTGCCGGCAGACTTCTTCAACGTCAACTCACCGCGCGGAGCGGTGTTCAGCACGCCGGGAACAGGTTTCCTGGTCAGCGCCAACGCCGGCCAGGCCGCTCCGGTCCTGTTCGGCTTCCCGAACGACTTCCAGGTCTTCAGCCCGCAACGACTGTTTACCGCGGTGAACAGCAACATCACCGACGTCAGCTTCTTCGTCCCCGGGACGACGACGGCTGCCACGACGAGCGCTTTCGCTGCCATCTTCGTCGATGTCGAAGTGCTTGGTCTGACGACGATGGAGTTCTTCGACGAGAGCGGGTCGAAGATATTCTCACGCGACGTGCCCGTCGGCGGCAACCAGGGGTTGAGCTTCCTCGGCGCAGTTTTCGACGCCGGCGAGCGGATCAGCCGCGTCCGGCTGACTTCCGGCGTGAACACCATCGTCGCGAATGGCGTGCTCGGCAACCCCAACGACGATGTCGTCGTGATGGACGACTTCCTCTATGCCGAACCCAACCGCGCCGTGCCGGAGCCGGCCGGTCTGACGCTCGCCGGCCTCGGCCTGCTGGGCGGCCTGCGCTGGCTGCGCCGCCGGCGGCAGGATGCCTGACGCGCCGCAGCGACAGATCCACTTGCCCGTTCCGTGACCGTGGTCGGCTGATCGCCGCCACGGAACGGCCAGCACCCTTCACCCCATCCCCTCCACCGACGTCCAGCGCCGGCGACCCGTCGCCACGACCACGCATTGACGCAGCGCCGCCGCACGCCTGCGTGTACAATGCGCCCCGTTGCAGGTGCTGCGGAAGGATTCTCCGACCGCGGTCAAACGGGAAAGCGGTGCGTCGCCAGACGACAAGTCCGCTGCTGCCCCCGCAACGGTAAGCGAGTGCGGGCGCGCCATCACGCCACTGGACCCTGGTCCGGGAAGGCGGCGCGTCAAGACTTGCGAGCCCGGATACCGGCCTGTGACAAGCAGCGGAAGTGCCGCGGGGTGTGGCGCCGGTTCCCGGCTTGTCGCCATCCTCCCGTCGCTTCCTTTTCAGTCATTCCGGCCTGCGGGGACGCCTGCCGGGAAAGGGAAAGCCATGAATCCACGCCTGCCGCCGCTCGCCGCGGCCCTGCTCGTCACCTGTACCGCACCGCTGCGCGCCGACGACGCGCGCGACGCCGATGTGGTGGTCGTCACCGCCACCCGCTTCGCCGAACCCGAATCCCGTCTGCCGGCCAACATCAGCGTCATCACGCGCGACGACATCCGCAACAGCCCGGCGCGTGACCTGCCCGGCATCCTCAAGTCGAACGCCGGCGTCGTCGTGCGTGCGCTGTCGGGCAGCCTCGGCATCGACTCGACGATCGACATCCGCGGCTTCGGCGAAAGCGCCGGCAGCAACACGCTCATCCTGCTCGACGGCCAGCGGATGAACCCGATCGACCTCGGCAGCGTAAACTGGTCAGCGATCCCGCTCGACAGCGTCGAGCGAATCGAGATCCTGCGCGGCGCCGGCAGCGTCCAGTATGGCGACAAGGCGACCGGCGGCGTCGTGAACATCATCACCGACAAATCCGGCCGCCCGCGTTTCGGCGCGACGCTCAGTGTCGGCACCTATGGCACGCAGACCGCCGACCTCAACGCGGCCGCCGGCAACACCACCGGCTACATCAACGCCTTCGCGCACTACGCCGACACCAACGGCTGGCGCGCCAACAATCAGGCCGACCAGCTCGCGCTGAGCGGGCGCGGCGGCATCTACCTCGCCCGCGGCGACGGCGAGGCCTTCCTCGACTACTCGGTCTACCGGGACAGTTCGGGCCTTCCCGGCTACCTGCTCGCGGCCGACTATCCGTCGCGACCACAGAAGTCGATTTTCCCCGACGACTCCCAGCGCAGCAACGGTTACCGCCTGCGTCCCGGCGTCACGCTGCCGCTCGGCGACAGCCTGCGCCTCGACGCAGAAGTCTCGATCGAGCGCCAGGACGGTCACTTCCGCTACGTGTCGTTCGCCAGCGAAGCCGACCGCACCCGCGAGAGCTGGTCCTTCACGCCGCGCCTGCGCTGGCAGCACGGACTCGGCGAAATGGCCAGCGAAACGGTGTTCGGCTTCGACCACTACTCCGGCAAGGTCGACGCCAGCTATTCGTCGGCGCCGCAACAGAACGCCCGCCAGGACAGCAGCGGCGTCTATTTCCAGAACGTGACCACCTTCGGTGGCGGCTGGAGTGGCCTGCTCGGCGCGCGCTACCAGAGCATGGACCAGTCGGCGGAGCAGGCAGCCTACCCGGCCTGGTTCCAGCCTGCCATCGAAGGCAGCGCGCGCAACTCGGCAACCGCCTGGGACATCGGCGTCAATCATGCCGGCAACGGCTGGCGTGCCTACGCCAAGGCGGGCAGCACCTTCCGCTTCCCGACCACCGACGAACTGTTTGGCTACGACCCGATCAACGGTGTCCCGGTCTTCGCCGGCAACCTCAAGCCGCAGACCGGGACGGTGCAGGAGATCGGTGGCAACGCCAGCTTCGGTCCGCTGCGTGCGCGTGCCGCCCTCTACCACATGAGCCTCGACGACGAGATCGCCTTCGACGGCACGCTGTTCGCCAACGTGAACCTCGATCCGACGCGCCGCCAGGGCTTCGAACTCGAGACGAACTGGCAGATCGCCCCATCGCTGGCGGCGCTTCTGAGCTACAGCTACACGCGCTCGACCTTCCGCAGCGGCGTCTATGGCGGCAACCAACTGCCGCTGGTGCCACGCAACTCGGCGGCAGCGCGGATCTCCTGGGATGGCGGCAGCATGGGCCGCTACGCGCTGGTCGGCACCTATGTCGGCGAGCGCTACTTCAGCGGCGACTTCGCCAACGCGCTCGACAGGCTGGACGGCTACACGACGGTCGACCTGACGGCCGCCTGGGACTTCAAGCCGTGGTCGATCGCCGCCCGCCTGCTCAACGCCTTCGACGAGGTCTACGCGCCGTTTGCCGGTTACTCGGCGTTCCAGGGTTACTACTACTACCCGGCCGACGGGCGAACCTTCCTGATGAGCGCGAGCTACGCCTTCCACTGATGCCGAACCGTCGCCGCGCCATCCTGATCCTCCTGCTGCTGGTGCTGCTGGCGCTGGCGAGCCTGTGGACGGCGCTGGCGACGGGCAGCATCCGCTTCACGGCGGCAGAGGTTCTCGCCGCGCTCAGCGGCAACGACCCGCCCGGCGCCGACGTCATCCTGCAACTGCGGCTGCCACGCGCCCTCGCCGGCTTCGCCTGCGGCGGCCTGCTGGCGCTGGCCGGCGCACTGATGCAGGTGCTGCTGCGCAACCCGCTCGCCGATCCCTACATTCTCGGCATCTCGAGCGGTGCCGGCAGCGGCGCCCTGTTCGCCATGCTGCTCGGCCTGCCGGCGCTCGCCATCGACGGAATGGCCTTTGCCGGCGCCCTCGGCACCATGCTCCTGGTCTTCGGACTGGCGCACGGCGATGGCAGCTGGACGCAGACGCGCCTGCTGCTGACCGGTGTCATCGTTGCCGCCGGTGGCGGCGCCCTGGTCACCCTGATGCTGGCGATCGCCCCGGAAGACCGCCTGCGCGGCATGCTGTTCTGGCTGATGGGCGATCTTTCCCAGACCGTCAGCCCGTGGCCACCGTTGGCGATACTTGCCGCGACACTCATCCTGACGATGCCCTTTGCCCGCCAGCTCAACCTACTGGCGCGCGGCCTGCTGCAGGCGCAGGCGCTCGGCGTCGCGGTCGACCGCCTGCGCCATGCCGTTTACCTGCTGGCGGCGCTGGCAACCGCCGCGGCGGTGACCAGCGCCGGCGCAATCGGCTTCGTCGGCCTCGTCGTGCCGCACCTGCTGCGACTCGCCAGCGGCAACGACCACCGGCTGCTGCTGCCGGCAGCGGCACTCGCCGGCGGTTCGCTCCTGCTGCTGGCCGACACGCTGGCACGCACCCTGATCGCGCCGCAACAACTGCCGGTCGGCGTGCTGACCGCATTGATCGGCGTGCCGGTCTTCCTCTTCCTGCTGTCGCGGCAGCCAAAATGAGCGTGCCACTGCTCGCCACCCGGAAACTGCTGGTCGAAATCGGCGGCACGACGCTGGTGCGTCAGCTCGACCTCGATCTCGCCGCCGGCGAGCGGCTCGCCATCCTCGGCCGCAACGGCAGTGGCAAGTCGACGCTGCTGGCGACGCTGGCCGGGTTGCGCCGGGCCAGCGGCGGCACGGTCCTGCTCGCCGGCGAGGATCTGGCGCGCATGCCGCCACGCCGGGCAGCACTGCAGCGGGCATGGCTCGGCCAGTCGCAGAACGATCCATTCGCTTCGACGGTACTGGAAACGGTCCTCACCGGCCGCCATCCGCACCTCGGGCGCTGGGACTGGGAGAGCCGGCGCGATGCCGAACTGGCGCGCAGCGCCCTGCGGGCGGTCGGCTTGAGCGGGCTCGAACGGCGCCAGGTCGGCACCCTTTCCGGCGGCGAACGCCAGCGACTGGCGATCGCCACCGTGCTGACGCAGGCGCCGGCGCTCTATCTCCTCGACGAGCCGCTGTCGCACCTCGACCTCAACCACCAGTTCGCGGTGCTCGAACTCTTCGCCGGCGCGACGCGCGACCACGCCGCCGGCGTCGTCATGGTTCTGCACGACCCGGCGCTGGCGTACCGCTATTGCGACCGCGCGCTGCTCCTGTTCGGCGACGGGCGCAGCGAAAGCGGCCCGGTCGACGACATCCTGACGGCGGCGACGCTGTCCGGACTGTACGGCCACCCGCTGCGCCAGTTCGACGACGACGGCCGGCGCGTCTTCGTTCCACAATGAGCACCCCATGCGCTTCCTGAGCTGCTGCCTCGTCTGCATCGCCAGCATCGCCCTGCTGCCGCAGGCGCGCGGCGAGATCGTCGTGCGCGACGATGTCGGCACGACGGTCCGGCTCAAGGCACCGGCGAGACGCATCGTCGCCCTCGCGCCGCACATCGTCGAGATGCTCTACGCCGCCGGCGCCGGCGGCCATCTGGTCGGTGCCGTCGACTACAGTGACCATCCGCCGCCAGCCAGGCGGCTGGCCCGCGTCGGCGGCTACTCGCGGATCGACCTGGAAGCGGTCGTCGCGCTGCGGCCGGATCTCGTCATCGCCTGGGAAAGCGGCAACGACATGAGCCAGGTCGACAAGCTGCGGGCGCTCGGCCTGGCGGTCTACGTGTCGCAACCGAACGCCCTGCCGGACATCGCCGAGCAGATCGAACGGCTGGGCGAACTGGCCGGCACGCAGGCGAGTGCCCGTGCCGCTGCCGCGGCCTTCCGCCAGCGCCTGGCGGCGCTGCGGACCGCGCACGCCGGCAAGCCCGTGGTACGGGTCTTCTACCAGATCTGGAAAGCGCCGCTGACCACCGTCGGCGGTCCGCAGATCATCAGCGACGCCATCAGCCTGTGTGGCGGCCAGAACGTCTTCGGCCACCTGCGCCGGATGTCGCCGACCGTCGGCGTCGAAGCGGTACTCGCGGCCGACCCGGAAGCCATCGTCGCCACCGGCATGGGCGACGCGCGCCCCGACTGGCTGCACGACTGGGACCGGTGGACCGGCATGACGGCGGTGCGGCGCGGCAACCTCTTCCACATCGACCCGGATCTGATTCAGCGGCACACGCCGCGCATCCTCGACGGCACCGAGAAGCTCTGCGCCGCGCTCGACGTCGCCCGCCGCAGGCGGCCGCAGCCCTGAACCGGCGGCGCCGGCGCAGGGCCGGCAACTGCCCGCGGCTCACCGCATCATCCTAAAAACCGCAGTTAGCCGACTCCATCCGCATAATTTCCCAGCAACCGATGCGTTGGTGGCTCCTCGATACCAGCGAGAATCCGCTTGAGGTGATCACAGACGCGATGCCAAACGGATGGGGCGG
>JAGFNJ010000015.1 GCA_017592775.1 Candidatus Accumulibacter conexus | reverse complement strand
TGTTTACCAGCATTATTTTCCGAAAATTTGGGGTATTCCTCAATCTTCGTCGCCCAAGTCTGCCAATCCTCGTGCGCCAACCTACGCCAACAGCCGCCTTGCGTGGGTTTGAAATGAGAACTGCTGGTGATGTATCAGCGAATGCGGGTGAATCCCAAATTCCAGGAACTGGTCCAGAAGCGAACGCGTTTCGCGTGGACCCTGGCGGCGATCGTCCTGATCCTGTTCTATGGCTTCTTCATGTTCGTCGCCTTCAATCCGGGGCTGCTCGGGCAGAAGATCGCCGAGGGATCGATGTGGCCCATCGGCTACACGGTCGAAATGATCCTGTTCGTCTTCTTCTGGCTGCTGACGCTGGTCTATGTGCGCCGCGCCAACGGCGAATTCGACGACCTGACGCAGGAGATGATCAAGGAAGCGCAGAAACTGGGGGAGGGCAAATGATCGCACGCATCCTTTCGGCCTTCGCCTTCCTCGGCCTTGCCGGCCTGGCGCATGCCGCCCCGGCAGTGGAAGCGACCACCAAGCAGGCCACCAACTGGCACGCGATCATCATGTTCCTGATCTTCGTGTCGCTGACCCTGTTCATCACCAAGTGGGCGGCTAGCCGCACCAAGACGACGGCTGACTTCTACACTGCCGGCGGCGGCATCACCGGCTTCCAGAACGGTCTGGCGATCGCCGGCGACTACATGTCGGCAGCGACGCTCCTCGGTCTGACGGCAATGGCCTACAGCCAGGGCTACGATGCCTACATCTACATGCTCGCGTTCTTCGCCGGCTGGCCGATCATCCTCTTCCTGATGGCGGAACGGCTGCGCAACCTCGGCCGCTTCACCTTTGCCGACATCACCTCGTACCGGCTCGACCAAGGCACGGTGCGGACGATGGCGGCGATCTCGTCGCTGGTCGTGGTCGTCTTCTACCTGATCGCGCAGATGGTTGGCGCCGGGCAGCTGATCAAGCTGCTCTTCGGCCTCGACTACAACATCGCGATCTTCATCGTCGGCATCCTGATGATGATCTATGTCGCCTTCGGCGGCATGGTGGCGACGACCTGGGTGCAGATCATCAAGGCCTGCCTGCTGCTCTGCGGTGGCACGCTGACGCTGATCCTCGCCTACCCGCAGTTCAACTTTTCCTTCACCGAACTGCTGACCAAGGCGGAATCGCTGCACAAGCTGGGTGCCAAGCTGATGGCGCCGGGCAGCCTGCTCGCCGATCCGATCACCGCCCTCTCGCTCGGTCTCGGCCTGATGTTCGGTACCGCCGGCCTGCCGCACATCCTGATGCGCTTCTTCACCGTCGGCAACGCCAAGGAAGCGCGCAAATCGGTGCTCTACGCCTCGGGAGTCGTCGCCTACTTCTTCAACGTCATCTTCCTGATGGGCCTCTGCGCGGTCATCATCGTCGGCCAGAACCCCGACTTCTTCGAGGGCGGCGTCGTCGGCGGCAAGCTGATCGGCGGTGGCAACATGGTCGCCATGCATCTCGCCAAGGCGGTCGGCGGCAACATGCTGCTCGGTTTCCTGGCGGCGGTCGCCTTCGCCACCATCCTGGCGGTCGTCGCCGGGCTGGCCCTGGCCGGCGCGGCGGCGATCTCGCACGACATCTACGCGCGCGTCATCCGCAAGGGCCAGGCAACCGAGAAGGAGGAAGTGCGCGTTTCACGCTTTGCCGTCATCGGTCTCGGCATGCTGGCGATCGTCCTCGGCATCGCGTTCGAGAAGATGAACATCGCCTTCATGGTCGGTCTGGCCTTCGGCGTCGCTGCCGCAGCCAACTTCCCGGTGCTGATCCTGTCGATGTACTGGAAGGGACTGACGACGCGTGGAGCGCTCTGGGGTGGCTACGGCGGCTGCATTTCGGCCGTCCTCTTCGTCCTCTTCTCGAAGTCGGTGTGGGTCGACGTGCTCGGCAACAAGGCGGCGCTGTTCCCCTACACGCAGCCAGCGCTGTTCGCCATGCCGATCGCCTTCATCCTCGCCTACATCATGTCGAAGAGTGACACCGGCCCGCGTGCCAAGGCCGAGATCGAAGCCTTCGAGGACCAATACGTGCGTGCCCAGACCGGTTTCGGCGCTTCCGGCGCCAGCCACTGAGTCGTTCGCAGCAGCCTGAGCCCTGGCGGAGCAGCAGCCCGCCAGGGCTTTTTGCCGTCTACGCCGTCGACCGCGGCATGCGCGAGCGGGGAGGCGTCGCTCGGGCTCTCTGTCTGCGCAGCCGCCGTCGTTCGCGATGCCATGCCGATGCCTGCCGTTGGCCGCCGCGTCACGCGCCTAAAGAAATACCCGCAACCGCCGTAACTCAATGGTGTAGGAAACGAACCAGCGGAGCCGCCGGATGCACCCATATCCCAGAATCATCACCGCCGCTCTGATCGCCTTGGCACCGGCAGTGGCGCCGGCTGCCTGGCAGGTGATCTCGTCCGAGCCGGGCAAGCGGATCGAGATCGACCGCGGCAGCATCACGCGCGACGAGCGGGGACGAACCGTTGCCCTCGGGCGAATCATCCTCGACAAGCCGATCATCGATCCGAAGACCTCGTCGGCTTACCGCATCGTGCAGGCGCTCAGCAGCTACGACTGCGCGGCGCGCAGCTACAGCACCCTCAAGCGCAGCTACTTCAAGGAAGAAGGCCAGTTGCTGCGGGAGGATGAGGTCAAGGTCCAGATCGACATGCCGGTTCGCTCGGGAATGCTCGACGACAAGCTGCTGCGCGAGGTATGCCGGCCGAAGCCGGGCGGTGAAGCGGCCACGGCCGCCCGCCGCACCGCCGACAAGGTCAACGAGGCCACTGGCGAGCTGCGCAAGGCGAACGAGGCGCTGCTGCAGAACGATGTCCGCCGTGCCAACCTGCAGACCCAGCCGGCGGCAGTCGATAAGCCCGAGCCCGAGATGCGGCGCGCGCCGCTCGCCGTTGCGACCGCCACCGTCGTGCCGCCACCTCGTGCGGCGCGCAACACGCTGGTTGCGCGGGCGGAGCCGACAGCCGGCGCGCAGCGCGCGCCAACGGCGCAGCCGAGCGACCATGCCGACCGTGTCGTTGGCGGGCGGCAGGCGCGGCACCAGCACTGGTCGTACGAGGGGGATACCGGTCCCGAGCACTGGGGTAGCCTGAAGCCCGAGTACGCCACCTGCGCCTCCGGCAGAAGACAGTCGCCAATCGACATTCGCGACAGCTTCCGCGTCGATCTCGAGCCAATCCAGTTCCGCTATCGTCCCTCCGAGTTTCGCGTCATCGACAACGGGCACACCGTCCAGGTCGAGGTCGGCGGCGGCAGCATCAGCCTTCTGGGGAGGAGTTACGACCTCGTCCAGTTCCACTTCCATCGGCCGTCGGAAGAACGCGTCAACGGCAAGTCCTTCGAGATGGTGGCGCATCTCGTTCACCGTGCGGAGGACGGTCGCCTGGCCGTCGTCGCCGTTCTGCTCGAGAAAGGCAGCGAACACCCGCTGATCCAGACGGTGTGGAACAACCTGCCGCTCGAAAAGGAGGAGTACGTGGCGCCCCCCGGGCTGAGCATCGACGTCGCGCAGTTGTTGCCCACCGACACGAGCTACTACACGTACATGGGCTCGTTGACCACGCCACCCTGCAGCGAGGGGGTGCTCTGGCTGGTGCTCAGGCAACCGCAGCAGATCTCGGCCGAGCAACTGGCGATCTTCGCCCGCCTCTATCGTCACAATGCGCGCCCGATCCAGCCCAGCTTCGGCCGCATGATCAAGGAATCGCGCTGACACGCGAACCCCTCCGCCCCGCCGGCGGGCGCAGCGCCGGGTGTCGAACCGGCGGCGCCTTTCCCGCGACCTTTCAGGCGTCGGCGATCACCGTGCACACCACCCGCCGCTCGCGACGCGGTCCGTCGAATTCGCAGAGGAAGATGTTCTGCCAGCGCGACAGTCCGAGCCGGCCATCGATCAGCGGGATCGTTTCCGACGGCCCGACCAACCCGGCCTTGAGATGGGCGTCGCCATTGCCGTCCTGCTCGTCGTGCAGCCAGACGCCGCGCGGAATCAGCCGCTGCAACAGGCTGACCACGTCCATCTGGACGCTCTCGTCCCAGTTCTCCTGGATCATGATGGCGCAGGTCGCACCCTGCGCGTAAAGCGATACCAGACCGTCGCGGATGCCACTCCGCGCCACCACCGCTGCCACCGCGTGCGTGATGTCCAGCAGTTGCTCACGCCGCTGGGTAGCGATCGTCACCGTCTCGCGCATGCTCTGTCCCTCCCTGATCGTGCTGCCCGGTTGCTGGCCACGGCAACCGGCTGCCGCCTGCTCCCGCGCAGCCGGCGTCCGCGGCCAGCGACGAAGCGCGCGTGCGCGGCAGTCAGGCGGGGCAGCGGCAGCGGGCTGCGAAGCCGCGCCATTTTTTGGCATAATACGCCGCGAACCCGCCGCACGGGGCTCCGGAAGCCGAATGCAGCAGCGCCGACGCCGGACGAAATGCGACACCTTCCGGTCTGCGGTGCGTCGCCGGAAAAACCACCTGCGCAACCGGGGCCTCGGGATGCTGATCTGGTTCGTCGTCATCTATCTGCTGCTGTCGATTGCCATCGGGCTCTATGCCGCGACGCGCGTGCACAACACCAAGGACTTCGCCGTCGCCGGACGCTCGCTGCCGCTGCCGGTGGTCACGGCCACGGTCTTCGCCACCTGGTTCGGCGCCGAGGCGGTCTTCGGCGTTTCCGCAACCTTCGTCAAGGACGGTCTGCGCGGCGTCGTCGCTGATCCCTTCGGCGCCAGCCTGTGCCTGGTGATCGCCGGCATCTTCTACGGCACGACGCTGTACCGGCTCAACATCCTCACCCTGGGCGACTTCTTCCGCCTGCGCTACAACCGCACGGTCGAGGTACTGACGACGCTGTGCATCGTCGCTTCGTATCTCGGCTGGGTCGCGGCACAGATCAAGGCCCTCGGCCTTGTCTTCAGTGTCGTCACCGATGGCGCGATTCCACCTGCCGCCGGCATGGTTCTCGGTACCCTGATCGTCCTCACCTACACCACCTTCGGCGGCATGCTCTCTGTTGCCGTTCTCGATTTCGTGCAGATCAGCGTCGTCATGGGTGGCATGCTCTACATCGCCCACCTGATTGCCGGCATCAGCGGCGGCGTCGAGGTCGTCGTCGGGCAGGCGGCAGCAGCCGGCAAGCTCGACTTCTTCCCCGACACCGGTGCTGCCGAGTGGCTGGCGTTCATTGCCGCATGGATGACGATGATGCTGGGCTCGATCCCGCAGCAGGATGTCTTCCAGCGCGTCACTTCGGCGCGGACGGCAAGGATCGCCATCTACGCTTCGATCCTCGGCGGCGGGCTCTACTTCTGCTTCACGTTCGTGCCGATGTTCATCGCCTACGCGGCGACGCTGATCAACCCCGAGCAGTTCAACGCACTGATCGAAAGCGATGCGCAACTGGTCCTGCCGACCCTGGTCCTCGAACACACGCCGGTCTTCGCGCAGGCGATCTTCTTCGGCGCCGTCCTGTCGGCGATCATGAGCTGTTCGTCGGCCACCCTGCTCGCCCCGTCGGTCGCCTTCTCGGAGAACATCGTTCGCAACTTCTTTCCCGACGTCGGCGACCACGCGTTCCTGCGCATCATGCGCCTGACGCTGGTCTGCTTCGCCGCCATCGTCCTCGTTTTCGCGCTGAATTCCGAAGCCTCGATCTTCAAGATGGTCGAGAACGCCTACAAGGTGACGCTTGCCGGCGCCTTCGTGCCGCTCTTCTTTGGTGCCTACTGGCGCCGCGCAACCACCCAGGGCGCACTGGCGGCGATCGTCGGTGGCCTCGTCTCCTGGCTGCTGATCGAGCTGCTCGTCGACGCACCACTCGTCCCGGCACAACTGATCGGACTCGGGGTCAGCATGGTCGGCATGATCGCCGGCTCGCTGTTGCCGCAGCGGATCGGTGGGTCGACCCCGGCGCATGATCTGCATGCCCGCATGCACCATCGGGCAGCCGCCCAGACGCACCACACGACAGCACTGCACCAGCATGGCCGGAAGTGAGCAGCGGACGCGACCTGACGCAAGAGTCACGCTGATGCCCGGGGCGACCGGCGACGCGACGGTTGGCGCCGGGCGTACCGGCCGGCCATTGCCCCGACCGACACGCCTGCCGCTCTACCTGGCGCTGGCCTACCTGGTGCTGATCGGCTACGCCAGCCTCTACCCCTTCGCCAACTGGCGCCATCTCGGCGTTGCACCGCTGGACTTCCTCGATGCCGGCTGGCCGCGCTACTGGACCGTTTTCGATCTTGCCGTCAATGTCTTCGCCTACCTGCCGCTCGGCTTCCTGCTGACGCTGGCGTTGCGGCACCTGCCGGGCGGACGCGCGTCGGCGGTGGCGGCGACGGTGCTCATCGGCAGCCTGCTCAGTCTCGGTCTCGAGTGCGTGCAGAACTGGCTGCCGGCCCGCGTACCGTCGAATCTCGATCTGGCCTGCAACGCCGCCGGAACGGCGATCGGGGCGCTGCTCGGCGCCTGGAACGGCAAGCGCATCCTGCGCCGCATCGCCGGCCTGCAACAGGAGCTGCTCGCACCAACGGCGCAGGCCGAGGCCGGGCTCGTACTGCTCGCCATCTGGCTGCTGACCCAGTCGTCGCCGGAGACCCTGCTGTTCGGCTGTGGCGACCTGCGCAACGTGCTCGAGCTGACGCCGGCCGTCCCCTATGCAGCGCACTCCTTCTTCGTCCTCGAAGCGGCGATCATCGGCTGCAACACGGTCGTCGTCGGCCTGTTTGCGCGCACGCTGCTCGCCGACCGCTCGCCGACACACCTGGCGCTGCTCGCCTTCTTCAGCCTCGCACTGGTGATCAGGACGCTGGCCGCAGCGGTCCTGGTCGCGCCGCAGGAGGCCTTCGCCTGGCTGACTCCCGGCGCCGAGGTCGGTTTGCTGATCGGCGGCGTCCTGCTGTCCCTGAGCCTGCTGCTGCCGGCATCGATGCGCGTGGCGCTGGCCGCCGTGGCGTTGATGGCGGGCACGGCGCTGGTCAACCTGACGCCAGCCAACCCCTATTCCGAAGCGGCACTGGCGGCCTGGAAACAGGGCCACTTCCTCAACTTCAACGGCTTGACACGCTGGATGGCCAGCCTCTGGCCCTTCCTGGCGCTGCCCTACCTGACCGCTGTCGGCCGCCGCCTCTGAGGCATCCTCAGACGACTGGCCCGTCCCGGCGTGCACGCAGCCGCTGCTGCCAGTCAGCCAGCAGCGGCGCGCGGCTCTCGAGGTCCGCGGCGAGTCGCCACTCGAGCAGTTCGAGCAGCTGGAAGTCCTCGCGCGCCGCAAGCCGGGGATGGATCGCTTGCGGGTGCAGCACCAGATCGCCAGCGGCACGCTCGCCCTTGCCGGGGAAACCCAGTCCCGCCAGGCGATGCTCGCCGGCAGTTGGCGATGGCGGCGGCAGCTCGATCCACGTCGTGCCGCCCAGCGTCGGGACTTCAATGCGGCCGCCGCAGAGCAGGCGAAAGATGCTGACCGGAATAGGGCAATGCAGATCCAGCCCGCTGAGGACGAACAGTTCATGCACGGCCAGGCTGATCTCGAGGTAGAGATCGCCGGCGACCTTCAGCTCGTCTCCCGGTGGCAGTGGCGCCTGCCGCGCCAGGCGCAGGCGTTCGCCGGCGAGCAGCGCCGGTGGCACGGTCACCTCGAGGGTGCGCGGTTGGTCCTGCCAGCCGCTGCCGGCGCAATCCGTGCAGGCCGTCTCGCGCAGATAACCGTGGCCAGCGCAGGTGTCGCAGCGAGCGGTCCTGCCGCCAGCGCGAACGACCCGGCCGCAACCGCTGCAGGCAGGACATGGTACCGAATGGCTGTGGTGCACGCGGCCGCTGCCGGCACAACTGCTGCAGCGAACGCGATGCGGCAGCTCGACGGTGCGCTGGCAACCCGCTGCCGCCTGCTCGAGAGTCAGCGTCAACGGCTGCACGAGGTCATCGCCGACCGCTGCGCGATCGGTCGTGGCGCCGTGCCGAGCCTGCTGCCAGACAGCCAGGCGCTCGTCGTCGAGCAGCAGCTCGTAGGCCGCATGAACCCGCTTGAACTCGGCAGACGCCGCCGGCGACGGATTGCGGTCCGGATGCCAGCGCATCGCCAGCCGACGATAGGCAGTCCGGATCTCTTCGCGCGATGCCTTCGGGGCAACTCCGAGAACGGCGAAGGGATCCTCAACAGTGATCATTGGCTCATTGTCACGGCAGGCACGCTCGGGAAGTAGCGGAAGACGGCACGGCACATCATGGGCCCGGAAGATCACGGGCTGGTGACAGGGCACGCCTGCTGGCGAACGATGACCGCCAGCGACCGCAACCGGGCCAGCCGCAGCGCCGCCGTGTGCAGTCCGTCCACCGCGGCCCACCGTAGCCGGCCACCATTCTGCCGTGGCTTCCTTACGCCGAGCTTGCGGCCGGACGTTCGCCGACAGGTGACCCGCGTCGCGGTCGATAACGTCAGTCCTGCCCTTCGCGGTGCACGTCGCGGCGGCCAGCAAGCGTGGCCAGGGACGCCGCCATAGCCTTTGCCGCAGACCCGTTCACCGCGTTCGCGCCGCCCGTGCTGTAGACTTGCAGCGATTGGTTTCGGGTACGCTGCGCTGCCCGGTCGCATACCGCTACGGTCAGCGTCGGGGCCGTGGCAGGCTTGCGGGCCGACATCCCGAAGGGCGCCCCGCACAGCGATGAGGATCGTCAGCTCATGGACACAACCGGAAGAATGAACGAAGGCGCCGCGGGCAGGGCGTCACTGGCCCGTTACGCCTGGCTGTCGATCGCCGCGGCGACGCTGACGATCGCCCTCAAGGGCGTGGCCTGGTGGCTGACCGGATCGGTCGGCCTGCTGTCCGATGCCATCGAATCCTTCGTGAACCTTGCCGGTGCGCTGATGGCGCTGTGGATGCTGACTCTGGCAGCGCTTCCGGCCGATGATGAGTACGCTTACGGATACAGCAAGGCCGAGTACTTCTCGAGTGCCTTCGAGGGCTTCCTGATCCTGCTGGCGGCGCTCAGCATCGGCTACGCCGCGCTCGTCCGGCTGCTCGACCCGCAGCCGCTCGCAGAGGTGGGCGTCGGGTTGATGGTTTCCCTGCTGGCCTCGGCCATCAACCTGGCGACGGCCCGCATCCTGCTGCGCGTCGGTCGCGAGCACGATTCGATCAGCCTCGAAGCCGACGCACAGCACCTGATGACCGACGTGTGGACCTCGGCGGGGGTGATCGTCGGTGTCGCGCTCGTCTGGATCAGCGACTGGCTCTGGCTCGATCCGGCGATCGCGCTCGTGGTCGCGGCAAACATCCTGTGGACCGCCTTCCAGCTCATGCGGCGATCGCTCTCCGGTCTTCTCGACGTGTCGCTGCCGCCGCCGGAACTGGCGCGGATCGACGCCCTGCTGGCAGTGCACCGGGCGCAGGGCCTCGCCTTTCATGCGCTGCGCACGCGCCGTGCAGGCAGCCGCAGCTTCGTCAGCCTGCACGTCCTCGTTCCCGGGGAGTGGACGGTGCAGCAGGGCCACGACCGGGTCGAGCGCATCGAGGACGAGATCCGCGGGCTTCTGCCGCAGGCACACGTCACCACCCACCTCGAACCGCTCGAAGACCCGCTGTCGATGAGCGATCAGGGTCTGGAGCGGCGACCGCGGCGCGACATCGCGGCACCCTGAACATCCCTTCTCCTCCGACCGGCCTCGCCGGCCTCCGGCAGGCGCTTCAGCCGACGACTTCCACCGGCGACCCCGGGGCCAGCCGCAGGAGCGATGCGGCACTGCCGCGGTTGATGGCGATTTCGACGAGACCGATGCTGTTCGCGTACCAGAACGCCTCGCCAACGGCAACCTCGGCGAAGACGCGTGCCGGCGGTACGTCCCGCCCGTCCAGTCGCAGTCTCGCCTGCGGCGGCAGGTTCGCTGCCCGCATGCCGGTCATCGCGTTGCCGTAGTGATCGACATAGACGATTTCCGCCAGGTCGTCGGCCGGCAGAGTGTGCTGCAGCTCGTCGCTCGCCGCCAGCCAGGCTGCCGGCCAGTCGCCGGCGGCGATGCGGGCGGCGACCGGGGCAAACAGGTCGCGCCCGTGGAACGAGGTCGACAGCCCGTCGGGCTGCCAGACGATGCGCCAGCATTGCCGCTCGCGGGCACGCGCTGCCACCACGGAGAGCAGGCCATTGTCCGGCCCGACATAGTACTTGCCGTCTGCCTCGACGACCACCGCCGGGCGATCGCTGCCGACCCCAGGGTCCACCACCGCGAGAAAGACGCTGCCACGGTCGAAGCGCGCGTGCAGCGCAGCCAGCAGATGAGCGCCGGCGCGCGCGGCGAAGTCGGGTACCCGGTGCAGCAGATCGACGATCGGCATGTCACGGCGGCCCGCCCGCAGCAGCGCTGCCTTCATCTGCCCGACGTAGGGGTCATCGATGCCAAAGTCTGTAAACAGGACGATCATGGCGCGCAGGAAGTTTGCTGACGAAGCGGCAGCATGGCGCGCATCGCCAGTCGCTGGCAGCGGCACATCGCGTCGCCTGCCGCCCGCCAGCCTGCTCTGTCTCCTCGCTCGCGCCCTGCCTCCCGGCACGCTGGCGACGGCTTCGTCACGAGTTCTCAGGCCTGCGCAGGCCGCGGCGACCTGGGTGCGGCTGGCTAATGGCTGACGCCATCGCGGAACAAGACCTTGGCGACCGTCAGGCAGAGTATGCGCAGGTCGAGCCATGCGGATTGATTGCGCAGATACGCGACGTCGTACTCGACCTTGTCGGAGATCGGCAGCTCATCACGGCCATTCACCTGCGCCCAGCCCGTCAGCCCGGGGAGCAGGCTGTGGACCCCGCGCTGCGTTCGCAACGCGATGAGATCGTGCTGGTTGTACAGCGCCGGGCGCGGCCCGACGAGGCTCATGTCGCCGACCAGGACGCTCCACAGCTGCGGCAACTCGTCCAGACTCGATCGGCGCAGAAACGATCCGATTGGCGTCAGGTACGCCTGCGGATCCGCCAGGAGGTGGGTTGCCACTGCGGGCGTTCCAAGCCGCATGCTGCGGAACTTTGGCATCCGGAAGACGCGGTTGTCGCGGCCGATGCGGTCGGACCAGTAGAGAACCGGGCCGTTGGAGGTCAGCTTGATGAGCAAGGCGATCAGGGCGGCAGGCAGCAGGAAGAGGAGCGCCGCGAGGCTTGCCAGGGTCAGGTCGAGCAGACGCTTCATTGCCGGACGCAATGGCGTCAGCCGACCCCTGAGGTAGTTCATAAAGCCCACCGTTTTGCAGGCGACTGGCGTGGTCGCAAGTCGAGTCGCTCAAGCGCATTCGCCGGTACCGCAGAACCCGCCCGGCAGCCGTTGCCAGCCGCCATCGGCAAGGGCTGGCCCGTCTTGCCGGACCCGGTAACCAGCCATGAAGTCGATTGCCAGCCGAATCATACCAGCAACAATGCCCGTCGACGAAGTCGCTGCTGGTGCAGCCTCTGCCGTGCCTTCCGGCGCATGGCTGGGCGGGCAAAGGCCGAGCATCGGCCCGTGCCGCCGCCAGGCTGCCGGCGGCAGGCAGCGACGATCCGGCTTCATGCCACTGGCCGTTTCTGGCCATGCTGGGCTAAACTTCGCGCTTTGCCAATCATCGAGGAGCCAGAATGCCCATTGTCACCACCTCCAGCGGCCTGCAGATCGAAGACATCATCGTCGGCAGCGGCCCGACGGCGACCTCCGGCCAGCACGTCATCGTCCATTACACTGGCTGGCTGGCCGATGGCAAGAAGTTCGATTCGAGCGTCGACCGCAACGAGCCCTTCCGCTTTCCACTCGACGGGCGCCACGTCATCGCCGGCTGGGAAGAGGGGGTTCCGGGAATGAGCGTCGGTGGCATCCGCAAACTGACGATTCCGGCCGAACTGGCCTACGGTGCGCGTGGCGCGGGCAAGCTGATACCGCCACACGCCAAGCTGGTCTTCGAGATCGAGTTGCTCGACATCGCCTGAGCGATGGCCGTTCGGCCGGGCAGACCGCCGCCAAGGCACTCGGCGACGCCACCCGTGAAGGCATCCGGGGCGCGACCGGTGAAGGCGATGGCAGGCGCAGCGCTGCCCCCGGCGGGCAGCGCCACACCGCCGCAGCGCAGTCCGGTGACGGGTAACGCCTCGCTACGGCAGCAGACCGCTAGCGGTACCGCGTCGCCCGCGCGGGCGCAGCCACCGCGATCGCCGGCAGTGCTTGCTGGCCAGCCGACGCCGCCAGCCGACGTCAGCGCTCCGCCAGCGGCTGTCCGCGTCTCCAAGCTGATGGCCGAGCGCGGGCTGTGCTCGCGTCGCGACGCTGACGACTACATCGCGCAAGGCTGGGTGTTCGTCGACGGCAAGCGGATCTGCGAACTCGGAACCCGTGCCTCCCCGAGCGCGGTGATCACCCTCGACCGGCGGGCACAGACCAATCAGGAAGCGCGCCGGACGATCCTGCTGCACAAGCCTGTCGGCTATGTTTCGGGGCAGCCGGAGCCGGGCCGGACGCCGGCGGTCGCCCTGATCCAGCCGGAAAGGCAGTTCCGCACCGCGGATACCCCTGCCTTTCATCCCTCCTGTCTGCGGGGACTGGCTCCGGCAGGCAGGCTCGACATCGATTCGACCGGCCTCCTCGTGCTGACCCAGGACGGGCGGGTGGCAAGACAGCTGGTTGGCGAGGATTCGACGATCGACAAGGAGTACCTGGTTCGCGTCGAAGGCCAGCTCGACAACCGCGGCTTGGCGCTGCTCAACGACGGGCTGAGCCTCGATGATCGCCGGCTGAAACCGGCCCGGGTCGAATGGCTGAACGCCGATCAGCTTCGCTTCGTCCTGCGCGAGGGCAGAAAGCGGCAGATTCGGCGCATGTGCGAACTGGTCGGGTTGCGCGTGCTCGGCCTCAAGCGCGTCCGCATCGGTGCCGTCCGACTTGGCGACCTGCCGCTCGGACAGTGGCGGTTTCTGCGCCCGGACGAGGTTTTCTGACGGTCGGCGGCGGCGTCGGAACGCCGATCAGAGGATGACCGGCTCAGGCGTCAGCTCGACCGCGAAGCGTTGCCGCACGGCATCCTGGACCGCATGGGCCAGCGCCATCACCTCGCTCCCGAGGGCACTGCCGCGGTTGACCAGCACCAGCGCCTGCTTCTCGTACATGCCGACGCGACCGAGGTCGCGGCCCTTCCATCCGCTGTGTTCGATCAGCCAGCCGGCGGCAATCTTCAGCCGACCGTCCGGCTGCACATGACATGGAAGATCGGGACAGCGCCGCCGCAGTCGCTCGCCGACCTCTGCCGAGACCACCGGATTCTGGAAGAAGCTGCCGGCGTTCGGCACCACTGCCGGGTCGGGCAGCTTGCGGCTGCGAACGGCGATGACGGCATCGGCGATCTGCCGTGCATCCGGGCGGGCGAGCTGTCGGCGGTCGAGTTCGGCCGCCAGGTCCACATAGCCGGTCAGCGGCTGCCAGTCTTTCGGCAGGCGAAAGGTGACGCTGGTGATCACCCGGCGGGCATCGAGATGCCAGCCCTGCTGCTTGAAGACGCTGTCACGGTAGCCAAGGCGGCAGGCGGCACGATCGAGCTGCAGCGGCCTGCCACGGTCCATGTCGAAGGCCTCGAGCGACTGCAGACGATCAGCCAGCTCGAGCCCATAAGCGCCGATGTTCTGGATCGGTGCCGCACCGACAGTGCCCGGGATGAGCGCGAGATTCTCGAGGCCCGGCCAGCCATTGGCAAGTGTCCAGAGAACCAGCTGGTGCCAGTTCTCGCCAGCGCCGGCGCGTACGTACCACGCCTCTGCATCCTCGCCGACCAGTTCGCGGCCAGCGATCGCCATCTGCAGCAGCAGACCGTCGAAGTCCTTGCTGAGCACGACGTTGCTGCCGCTGCCGAGAACGAAGCGCCGTCTTCCCTGCCACCCGGCGAGTTGCGCCAGTTGCCGACAAGAGCTGATCTCGGCAAGGTACGCCGCACGCCCGGGCAGGGCCAGCGTCGTCCGCCCGGCCAGATCGACGTCGGCGGTGACGAAGTCGGGTAGGGGTTGCGCGGGCATCGCCGGCACTCGGCTCAGCGGTCGGATCAGAGCAGCGGTGCCAGCCAGCGCCGCGACTCCTCGAGGCTGAAGCCCGATCGCTTCGCCCAGTCCTCGAGCTGGTCGTTGCCAATCCTGCTGACCGCGAAGTAGCGTGCCTCGGGGTGCGCCAGGTAGAAGCCGGAAACGGCTGCGGCGGGCGTCATGGCGAAGTTCTCGGTGAGGGCCATGCTGGCGTTGCGCGGTGCGTCGAGCAGCTCGAAGAGGGCACGCTTGGCGGTGTGGTCGGGACAAGCCGGATAACCGGGAGCGGGGCGGATGCCGCGATACTCCTCGCGAATCAGCGCCATCTGTTCGAGCGCCTCGCCGGCGGCGTAACCCCAGTAGTCGCGCCGGACCTGCAGATGCAGCCACTCGGCACAGGCCTCGGCGAGACGGTCGGCAAGGGCCTTGAGCATGATCGAATGGTAATCGTCGTGCGCCGCAGCAAACTCGGCGAGCTTCTCCTCGATACCGAAACCGGTGCCGACGGCGAAGGCGCCGACCCAGTCCGGCGTGCCGCGGCCGGCGATAAAGTCGCTCAGGCAGTAGTGCGGCTTGCCCGGCGGGCGTTCGTGTTGCTGGCGCAGGTTGTGCCAGGTCATCAGCGGCTGCTGGCGCGACTCGTCGGCATATATTTCGATGTCGTCACCGACGGCGTTCGCCGGAAAGAGCCCGAAGACGGCGTTGGCGTGCAACCACTTGCCGGCGATCAGCTGCTCGAGCATCTTCTGCGCGTCGTCGAAGACTGCGCGCGCGGTGCTGCCGACGACGGCATCGTCGAGGATCTTCGGGTAGCTGCCGGCGAGATCCCAGGTCTGGAAGAAAGGACCCCAGTCGATGAACGGTACCAGGCTCGCCAGATCAACCTGCGGCAGGACGTGCAGCCCCGGTCTGTTGGGCGGACAGGGGCGGTAGCCGGGGTCGGCGTTCCAGACGAAGCGGTTGCCGCGCGCCTCGGCCAGCGGCAGCAGGACGCTGCCCTTCTTGTTCGCGTGCTGGGCGCGCAACCGCGCGTAATCGGCAGCGACCTCGTCGACGAACGCGCCGGCACCGTCGATCGACAACAGCCGCGTCACGACGCCCACCGCGCGCGACGCGTCGGGCACGTAAACCACCGGGCCGGAGTAGTTCGGTGCGATCTTGATCGCGGTGTGTGCGCGGCTGGTCGTCGCGCCGCCGATCAGCAGCGGCACCGCGGTGCCGCCGTCAGCGGCGGCGGCGAATCCGAGCCGCTCCATCTCGGCGGCGACGTGGCCCATTTCCTCGAGCGACGGGGTGATCAGACCGGACAGGCCGACCGCCTGCGCGGCATGCTCGCGCGCTGCCTGCAGGATGCGGTCGCAGGGCACCATGACGCCGAGGTCGATGACCTCGTAGCCATTGCAGCTCAGCACGACGCCAACGATGTTCTTGCCGATGTCGTGCACGTCGCCCTTGACCGTCGCCATGACGATCCGGCCCTTGTTGCCGACACCGGTGCGCAGCTTTTCCGCCTCGATGTAGGGAATCAGGTGTGCCACTGCCTGCTTCATGACGCGCGCCGACTTGACCACCTGCGGCAGGAACATCTTGCCGGCGCCGAAGAGATCGCCGACGACGTTCATGCCGTTCATCAGCGGCCCTTCGATGACCGCCAGCGGCGGTTTGCCGGCAGCCGCCAGCGCCGCCCGGCACTCCTCTGCGTCGGCGACGACGAAGTCGGTGATTCCCCTCACCAGCGCGTGCGTCAGACGCTCTTCGACCGGTTGCTCGCGCCAGGCGAGGTCGGGACCACTGTCCCTCGCCTTGCCCTCCTTGACCGTCTGCGCGAAATCGACCAGCGCCTCGCCGGCGTCGGGACGACGGTTGAGGACCACGTCCTCGACCTTTTCCCGCAACGGCGGGTCGAGATCGTCGTACACCCCGAGCATGCCCGCGTTGACGATGCCCATCGACAGACCGGCGCGGATGGCGTGGTAGAGGAAGACGGTGTGGATGGCCTCGCGCACCGCGTCGTTGCCACGGAACGAGAAGGAAACGTTCGATACCCCGCCCGAGATCTGCGCTGCCGGCAGATTGGCGCGAATCCAGGCGCAGGCATCGATGAAGGCGACGGCATAGTCGTTGTGCTCCTCGATGCCGGTGGCGATGGCAAAGATGTTCGGATCGAAGATGATGTCCTCGGCCGGGAAGCCTGCCTCTTCGGTGAGCAAGCGGTAGGCGCGGCTGCAGATTGCCGTCTTGCGCGCGAAGCTGTCGGCCTGACCGGACTCGTCGAACGCCATCACCACCACCGCCGCGCCGTAGCGGCGCGCCAGCCGGGCCTGCCGCAGGAACTCGGCCTCGCCTTCCTTCATCGAGATCGAGTTGACGATGCCCTTGCCCTGAATGCACTTGAGGCCGGCCTCGATCACCTCCCATTTCGACGAGTCGAGCATGATCGGCACGCGCGAGATATCCGGCTCGCTGGCGATCAGCTTCAGGAAGCGCTCCATCGCCGCCCGCGAATCCAGCATCGCCTCGTCCATGTTGATGTCGATGACCTGGGCACCGTTCTCCACCTGCTGCCGGGCGACCGCCAGCGCATCGTCGAAGCGCCCCTCGAGGATCATTCGCGCGAAGGCTCGCGAGCCGGTGACGTTGGTTCGTTCGCCAATGTTGACGAACAGCGAATCCTGGCCGACGTTGAACGGTTCGAGCCCCGACAGGCGCATCCTCCTTTCGCCGGCCGGGATGCGCCGTGGCCGGACTCCGGCAACGCCCTTGGCGATCGCCGCGATGTGCGCGGGCGAGGTGCCGCAACAGCCGCCGACGATGTTCACGAAACCCTTGTGCGCCCAGTCGGCAATCTCCGCCGCCAACTGCTCCGGCGTTTCGTCATAGCCGCCAAATGCGTTCGGCAGGCCGGCATTCGGGTGCGCCGAGACGAAACAGTCGCAGATCCGGGACAGCTCTTCGACATGCTGCCGCAGTTCGCCGGCACCGAGGGCGCAGTTGAGACCGAAGCTGAGCGGCCGCACGTGGTTGAGCGAGTTCCAGAAGGCCTCGGCCGTCTGCCCCGAAAGCGTGCGGCCGGAAGCGTCGGTGATCGTCCCGGAAATCATCACCGGCCAGCGCCGTCCCGCCCGGTCGAAATAGCTCTCGATGGCGAACAGTGCCGCCTTGGCGTTGAGCGTGTCGAAGACCGTCTCGACCAGCAGCAGGTCGACGCCCCCCTGGCAAAGCCCGTCGATCGCCTCGTCGTAGTTGGCGACCAGTTCGTCGAAACTGGTATTGCGATAGCCGGGGTCGTTGACGTCCGGCGAGATCGACGCCGTCCGCGACGTCGGTCCGAGCACGCCGGCAACGAAACGGGGCCTCGCCGGATCGGTGGCGGTGAACTGGTCGCAGGCTGCCCGTGCCAGCCTTGCGCCGGCGACGTTCAACTCGTGGACGATGCTTTCGAGATGGTAGTCGGCCTGCGAGACTCTGGTCGAGTTGAAGTTGTTGGTTTCGATGATGTCCGCGCCAGCCGCCAGATACTCGGCGTGGATCGACCGGATGAGTTCCGGTCGCGTCAGCAGCAGGAGGTCGTTGTTGCCCTTCAGGTCATGCGCGTGCGCGGCGAAGCGGCTGCCGCGGTAGTCGGCCTCGCGCAGGTTGTGGCGCTGGATCATCGTCCCCATCGCTCCGTCGAGAACGAGGATCTGGTGTTCGAGGCGGTCTCTCAGTTCGGCGGTCCGGTCGGGCTGCATGCTGGTTTCCTGATCTTCCCTCTGGCGAGGTGTGGCCTGGGACAAAACAAAAACCCGTCGGCGCAAGGCGCGACGGGTTGTGCGGTGAGCCTCGCTTTAGCTGGATTTCTAACGCGCCCGCAATCTGTTGGTGTCAAATCGGCGCCACCTCATCGCAAGCCGAGGCAGGGGTGCGAATCTACCCGCCAGGGCATTGCTTGTCAAGCTGGAGACGGCGCCGGTCACCAGCAGTGGCGGCGCGGCAGCAGCGCCGGCGCGATCAGACCCTTGGTGCGCTGGCGTAGCGCGCGTCACGGGTCTCGATGTGGCGGACGAGGAAGGTCAGGAGCTTTCCAGCCTGGCCGGGCAGCAGCGCCGTGCCACCGATCCGGTGGGTTTCCAGCATCGCCGTCAGCGCGTCGAGCATCTCCGCATGGTCTTCGACGTGGTCGTCGAACTCGTCATAGCTGTCGAGCCGCATCAGGAGTTCCTCGGAGAGGAAATGTGCCTTGCTGAAGTCGAGCAGTCGCTCGAGGATGAGGCCGATCTCCTCGTTTCCGGCCTTTGCGTCGACCGCGGCGCAGAGGGCGGCGATCAGTTCGAGTTGCATGCGGTGCTCACCGTCGATGGTGGCATTGCGTGCTGGCGTGGTCGGCAGGTGATCGGGCACGGCGTTCTCCGGTGGCGGTTTGAGGGGACTGCTAGGCATCGCCGACCACGACCTGATCCTCGCCCTGCAGGCGATGGATCGGGATCACGAGGTTCGCCGGTGCTGGTCCGCCGCGGTAGACGCGGCCGGCAAGGTCGAACTTCGAACTGTGGCACGGGCACAGGAACTCCGGGGCATGGCCGGCGATGCTGCGCAGTTGTGGCGTACACGCCTGGTGTGTGCATTGGCCGATGGCAACGAAGACGTCCGGCTGCAGCGAACGATGGCGGTTGCGGCAGTTCTCCGGCTGCAGCGAGTGCTCGGAGCCGGCATCGAGCAGGAGACTCTCGTCCTTCGCCAGCGCCGCCACCTCGCCTGCGGTGCGCCGTAGAATCCACAGCGTCCAGCCCTGCCAGTCGAGTACGCGCAGCCGGCCCGGTGGCAGGTCGGAGAAGTCGGCGCGGATGGGTTTGCCAGCCGGCGGTCCAGGCCGTTCGGCCAGGTATCTGCCGATGCCGAGGCCGGCGCCGAGGACGCAGATGCCCGCCACCACCTGCCGGCGACGGCGCTGCGGGCCGCGCGTCGACTCCTCACTCATGGTGCTGACGGCGGATCGCCAACCGGTGTCGCGGCGGCTGCCAGCCAGGGCATGAGGGCAGTGGCGGCCTCGTCGGCGCCCGTGGGCAGGGGCGGTCGCGGCTGCGGTCGCTGCCACAGGTCGGCAAGTGCCGGCTGCAGGCAGCCGGCGCGCAGCTCTGCCTCACCGATCTCGGCGCACGTGGCATGCGCGTGCAGCCACTCGATCAGGCAGTCCTGCTCCGGCCACTCCTGGCGGCGTACATACAGCAGTGGCGTCGCATTGCACGCCGCTTCGGCAAAGGTGCCGTACCCGGGTTTGGCGATCACTGCATCGACCGAGCGCAGGAGGTCGATCATCGGCAGTCCGAGGGGCTCGAAATCGGCCGTGTTGGCTTGCCGCAGCCGCCAGGCCTGTGGCACCAGCCAGCGGATGCCCGTCGTCTGTGGCCAGTCGGCGATCGGCAACCGCGTGTCGATGCCACCAAAGGCGATCAGCACCAGCCGCTCGTTGGCATGGCAGGCGAGCTGCCGGCGCAGCGCCTGCCGGCGATCGGCGCCGAGGGCCGCCACCGGGGCGATGCAACGCCGCCGCTGCAGATCCGTCATCGCCATTCCCGGCGTCAGACGCAGGAAGAACTCGGCGCTGTTGTAGGCGGCCAGCATCTGCTGGTGGATCGGCGGCGCCCAGTCGGCAGCAGCGAAGAAGTGGGCAAACAGCTCTGCCCAGTTGAGCGAGCAGAGCGCCACCGACGGGATGCCGGCACGGGCCGCGCCCGCCAGCGGCAGGTAGGCGACGTCGCTGAGCACGAGTGTCGGCCGCAGGTCGGCGAGGAAGCGCGCTTCCTCATCGACCAACTGCTCCCAGTCGGCGTGCTGGCGGCGGTAGGCCTCCGCCGTTGCCGCCAGGTCGACGCGCATGGCGTCGAGCATCACGTAGCCGAAGTCGCTGCGCGCTTCGAGATGGCTGAAGCCGCATCGCAGGCGCTCGTGCAGCTTCGCCTGCGGCAGCCCGCTGCGGACGGTCAGCCGCAGCATCGGCACGCGCGCGGCGAGAGCGTTGATCACCGGCGCCGCCTGTGCCAGGTGCCCGAAGCCGTGCGCCGAGATGTCGACAAAAAGATGCGGCGCATGCATGCTTCGGCTCGGCTCAGAGGAAGCGCGCCAGCAACGCGCCCGGCAGCTCGACGGGCCAGGGAATCCAGACGCGATGCCCATTGCCCGGCGCGACCGTGATCTCGCGCCCCGCCAGATCGTGCATGCACTGCAGTGTCAGCCGGCGGTTGCCCGAGGGATGGATGACCTCGAGGCCGTCGCCGACCGAAAAGCGGTTCCTGACTTCGATCAGGCCGCGCTGCCCGACGGCATCCCAGGTCAGCAGATCGCCCACGTAGAGACTGCGCCCGGACTCCGAATGGCCACGCAGGTAGTTCTGCATGTCGTGCTCGTGGTGCCGCTGCAGGAAACCGTTGGTATAGCCACGATTGGCCAGGCCCTCCAGTTCGCCGAGCAGGGCGGGGTCGAACGGCCGGCCGGCAGCGGCATCGTCGATGGCGCGACGATAGACCTGCGTGCTGCGCGCGACATAGTAGGAGGACTTCGTCCGCCCCTCGATCTTCAACGAGTCGACACCGATTTCGAGCAGCCGGCCAACGTGCTCGACGGCGCGCAGGTCCTTCGAGTTCATGATGTAGGTGCCGTGTTCGTCCTCGTCGATCGGCATCAGCTCGCCGGGACGTTCCTTCTCCTCCAGCAGCCAGCCCGCCACACGGCCCCGACCGGCCTCACCGGGCGAAGGCTGCAGATCACCCGTCGCATCGTGCCCGGCGGCGTGCAGGCGGTAGTCCCAGCGGCACGAGTTGGTGCAACTGCCCTGGTTCGGGTCGCGGTGGTTGAAATAGCCGGACAGCAGGCAGCGTCCCGAATAGGCGACACAAAGGGCACCATGGACGAAGACCTCGAGTTCGATATCGGGGCACTGCTGCCGGATCTCCTCGACTTCCTGCAGCGAAAGCTCACGCGAGAGGATGATCCGCGCGATGCCCAGCTTCTGCCAGAAGCGGACGGCAGCGAAGTTCAGCGTGTTGGCCTGTACCGAGAGGTGGATCGGCATTTCGGGCCAGCTTTCGCGAACCAGGTCGATCAGCCCGGGGTCGGCCATGATCAGCGCGTCCGGCCGGGTTGCGATGACCGGTGCCATGTCCGTCAGGTAGGTACGCAGCTTGGCGTTGTGCGGCAGGATGTTGCTGACGACGTACAGCTTGCGCTGTGCCGCATGCGCCTCGGCGACACCCTGGGCGAGCACCTGCAGACCGCCGAAGTCGTTGTTGCGCACCCGCAGGCTGTAGCGCGGCTGCCCGGCGTACACCGCGTCGGCACCGTAGGCCAGTGCCGTGCGCAGCATTGCCAGCGACCCGGCCGGAGCCAGCAATTCGGGGCATCGGGGCTGTGCGCGGGGAAGAGACATTCGGCGGGGCGGTCGGAGAGGGTAGAATGCGGCCAGCCGGAATCTTACTCTCGTTACCGCAGTTCCCATCCCATTTGCGCGGATCGACACGTCATGTCAGAAGAAATCCTGATCAACTTCACACCCCAGGAAACGCGCGTCGCCGTCACGCACCAGGGTGTGGTCCAGGAACTGCACATCGAACGCAGCGCCAGTCGTGGCTTCGTCGGTAACGTCTACCTCGGACGGATCGTCCGCATCCTGCCCGGGATGCAGTCCGCCTTCATCGACATCGGCCTCGGCCGGACCGCCTTTCTCCATGTCGCCGACATCCGCGAACCGCGGTCGGGCGACGAACCGCTGCGACCGATCGAGCGCCTGCTGTGCGAAGGCCAGAGCATTCTCGTGCAGGTCATCAAGGATCCGATGGGCAGCAAGGGGGCACGCCTGTCGACCCAGGTGTCGCTGGCCGGCCGCATGCTGGTCTATCTGCCGCAGGACAAGCATATCGGCATCTCGCAGCGGATCGAGCGCGAGGCCGATCGCGAGGCGTTGCGCGAGAAGCTCGGACGCTTGGTACCCGGCGACGAGCCGGGCGGCTTCATCGTCCGCACGATGGCCGAGAGCGCGACCGAAGCCGAACTGGCGAAGGACATCGAGTACCTGCGCAAGCTGTGGCGCGACATCCGGGCGCAGTCGACGACGGCCGCACCGCCGGCTCTGCTCTACCAGGAGCTTTCGTTGTCGCAACGCGTGCTGCGTGACTTCGTCAACCCCGAGACGGCGCGCATCGTCATCGATTCGCGCGAGAACTTCCAGCGCCTGACGGCCTTTGCCGCCGAGTACACGCCGACCGTGGCACCACTGCTCGAGCACTACGTCGGCGAACGACCGCTGTTCGATCTGCACGGCGTCGAGGACGAGATCCAGAAGGCGCTGGCGCGCCGCGTCGACCTGAAGTCGGGCGGCTATCTGATCATCGACCAGACCGAGGCGATGACCACCATCGACGTCAACACCGGCGGTTTCGTCGGTGTCCGCAACTTCGACGACACCATCTTCAAGACCAACCTCGAGGCCGCACAGACGATCGCCCGCCAACTGCGCCTGCGCAACCTGGGCGGCATCATCATCATCGACTTCATCGACATGGAGAACGACGAGCACCGGGCGGCGGTTCTCAGCGAGTTCAACAAGGCGCTGGCGCGCGACCATACGCGACTGACGGTGAACGGATTCACCGCCCTCGGCCTGGTCGAAATGACGCGCAAGCGCACCCGCGAGTCGCTGGCGCACGTTCTCTGCGAGGAGTGCCCGACCTGCGGTGGTCGCGGCGAGGTCAGGACGGCGCGCACGGTATGCTACGAGATTCTCC
This sequence comes from Candidatus Accumulibacter conexus, assembly GCA_017592775.1. Lineage (GTDB taxonomy): Bacteria > Pseudomonadota > Gammaproteobacteria > Burkholderiales > Rhodocyclaceae > Accumulibacter > Accumulibacter conexus. Next base: position 66,610 of record JAGFNJ010000015.1, on the reverse strand, counting down.
GCGAACTGCTGCGCGAGGCGCGCCAGTTCAATGCCCGCGAGTATCGGGTCCTCGGCAGTCAGGCGGTGATCGACAGCTTCCTCGATGAGGAGTCGCAAGGGCTGGCGATGCTCTCCGACTTCATCGGCAAGCCGATCTCGCTGCAGGCCGAGCCCAGCTACTCGCAGGAGCAGTACGACATCGTCCTGATGTGAGCCGCCACCTTCTGTCCGCAGTGGCACTCGTTGTGCCGAGGCGGGCGATGGCGGGGGTATCATGACGGCTGGCGCAACAGGAGAGGAAAGGAGAGCCGATGCGTGCGACCCTGAAAACCCGGGTGATGTCGTTTGCGGCGGGCCTGTTCACCCTGGCGCTTGCCGGTTGCGCGACGACCGAGATGAGAAGCGAATGGCGTGACCCGAACGTCGCCGGCGCCGTGCTCAAGGGCCAGCAGGTGCTGGTGATCTGCCAGAGTCGCGATCATTCGCTGCGTCGCATCTGCGAGGACCAGTGGACGATGCGGTTGCAGCCGACGGGGGTGGCTGGCATCCAGAGCTACGCCATCCCGCAGTTCCCGGCCGACGGCATGGCCGGCAACGAGGAGATCCGATCAGCCGCCGGGCGTGTCGGGGCGTTCGCCGTAGCGAGCGTGCAACTGGCGCCGGACGACCTGGCCGTGGTCAATCCGGCGCCGCAGGTGGGAATCGGTGTTGGCGGCGGCAGCGGCGGCTACCGCAGCGGTGGTTTCAGCGTCGGCGGTCTCGGTCTGTCGTTTCCGATCGGCTGGCCGACGGCGGCGCAGGGGATGGCGTGCAGCGTCGCCATGATGGACGCCGCCAGCGGCGCCGTCTTCTGGTCGGGCAGCGCCACGGCGCCGCCCTCGGGCGCGCAGGCTGGGCAGGTGGCGGAACTGACGCAACTGATGATCGACGCGCTGCTGCGGGCAGGCCTGCTGCAGTAGTCCGTTCCGCCAGGACGCCTTGGCGCAGGCGCACCTTCCCGCGCCATGCGGTGCTGCAACTCCCCGGCTCGGTGACCGCCACGAATGTGGTTTGCGCGCTGCCTGGCGCGACGACGCCTGCACTTCAGCGGTGGTCGACTGCCGCCAGCGACCTACGAGCCCGGTCCCCTGCCGATGCCGGCCTCCCTGAGGAAGTGCTCGCGCTGCTCCGGACTGTCGATCTGGCTGGCCAACGCCCGGCACAACGAGTCCAGGTCGGCCGCCCTGGCGGCTTCGCGGCGCAACAGGATCCTTGCCAGCGGTCCGATATGGCGCGCCAGGATGCGTCCGATGCGTTCGCAGTCGGCCTCGCCAAGACCGCTGCCCGCTGCCGGGTCGGCAGCAGTGACGGGCAATGGCGCTGCCGCAACTGCCGGCGCAGGGGAGCCGGAATGCGGCGCGCTGTCCGGCCTCAGGCTTGCCGATGGCTGCTGCCACCTGTGCGTGGCTGCGGTGAGGAAGGCCGATCGGGCTGCCGGGTCGGGAATCATTTCAGCCAGCAGGCGGTGCAGCTCGTCGCGCCCGCCGACGCGCGGCAGCGTCTTGCGCACCAGGATGCGTGCCATCGGTCCGATGTGCCTGGTCAATAGGCGCTCGGCGTCGTCGACGACCGCCGGCGTCAGGTCGCTCGCCGTCGTCGCGGTGTGATTGGCCGTCACCGGATGCGAAGCCAGTGCATGTGCCGTGCCGACGTAGAGGTAGAGGTCATGCACCCGGTCGTGCGCGTCGCGCCGCTGGCCGAGTGCCGTGAAACAGGTCGCCGCGCTGCGTCGCAGCTGCGCAATGAGATCGACATAGGCGGTGCTGACCAGCACCTGCCCCGGCTCGGCGAAGCGCATGACGCGGAACGCGGTGGCGACGCCATCGCCGAGCAGGCGCGAGCGGCCACCGGGGTCGGGCTGCACGCGTACCGGTCCGAGGTTGATGCCGATGTGCAGGGCAAGTCCCCGTTCACTCGCCGCCGCCCCGAGCAGGCCGGCGGTGCGCAGTGCATCCTCGGGATCGCCGACGTAGCAGACGGCGCAGCCCTCGCGGGTGTTCGCCGCCAGGCGGCTGTTCGCCGGCACACCGGCAACCGCCCGGCTGACCAGCGTTGCCAGCAACTGGCGACGCTCCTTGTGCGCCGCCTCGGCAGCCGCATCGGCTGGCGCCGGGGCGGCCGGCACATCGCTGAAGAGGACCGCGCCGATGAAGCTGCAGCCTTCACTGAACGAACTGCCGGGCGCCGGCAGCACCGCCGGCGAGTCTGCCGCTTCCGCTGCAGGTTGTCCGGTCGATGGCAGGCAGGCACGGCGAAAATCCGCCACCCGCCGGGGGCGCAGGTTCTCGTCGGGCGTCAGCGCCCAGTCGATGGCGCGCAGCATCGCCTTGCCGTAGAGGTCGGCCCTGCCGATCACCGCTGCCGGGGGCATCGGGTCCTCGCGCAGCCGCGCCAGACTTTCGGTCGGCAGGTGACCCGTGACCAGCCAGTACATCACCCCGGCGAGCGAGTAGAGGTCGCTCCACGGACCCTGACTGCCGTCGGGCTGGTACTGCTCGGCAGGCGCGAAGCCAGGCGTCACGACTGCGGTCAACAGCTGCTCCTGCCCCTGCCCACCGACGCGGCGGGCAGAGCCGAAGTCGAGCAGCACGGGCGAACCGTCGGCACGCATGTAGATGTTGCGCGGCTTGATGTCGCGATGCAGGAAGCCGGCGTTGTGGATGGCCTCGAGCCCGTCGAGCAAGGGCCGCACGATGCGTTGCAGCGTGCCGGCGTCGATTGGCTCGCGACTGGCCAGCCACCTGTCGAGGGGTTCGCCACTCTCGTATTCCATCACCATGTAGGCCGTGTCGTTGGCGGCAAAATAGCGCAGCACACGGACGATCCCAGGATGGTGAAAGCTGGCGAGTGCGCGGCATTCCTGCAGGAAGCGATCGAGACCCCAGGCGAAGGACTTGGCCCCGCCAGTCGAGTGCGGCCGCACGGACAGATCAGGCCCGCGCCCGGCGGTGTCGCGCGGCAGATACTCCTTGATTGCCACCGGGCAGTCGAGGTGGGTATCGTGCGCCAGGTAGGTGATGCCGAAGCCCCCGCTGCCGAGAACGTGATCAATCCGGTATTCGTGCACCGCGTAGCCGGCCGGCAGCGCCAGCAGGTCGCTGTCGTGAGCCGCCGCACGAACCCGCGCCTGGCCGGCCTCTTCGTTGCCTGCTCCGCCCATCGCTGGCTCAGCCATCGATCATCTGCATCGCCTTCTCGAGACTGCGACGCATGCGGTTGAACGAACTGGCCAGAACGGCAACCTCGTCGCCGCCCTTCTCGGCAAACTCCGGCTGCTCGAAGTCGCCGGTGCTGACCTTGTCGGCTGCCGCCGACAGGCGAGTCACCGGCCGGATGATCAGCCACGAAAGGAGCAGGTTGAGGACGATGAAGACGACCACGAACACCGCCGCCAGGGAAAGCATGAAGGTGCGAAAGGCCTGCGCGGCGTTCTCCAGTGGCACCGACATCGGCACCGAAACGACCTGCGCCCCGACCACCTCATCGAGCTTCCAGCCGAATCCGTTCGCCGGGCCGTAGATTCGGATCATCGACGGCGGCGCGACGTCGGGTGTACTGTGGCATTGCAGGCAGGCCGGCGATTCGATGCGGATCGGATGCGCGACGTAGAGCAGCCGACCGGTGGGCGTGTCGCGCTCACCGCTGATCTCCTTCTGGTCGGCGCGGTTGCGGAAGCTGTGGATCAGGTCGGCTTCCCAGTCGGCGGGCCGGTCGCGCAGGTTCGTTGGATTGAGCGTCGCCTCCTTGTAGGCGTAGTTGGTGTACTTCCGTCGCAGATGGTTGAGCGTCTCGGTGGCGGCAAACGCCGGTACCGTCTGCGGCAGGAAGACCTTGTCCATCTGCCCGACGAGATGCGGTCGCACCTGGTCGACCGTATACCCGCGCACGGCCAACGCCGCTTCCATCACCAGGCGCGCCTCGCCAAGCACCTGCTCGCGCGCGTGCCGGTCGAGCAGGGTCCGGGAAACGTAGCCGGTGACGGCAAAGCCGGCAAGGAAGACGGCAAGCAGCACGAGATTGAATTTCAGTCGCAGACCCATGGAGGAACCTCCCAGTCAGGAGTGAAACGGCGGTACCGGCAAATGGCAGCCCGACGGCAGCCCGGACCGGCGTCCCTTGCCTTGCATCGCCGGCATCTCGCCGGCAACGTCGCGAGTATCCGGGCCTTGCCGCTGCGAGTCAATCGGCCGCCCTGCGTCGCCAGCCGCGCAAGCCGATTTCGCCGCTGCGCGCCAGGCACGGCGGGATCCGCGGCTGCTGCCTCCTGGCGGGCGGTGACAACGGGCGAAAGTACGCCCCCGGTCAGTCTCGCCGTGCGTACAATTCGGGCTGCATCCGGCCTGCGGCCCGTTGCCGCAGGCCGGATTGCACGCCCGGCGCGACGCGCCGCCGGCGGCTTGACAGGGAGACGATGATGGTGACGCGAGCCAGGCCCCGGTTCTGCTGGCAGGATCCACTGCTCCTCGACGCACAGCTCGACGACGACGAGCGGCGGCTGCGCGATGCGGCGCAGGACTACTGCCAGCGCAGACTCCTGCCGCGCGTCCTGGAGTCGTTTCGCCACGAGCGAACCGACACCACGATCTACCGCGAAATGGGCGAGATGGGCCTCCTCGGTCCGACGATTCCACGCGAATACGGGGGCGCCGGCCTCGGGCACGTCAGCTATGGGCTGATCGCACGCGAGGTCGAACGGGTGGATTCCGGCTATCGCTCGATGATGAGCGTGCAATCGTCGCTGGTGATGCTGCCGATTCTCCGCTTCGGCAGCGAGGAGCAGCGAAGTCGTTACCTGCCACGACTGGCAAGCGGCGAACTGGTCGGCTGCTTCGGGTTGACCGAGCCCAACCACGGTTCCGACCCTGGCAGCATGGAGACGCGAGCGCGCACCGTCGGCGGCGGCTTTCGCCTTTCCGGCAGCAAGATGTGGATCACGAACTCACCCATCGCCGATGTCTTCATCGTCTGGGCGAAGGACGATTCGGCCGCCATCCGCGGCTTCGTGCTCGACCGGGGAATGCGCGGGCTCAGCGCCCCCACGATCCACGGCAAGTTCGGACTGCGCACCTCGATCACCGGCGAGATCGTCATGGACGAGGTCTTCGTTCCCGAGGAGAACGTCTTTCCGGAAATCCGCGGCTTGAAGGGGCCCTTCACCTGCCTCGATTCGGCGCGCTACGGCATTGCCTGGGGTGCTCTCGGCGCCGCCGAGTCCTGCTGGCACACGGCTCGCCAGTACACGCTCGAGCGGCGGCAGTTCGGGCGGCCGCTGGCGGCGAATCAGCTGGTACAGAAGAAGCTCGCCGACATGCAGACGGAAATCACGCTCGGGTTGCAGGGATGCCTGCGTCTGGGGCGCATGAAGGACGACGGGACGGCGACGCCCGAGATCACTTCGATCATGAAGCGCAACTCCTGCGGCAAGGCGCTCGAGATCGCCCGCACGGCGCGCGACATGCTCGGCGCCAACGGCATTTCGGACGAATTCGGCGTCGTCCGCCACCTGCTCAACCTGGAGGTGGTGAACACCTACGAGGGAACGCACGACGTCCATGCGCTGATTCTCGGTCGGGCGCAGACCGGCATCGCGGCTTTCTGATGGGCAGGGCATGGCGGCAGGTGACCGCCAGCGCGGCCGCACGCGTGACATGATGCCGCCGCGCTGCCGGCCAGGGCGCACGGCAGCCTGGCGTGCACAACGGCTGCCGCGCGGGTCGCGGCAGCGGCGGCAAAGGCTACTTCTTCTCGGCCGGAGGCTGCCCTGCCGGTGTTTCCCCGGGCTTCGGTGCATCGCCTAGGACCGTCTTCAGCGGGCAGATGGAAAACGCCGGGCATTTCTTGCAGCCGGCGACGATGGCAATCGGGCAGAGGGTCATGGTATTTTTCCCAGGCAGTTGTAAGGAAGTCCACCATACAGGCCTTTGTCGCGCAGGTGCAGGTATGCGCACCTAATCGGCTGCCTTGCCCCGGCAAGCGACGGCGGCACCCGGAATTCCCGAGTGTTCGCACGACACTGGGCAACGGAGCGAACGTTAGCCGGTAGAATTGGCGTGCCCCCGCGGTGCACACGCCCGCGGCCACCAGCGATCGCCCACCGACCCTTGCCGACCACCGAACCATGAACGCGCGCCTCCGCCTGGCCATCTCGGTCATCATCCTCTTCCTGCTGGTGACCGGCCCCTTCCTGATCACGGCGGCGCTGGTGTGGGCAGATGCCCAGGCGGACGAGCGCGCGGCGCTGCTCCGCCTGATCGCGCCACACCTGTCACTGGGTACGATGATGACCGCCTTTGGCTTCTTCCTCGGTCTCCTGGTCATCCGCTATCTCTTTCGGGAGTATGTCCAGGGTCTGTTGAAGATGGCCGAGAACCTGCGTCTGATGCTGGCGGCGAACCGCAACTTCCGCGTCACACCGGAGGGACCACCGGAGGTCCGCCTGCTGGCCGCGGCGACGAACGACCTGGCGCAGCAGCGTGACGGCCTGATGGATGATGTCGCGGCGCAGATTGCCGCCGCCAAGTCGTCGGTCGAGGAGGAAAAGAACCGGCTGGCGGCGCTGATGTCGGAGTTGGCGCAGGCGGTCGTGGTGTGCAACCGCGAAGGGCGCATCCTGCTCTACAACAGCCGCGCCCGGCTGCAGTTCCGGGCACTCGCGCTCGGCAGCACGGCAGTCGCCGGCGGCGCACTGATCGGCCTCGGCCGGTCGATCTTTTCGATACTCGAACGCAGTCAGATCGATCACGCTCTCGACGTCGTCCGCCAGCGACTGCACAAGGGCGCGGCAACGGCCATCGCCACCTTCATCACTGCGGCGCGCGGTGGCCAGCTCCTGCGCGTCCAGCTGGTGCCCGTGCTGGCGACCGATGACGCGCCGCGACAGCAGGAGATGACCGGCTACGTGCTGACGGTGGAGAACATCACCCGCAGCCTGGAACAGGAATCCCGCCGCGATCAGGTCCTGCAGTCGCTGACCGACGGTACCCGCGGCAGCCTCGCCAACATCCGCGTCGCCGTCGGCAACCTGCTGGACTACCCCGACATCGAACCGGAAATCCGTGAGCGCTTCATCGGCATCATCAGCGACGAGGTCGTCCGCATGAGCCAGCGCCTCGACCGGACGATGAGCGAGTTCGCCGATTCGCTGAAGACACGCTGGCCGCTCGAAGAGGTTCAGGGGCTGGACCTGGTCACCGCCGCACAGCGTCGGATCGAGCAGGAACTGCAGCTGGCAACCGGCTGCGAGGAGATCGACGAAGCGGTCTGGCTGCGCGCCGAGAGCTTCTCGCTGGTTTTTTCGATCTGTTTCCTGGCTGCCAGACTGGTCGCCCAGCATCGGATCGCCGACCTGCGCTTCCGCCTGCTGCCTTTCGGCAGGCTGGCCTACCTCGACCTCATCTGGGCTGACCATGCCATCTCGTCGGAGACGTTCGCGACCTGGGAGAACGAGCCCATGCAACTGGGCAGCGAAAGCTCACCCCTGTCGCTGCGCGATGTGATCGACCGCCATGGGGGTGAAATCTGGTACGAACGCGAAAAGGCCAGCCAGCGCTGCTTCTTTCGCTTCGTCCTGCCGGTCGCCCTGCCCGACAGCCTGCAGGCGCAGGCTGCCGGCGACGAGCCGAGCGTCCGCCCGGAGTACTACGATTTCGACCTCTTTCATTTCCGCGACCAGAGCATCGATCTCGACCGGCGGCTGAGCGATCTGGCGTACACCGTCTTCGACACCGAAACCACCGGGCTCGAGCCCGCTGCCGGGGACGAGATCATCCAGATCGGTGCCGTGCGCATCGTCAACGGCCGCCTTCTGCGGCACGAGAACTTTGATCAGCTGGTCGACCCGCAACGCTTCCTGCGACCCGAGGGTGTGCGCATTCACGGCATCACCGACGACATGGTGCGCGGGCAGCCGCAGATCGACATCGTTCTGCCCGCCTTCCATGATTTCTGCAGTGACACCGTGCTCGTCGCCCACAACGCTGCCTTCGACATGCGCTTTCTGCAGTTGAAGGAGGATTCGACGGGGGTGGTCTTCAGTCAGCCAGTCCTCGACACGCTGCTGCTTTCCGGAGTGCTGCACGCCAATCAGGACTCGCACCAGCTCGACCACATCGCCGAGCGCCTGGGCGTGGTGATCGAAGGCCGCCACAACGCGCTCGGCGACGCCTGTGCAACGGCCGAGGTCTTCCTTCGGATGCTGCCGCTGCTGGCTCAGATGGGAATCGTCACCCTGCGGCAGGCGCTCGAGGCCTCGGAGAAGAGCTATTTTGCGCGCGTGAAGTACTGAGGATCGCTGCCGCTACAGCCGCCCCGCGATCGCTGATTCACTCGACCGTCACCGACTTCGCCAGATTGCGCGGCTTGTCGACGTCCGTGCCGCGCACCAGCGCGACATGATAGGCCAGCAGCTGCAGCGGTACGACGTGCAGCAGCGCCGACAGGGCACCGTAGTGCTCCGGCAGGTGCAGCACGTGAATCCCGTCCGACTCCTTCATTTCGCTGTCGGCATCGGCGAACACCCAGAGTTCGCCACCGCGGGCCCGCACTTCCTGCAGATTCGACTTGAGCTTCTCCAGCAGGGCGTCGTTGGGCGCCACGGCAATCACCGGCATGTCGCGATCGACCAGCGCCAGTGGACCATGCTTCAGTTCACCGGCCGGATAGGCTTCAGCATGAATGTAGGAGATTTCCTTCAGCTTCAGCGCACCCTCCATGGCGATCGGATAGTGCCGGCCGCGGCCGAGGAACAGGGCATGGTGCTTCATCGAAAAACACTCCGCCCACTCACGGATCTGTGGCTCCAGTTCGAGGATCATGCTGACGGCCATCGGCAGGTGTCGCATGGCGAGCAGTTCGATTGCCTCCTGCTCGGTGTCGAGCCGATCGCGAATCTTGGCCAGCACGAGCGTCAGCAGATAGAGGGCGGCGAGCTGGGTGGTGAAAGCCTTGGTCGACGCAACGCCAATCTCCGGACCGGCGCGTGTGATGAAGCGCAGGCTGTTCTCGCGCACCAGCGATGACTCGGGCACGTTGCAGATGCACAGCGTACGGCTCATGCCGAGCGACTTGGCGTGCTGCAGCGCGGCGAGCGTGTCAGCGGTTTCACCGGATTGTGAAATGGTGACGACGAGGGTGTGTGGGTCGGGCACCGAGTCGCGATAGCGGTACTCGCTCGCCACTTCGACCGAGCAGGCGACACCGGCGATCGATTCCAGCCAGTAACGCGCCACGAGGCCGGCATGGTAACTGGTGCCGCAGGCGATGATCAGCACCTGCCGCACACCCCGCAGCAAGTCTTCACTCTCGGCGCCGAAGATGCCCGGCTGGATGCTGCGCGCGGCACCGAGCATTTCGAGGGTGTTTGCCAGCGCCACCGGCTGCTCGAAGATTTCCTTCTGCATGTAGTGGCGGTAGTTGCCCAGTTCGATCGCCTCTGCCGACAGGTTCGATTCGCTCTCCGGCCGCTCGACTGGGGTGCCGTCAACGCGGGCAATGCGGTAGCCGTCGCGCCGCAGCTCGGCACAGTCGCCGTTCTCGAGGTATACCATCCGGCGCGTGACCTGTACCAGAGCCGACGCATCGGAGGCAGCGTAGAATCCGTCGTCACCCAGACCAAGCAGGAGCGGTGCGCCTTCACGCGCAACGACCAGCCGGCTCGCGTCTGCCTCGCGCAGGACGGCGATCGCGTAGGCGCCCTGCAGTTGCGCAACCGCCCGCCGGACGGCAGCGAGAAGATCGCTGTCGGTCTTCAGCTCATGCGCAATCAGGTGCGCGACCACTTCGGTATCGGTGTCGGACGTGAAAACGTAGCCGAGAGCCTTGAGACGGGCACGCAGTGACTCGTGGTTCTCGATGATCCCGTTGTGGACCACGGCCAGCCCGCCGGAGATGTGCGGATGGGCGTTTCGTTCGCACGGCACGCCGTGTGTTGCCCAGCGCGTGTGCGCGATGCCGGTGCTGCCCGCAGCATGGGTTTCATCAACCTGCGCCGTCAGTTCGGCAACACGGCCGACCGCACGCAACCGGTGCAGGCCGCTGTCGTCGATCAGGGCGAGACCGGCCGAGTCGTAGCCGCGGTATTCGAGCTTGCGCAGGCCTTCGAGGAGAACGGGAACGATATTGCGGTCAGCGACCGCGGCAACGATGCCACACATGGTCAGGTCACTTCTTCATTTTCTGGGGCCGTTTCCAGCCCGCTATGGAGGTTTGCCGGGCACGCGAGAGGGTCAGCGTGTCCGGCGGGGCATCGCGGGTCAGCGTCGTTCCGGCGCCGAGGGTTGCACCACGACCAACCGTCACTGGCGCCACCAACTGCGTGTCGGAACCGATGAAGGCGTCGTCCTCGATCACCGTCTGGAACTTGTTGGCACCGTCGTAGTTGCAGGTGATGGTGCCGGCACCGATGTTGACGCGACTGCCGACGATGGCATCACCCACGTAGGCCAAGTGGTTGGCCTTCGACTGGGCGGCAAAACGGCTGTTCTTCAGTTCGACGAAATTGCCGACATGAACGCCCGCGCCAAGCTCCGTTCCGGGGCGCAGGCGGGCAAAGGGCCCGATCACCCCGTCCGGTCCGACGACCGCGTCCTCGATGTGGCTGAAGGCGGCGAGACGCGCGCCGGAACCGATGCGCGCATTCTTCAGCACGCATGAGGGGCCGATTTCGACGGCCTCGTCAAGAACGACCCGGCCCTCGAAGACGCAGTTGATGTCGATGAACACGTCACGGCCGCAGGTGAGTTCGCCGCGCACGTCGATTCGCGCCGGGTCTGCCAGGCGGACTCCCTGCTCGAGCAACTGATCGGCGATGCGCCGCTGCGCGACGCGCTCGAGCTCGGCGAGCTGCACCTTGCTGTTCACCCCGAGCACCTCCGCCGCCGACTGCGGGTGGGCGGTACGCACCGGCAGACCAGCGGCAACCGCCATGCCGACGATGTCGGTCAGGTAGTACTCGCGTTGCGCATTGTCGTTCGACAGGCGGCCAAGCCACTCGGCGAGGCGCGCTGTCGGCAGGGCCATGATGCCGGTGTTGATCTCGCGGATCGTGCGCTCCTGCGGCGATGCATCCTTCTGTTCGACGATGCGCGCCACTTCGCCGGCAGCGTTGCGGACGATCCGGCCATAGCCGGTCGCGTCGGCCAGTTCGACGGTGAGCACTGCCAGTGAGTCACGTGCCGCATGCAGCAGTCGTTGCAGCGTTTCCGCGCGGGTCAGCGGCACGTCGCCATAGAGCACCAGCGTCGTTCCGGCAGCGGACAGATGCGGCAACGCCTGCATCAGCGCGTGCCCCGTCCCCAACTGCGGCTCCTGCAGCGCCCAGAGCAGATCGGGCGCCGCGACGGCGGCACGCACGGCCTCGCCGCCGTGGCCGTACACGATGCAGATCCTCTCCGGCGCAAGACTGCGCGCGGTGTCGATGACGTGCGACACGAGCGCCTTGCCGGCCACCGGATGCAGGACCTTCGGCAGATTGGAGTGCATGCGCTTGCCCTGCCCGGCGGCGAGAATGACGATGTTCATTTTGCGGAAACCTGATCAGACGCTACGATGGGTCCTGGTTGCGCTTGCCGGCAGTCGAGGCCGGCGGCAACGGCTTGCCGATGCTGAGAATCCGGCAGCGCGCGACGGGCGTCGGCACCAGCGACCACGTTGTTGCAACGCATTGTTCCAGATCCTGTCTCGAGCTTGGCACAACAATGTCACGCTCGACCGCGGATGGCGCCGAACGGTGCGCGCAGGCGAGAAGCGAACGCGATGCTTGCCCGCGTGCAACAGGGAGAAACAGTATACGCTGGAAGCTGCCTCCACGGGCAGCGTCGCGCCGGCGCTGCGCCGGGAAGTTTCAGCGCGGCAGGTCCGAACGCCCCATCAGGAAGGCGTCGACCTCGCGTGCGCACTGCCGGCCCTCACGGATCGCCCAGACGACCAGCGACTGCCCGCGCCGCATGTCACCCGCCGCAAACACCTTGGCGACGCTGGTCGCGTAGCAGCCCGCGCCGTCGGTAGTGGCGCGGACGTTGCCGCGTGCATCGAGTTCGACCGCCAGTTGCTCCAGCAACCCCTGCCGCAGCGGCGACACGAAACCCATGGCGAGCAGGACGAGGTCGGCGGCAATCTCGCTCTCGCTGCCCGGGACCTCGGTCATCCGCCCGCCGCGCCATTCGACGCGCGCCACTCGCAGCGCCCTGACTTTGCCGCCCTCGCCAAGGAACTGCGTGGTCGACACGGCGAAGTCGCGCGCGCAGCCTTCCTCGTGTGACGACGACGTGCGCAGCTTCATCGGCCAGTAAGGCCAGGTCAGGCTCTTGTCCTCCTGCTCGGGGGGCTGCGGCATCACTTCGAACTGGGTGACCGACAGTGCTCCCTGACGATTGCTGGTACCGACGCAGTCGGAGCCGGTATCGCCACCGCCGATGACGACGACCCGCTTGCCGGTGGCGGTGATCTGCGTCGGCAGACGATCACCGGCGTTCACCCTGTTCTGCTGCGGCAGGAACTCCATCGCGAAGTGCACGCCATCGAGCTCGCGCCCCGGTACCGGCAGATCACGCGGCGACTCGGCGCCACCGGCGACGATGACTGCATCGAAGTCGGCCAGCAGCTGTGCTGCCGCCACTGCGCCCGGCCCGCTGCCGCCAACCTCCTGGCTGACGCGGAACTCGACGCCTTCCGCCTGCATCTGTTCGACGCGGCGGTCGATGTGCGACTTCTCCAGCTTGAAATCGGGGATACCATAGCGCAGCAGGCCGCCGATCCGGTCGCTCTTCTCGAACACGACGACGGCATGGCCAGCACGCGCCAGTTGCTGTGCCGCTGCCAGCCCGGCCGGACCGGAGCCGACGATGGCGACCTTCCTGCCCGTCTTCTGCGCTGGCGGTTGCGGCACGATCCACCCCTGTTGCCAGCCCTTGTCGGCGATCGCATGCTCGATCGACTTGATTCCCACCGCATCCGTATTGATGTTCAGCGTGCAGGCCGCTTCACACGGTGCCGGGCAGATGCGGCCGGTGAATTCCGGGAAGTTGTTGGTTGAATGCAGGATCGCCAGAGCCTGCTGCCAGTTGCCGCGGTACACGAGATCGTTCCAGTCGGGAATGATGTTGTTGACCGGACATCCGGTGTTGCAGAACGGAATGCCGCAATCCATGCAGCGCGCACCCTGCAGGCTGGCCTGTTCGTCCGTCAGAGTGAGGACGAACTCGCGGTAGTGCTTGAGGCGCGAAGCGACCGGTTCGGAGGCTTCCGCCAGACGCTGGTACTCGATGAATCCTGTCGGCTTGCCCATTTCTATACGGTCTCCAGTTCCTTCTTCGCCAGCTCGCTGAGTACACGACGATACTCGTGTGGCATCACCTTGACGAAGCGTCGGCGATAACGCTCCCAATCGTTGAGCACGCGCAGAGCCTGGCGGCTGCTCGTGTAGCGATAGTGCCTGTCGATCAGTCCCTTGAGCAGGACCTCGTCGATCTCGCCCAGGTGCCGCACATCGACCTTGCCGTGGCTCTCGAGTTCGTCGCCGGCGTCACTGCCCTGACGTGCCAGGAACTCCTCCTCGACCGGCTCGAGCGACACCTGCGCCATGTTGCAACGCGAGGCAAAGGTTCCTTCCTCGTCGAAGACGTAGGCGACGCCGCCCGACATGCCGGCGGCGAAGTTGCGCCCGGTCATGCCGAGAACGACGACCGTGCCGCCGGTCATGTACTCGCAACCGTGATCGCCTACGCCCTCGACGACCGCTGTCGCACCGGAATTGCGGACGGCAAAGCGCTCGCCGGCGACACCGGCGAAGAAGACCTCGCCCTCGGTCGCTCCGTAGAGGACGGTGTTGCCGACGATGATGTTGCTGCGGCTCTCGCCACGGAAGCCGGCACTCGGACGAACGATGATGCGTCCGCCCGACAGACCCTTGCCGACGTAGTCGTTGGCTTCGCCGATGAGGTCCAGGGTGACGCCACGTGCCAGGAAGGCGCCAAAAGCCTGCCCGGCAGTTCCCCGGAATTGAATGTCGATCGTCCCGTCGGGCAGACCCGCCCGCCCGTAACGCTCGGCGATGCGTCCGGAGAGCATGGCGCCGACGGTGCGGTTGATGTTGCGCAGCGGCAGCTCGAGCCGCACCTGCTCGCCGTTGTCGAGCGCCGGCCGGGCCAGTTCGATCAGTTCCCTGTCGAGCGCCTTCGTCAGCCCGTGATCCTGCGCCTCGCAGTGGAAGACCGCGACGCCGTCGGGGTTTGCCGGCCGATGGAAGATGCGGCTGTAGTCGAGCCCTTGCGCCTTCCAGTGGCTGATCCCCGGCTGCATGTCGAGCAGGTCACAGCGGCCAATGAGGTCGTTGAAACGGCGGATGCCGAGTTGTGCCATCAGCTCGCGGACTTCCTCGGCGACGAAGAAGAAGAAGTTGACCACGTGCTCGGGCTGCCCCGAGAAACGGCGGCGCAGCACGGGATCCTGCGTCGCGACCCCTACCGGGCAGGTGTTCAGATGACACTTGCGCATCATGATGCAGCCCTCGACGACGAGCGGGGCGGTCGCAAAACCGAACTCATCCGCCCCCAGCAGCGCACCGATGATGACATCCCTGCCGGTCTTGACCTGCCCGTCGACCTGCACCCGAACGCGACCGCGCAAGCCGTTCAGCACCAGCGTCTGCTGCGTCTCGGCGAGGCCAAGCTCCCACGGCGAACCCGCGTGCTTGATCGACGACTGCGGGCTGGCACCGGTACCGCCGTCATGGCCGGCAATCACCAGGTGGTCGGCCTTGGCCTTGGTGACGCCGGCGGCCACCGTGCCGACCCCGACTTCGGAAACCAGCTTGACGCTGATCGACGCCTTCGGGTTGGCATTCTTGAGGTCGTGGATCAGTTGCGCCAGATCCTCGATCGAGTAGATGTCGTGGTGCGGCGGGGGCGAAATCAGACCCACTCCCGGCACCGAATGGCGGAGGAAGCCGATGTACTCGGAGACCTTGTGCCCCGGCAGCTGGCCACCCTCACCGGGCTTCGCTCCCTGTGCCATCTTGATCTGCAGTTGGTCGGCGTTGACCAGGTACTCGGCTGTGACGCCGAAGCGCCCCGACGCCACCTGCTTGATCGCCGAGCGCAGGCTGTCGCCAGGCTGCAACTGGTAATCGCGTTCGATGCGCGACTTGCCGAGGACATCGGACAGCATCTCGCCGCCCTGCAGGACCCTGAAGCGAGCCGGATCCTCGCCACCTTCGCCGGTGTTCGACTTGCCACCCAGACGATTCATGGCGATCGCCAGCGTGCTGTGTGCTTCGGTCGAAATCGAGCCCAGCGACATGGCACCAGTGGTGAAGCGCTTGACGATCTCCTTTGCCTCTTCGACCTCTGCGAGCGGCAGCGGCGTGCCGACCGGCTTCAGTGCGAACAGGCCACGCAGCGTCATGTGGCGTTCCGTCTGTTCGTTGATCAGCCGCGCGTACTGCTTGTAGGTGTCGTAGCTGCCGCTGCGCGTCGAATGCTGCAGCTTGGCGATCGCTTCCGGTGTCCACATGTGCTCTTCGCCGCGAACCCGGTAGGCATACTCGCCGCCGGCGTCGAGCATCGTCGCCAGTACCGGATCGTCGCCGAAGGCCTGCTTGTGCAGGCGGATCGCCTCCTCCATGACGTCGAAGACGTCGATGCCTTCGACCTGTGTCGAGGTGCCGGTGAAGTACTTGTCCACCATCCTCTTCTGCAGTCCGACGGCTTCGAAAATCTGCGCGCCGGTGTAGGACATGTAGGTCGAGATGCCCATCTTGGACATGACCTTCAGGAGACCCTTGCCAACTCCCTTGATGAAGTGCTTGATCGCCTTGTCGCCCTTTTCCGGATCGTTGCCCGCCATGTGCTGCAGCGTTTCGAGTGCCAGGTAAGGGTGCACCGCCTCCGCTCCATAACCGGCGAGAACCGCGAAATGGTGCGTCTCGCGCGCGGCGCCGGTCTCGACGACGAGTCCCACTCGCGTCCGCAGCCCCTTGGTCACCAGGTGCTGATGCACCGCCGACGTCGCCAGCAGCGCCGGGATGGCGACATGCTCGGCATCGAGCCGCCGATCGGAAACGATGAGAATGCTGGAGCCCTTGTGGACATGGTCTTCGGCCTCGGCGCACAGAGATGCCAGGCGCGCCTCGACTCCCTGCCGTCCCCAGGACAGCGGATAGCAGATGTCGAGTTCGGCCGAGTGGAACTTGTTGTCGGTGTAGGTGGCGATCCGCCGCAGCTTCGTCATGTGGTCGAAATCGAGCACCGGCTGCGACACCTCGAGACGGTACGGCGGATTGATCTCGTTGATGCCAAGCAGGTTCGGCTTTGGACCGATGAAGGAAACCAGCGACATCACGAGTTGTTCGCGGATCGGGTCGATCGGCGGATTGGTCACCTGCGCGAAGAGCTGCCGAAAGTAGTTGAAGAGCGGTTTGCTGCGATTCGAGAGGACGGCCAGCGGCGAATCGTTGCCCATCGAGCCGGTCGCTTCCTCGCCCGAGCCGGCCATCGGCTCGAGAATGAACCGCAGGTCCTCCTGCGTGTAGCCGAAAGCCTGCTGGCGATCGAGCAGCACCGCCGGATAGGCGCTTGCCGGCGCAGTGTGCGGCGACGGCAGTTCGTCGAGCTTGATGTTGATGCGGCTGAGCCAGTCCTGGTATGGCCGGGCTCGGGCGAGGGTGTCCTTCAGTTCGGCATCGTCGATGATCCTTCCCTGCTCGAGATCGATGAGGAACATCTTGCCCGGTTGCAGGCGCCATTTGCGGATGATCCGCTCCTCGGGTATCGGCAGGACTCCCGCTTCCGACGCCATCACCACAAGATCGTCGTCAGTCACCAGATAGCGCGCCGGACGCAGGCCGTTGCGATCGAGGGTGGCGCCGATCTGGCGGCCATCGGTGAACGCGACCGCCGCCGGCCCGTCCCATGGCTCGATCATCGCTGCGTGGTACTTGTAGAAAGCCCCTCGCTGCTCGTCCATCAGGGTATGCGACTCCCAGGCTTCAGGAATCAGCATCATCATTGCGTGCGCCAGCGAGTAGCCGCCCATGACCAACAGCTCGAGCGCGTTGTCGAAGGACGCGGAATCGGACTGGCCAGGATAGATCAGCGGCCAGATCTTTTCCAGGTCGGCGCCCAGCAGCGGTGACCAGGTTCCTTTCTCACGCGCGCGCATCCAGTTGTAATTGCCGCGCAGCGTATTGATCTCACCATTGTGGGCGATCATCCGGAACGGGTGCGCCAGGTGCCAAGTCGGAAAGGTGTTGGTCGAAAAGCGCTGGTGAACCAGCGCCATGGCCGAAACACAGCGGGGGTCCTGAAGGTCGGTGTAGTATTCGCCAACTTGGTCGGCGAGCAGCAAGCCCTTGTACACGATCGTCCGCGCGGACATCGACGGCTGGTAGAACTCCTTGCTGTGCTTGAGCCCGAGCGCCCGAATGGCATTCGCCGCGCTGCGGCGAATGACGTAGAGCTTGCGCTCGAGGGCGTCGGTGACCATCGTGTCCGGGCCACGGCCGATGAAGATCTGGCGGATCATCGGTTCTCTCGTCCGTACCGTCGGCGACATCGGCAAGGCATGGTCGACCGGTACGTCGCGCCAGCCGAGAACGACCTGGTGCTCCTTGCGGACGGCGCGCTCGATCTCTTCCTGACAGGCGAGGCGCGAGGCCGACTCCTTGGGCAGAAAGACCATCCCGACACCATATTCGCCGAGTGGCGGCAGCCGGATTCCCTGCTTCGCCATCTCCTCACGGAAGAAGGCATCCGGAATCTGGATCAGGATACCCGAGCCGTCGCCCATCAGGGGATCAGCGCCGACGGCGCCACGGTGATCCAGGTTCTTCAGGATCAACAGGCCCTGCTCGATGATCGAGTGACTTTTCTTGCCCCGGATATGCGCGACGAAACCGACGCCGCAAGCATCGTGCTCGTTGGCCGGGTCGTAGAGGCCCTGCCCTTCAGGTATGGCGGAATCCATCACTTTTGAATCCTCAAAAAACTGGGACGGCACGCAAAACGACCGTGCTCGCAAAAGCCGTCATCTCGGGTACGACGCGGCCGACCGGGCCACGCCGCGCGACCCGCGACTATACCCGGAAAGCCCTGCCGAGACAAGATGCTGCACTGCACCAAGAGGGTGCACGCTGGCACCGCGTCTGCACCGGGACGGGGCATTCACCGTGATGTCAGCGGCGAACTGCGAGGCCCGGGCAGTCAGACACCGGACGAAGCAAGATGCGTGCCGCAGTCTCGTGGGGCTCGAAGCGGGTGGCCTGTCAGCCGCCCGCGAAGGCCGACGCGCAACCGTTGGCGGCTGGACGGGCGGTGTTTCCGCGGCTCCCTCGGTGCACGGCTCGCCGCCTCGCGCGCACGAGAGCGGAGCGATCCGACCGCGATGCGAGCGCCGATCACTCTGCCCGGCGGGAGAACTCGGCTATCCGGCGCTGTCGCCATGGTAAATTCGGGTTTACGCTTGTGGTAAGCTGGCATGCGTACGCCAATGACAGGTCGCCGTCCTCGCGACAGGTGAGGACAGCGAGCCGGCAGTCGCGGCCAGTGGCAGGAACAGGGTGGGGCGTCGAGCCGCGGCAGTTGTCGACAAGAAGGAAGTGGCTTTTTTGGGGGACCAGGCGGGCAGGCTGCGGACTGGTCTTGTTGAACATGAGGACTCGCAGAACGAGCAACGAGCAATGGAGGACTGAATGCCAATGAAAATCGGGGTGCCGAGGGAAACGGCACCGGGGGAAAAACGGGTCGCGACCGTACCCGAAGTCGTCGAGAAGCTGATCAAGCTGGGTTTCACCGTTGCCGTCGAATCCGGCGCCGGTGATTTGGCGAACATTTCCGACGAGGCCTACCGCGCCGCTGGTGCGGAAATCGTCGCCGATGCGGCCAGCCTCTGGTCGTCGTCGGACATCGTCTTCAAGGTCCGTGGCCCGTCGATCGAAGAGGTCGGACTGCTGCGTGAAGGCGGCACGCTGGTCAGCTTCATCTGGCCGGCGCAGAATCCCGAACTGCTGCAGCAATTGGCGGCGCGCAAGGCGACGGTGCTGGCGATGGACAGCGTGCCGCGCATTTCGCGGGCGCAGAAGCTGGATGCCCTCAGTTCGATGGCCAACATCGCCGGTTACCGGGCGGTGATCGAGGCGGCCCATCATTTCGGCCGTTTCTTCACGGGCCAGATCACTGCCGCCGGCAAGGTGCCGCCCGCCAAGGTGTTCGTCATCGGTGCCGGTGTCGCCGGCCTGGCGGCAATCGGTGCCGCCTCGGGCCTGGGTGCGATCGCCCGCGCCAACGACACTCGCCCGGAGGTGGCGGATCAGGTCAAGTCGATGGGCGGCGAGTTCGTTGCCGTCGACTATCAGGAGGAAGGTTCCGGGGTTGGCGGCTACGCCAAGGTGATGAGCGAAGGCTTCCAGAAGGCGCAGCGCGAAACCTTCGCCAAGCAGGCGAAGGACGTGGACATCATCATCACGACGGCGCTGATTCCGGGCAAGCCGGCACCGCGGCTGATCACCGCCGAAATGGTGCAGTCGATGAAGCCGGGCAGCATCATCGTCGACATGGCGGCCGAGCAGGGCGGCAACTGCGAACTCACCGAGCCGGGCCAGGTCGTCGTCAGGCATGGCGTGACGATCATCGGTTACGCCGATCTGCCGAGTCGCCTGTCGAAGCAGTCGAGCACCCTCTACGCCACCAATCTCTTCCGTCTGAGCGAGGAACTGTGCAAGAGCAAGGACGGCGTGATCGACGTCAACATGGATGATGAAGTCATCCGCGGCACGACGGTCGTCAAGGAGGGCAACATCACCTGGCCGCCGCCGGCACCGACGCTGTCGATGGCACCGGCAGCAGCACCCGCCGCCGCCGCCGCCGTCAAGCCAGCCGCCAAGTCACATGGTCATGGCAGGGGCGGATCGTCGGCCTCGAGCACCGCCGTCGGCCTCCTCTTCGCCGCCGGCGCGCTGATCTTCTGGGGCATCGGTGCGGGCGCGCCGGCCGCCTTCCTCGGCCACTTCACGGTCTTTGTCCTCGCCTGCTTCGTCGGCTACATGGTGGTCTGGAACGTCACGCCGGCTCTGCACACGCCGCTGATGAGCGTCACCAACGCGATCAGCAGCATCATCGCCATCGGTGCTCTGGTACAGATCGCCCCGCCACTGGCGGACGGCGGGGTCGCCCGTCCCGAGGACTGGATTCGCTGGCTAGCGGTCGGTGCCATCGTTCTGGCGACGATCAACATGTTCGGCGGCTTCGCCGTGACCCAGCGCATGCTGGCGATGTTCCGCAAATAGGAGACGATGATCATGTCCGAAAGTCTGGCAACCGTTTCCTATCTCGGTGCTACCATCCTCTTCATCCTCTGTCTTGGAGGTCTGAGTCACCCCGAGACGTCTCGCCGCGGCAATCTCTACGGCGTCATCGGCATGACCATCGCCGTTCTGGCGACGGTCTTCGGTCCACGTGTCGGCGGTGCCGGTTACGCCTGGATCATTGCCGCGATGGTGGTCGGTGCCGGCATCGGAGTCTATGCGGCCCGCACGGTGCAGATGACGCAGATGCCGGAGCTGGTCGCGCTGATGCACAGTCTGGTCGGCTTGGCGGCGATGCTGGTCGGTTTCGCCAACTACATCGACCCGGCCGCTTCGGCGCAGATGGTTGGCGCCGAGAAGACCATCCACGAAATCGAGATCTACGTCGGCATCCTGATCGGCGCCGTCACCTTCTCCGGCTCGGTGATCGCCTTTGGCAAGCTGTCGGGCAAGATCTCCGGCAACCCGTTGCTGCTGCCGGCGCGTCACTGGATCAACCTGGTCGGCCTGCTGGTGGTGATCTGGTTCGGACGCGAGTTCATCAACGCCCACTCGGTCAGCGACGGCATGCTGCCGCTGGTGGTGATGACCGTCATCGCGCTGCTCTTCGGCATCCACATGGTGATGGCAATCGGTGGCGCCGACATGCCGGTCGTCGTCTCGATGCTCAACAGCTACTCTGGCTGGGCCGCCGCAGCAACCGGTTTCATGCTCTCCAACGACCTGCTGATCGTCACCGGCGCGCTCGTCGGTTCGAGCGGCGCGATTCTCTCGTACATCATGTGTGCGGCAATGAACCGTCACTTCATCAGCGTCATTGCTGGCGGCTTCGGTACGACCGGCGGTACGCCGGCGGCAGCCGGAGCCCAGCCGGCCGGTGAGGTGGTTGCGATCACCGCCCCGGATACGGCCGAATTGCTGCGCGAAGCCAGGAACGTCATCATCGTTCCCGGTTACGGCATGGCGGTGGCGCAGGCGCAGCACACGGTCTACGAGATCACCAGGCTGCTGCGCGAGAAGGGCGTCAATGTCCGCTTTGGCATCCACCCGGTGGCGGGGCGCATGCCGGGACACATGAACGTGCTGCTGGCGGAGGCCAAGGTGCCCTATGACATCGTTCAGGAGATGGACGAACTCAACGACGATTTCCCGCAGACTGACGTCGCGATGATCATCGGCGCCAACGACATCGTCAACCCGGGGGCGCAGGACGACCCGAACAGCCCGATCGCCGGCATGCCGGTGCTCGAGGTCTGGAAGGCCAAGACCTCGATCGTCATGAAACGCAGCATGGCTTCGGGCTATGCCGGTGTCGATAACCCGCTCTTCTACAAGGATAACAATCGCATGCTCTTCGGTGACGCGAAGAAGATGCTCGATGAAGTCCTGGCGTCCCTGAAGAGCTGAGCCGCCGTCGTCCGAACCGGTGGCTGACAGGGACGACGCCCGCTTCCGCGGGCGTCGTCCTTCTGGCGTGGCCTGACGGCGGCAGCGTCCGTGGGCGTGCGGCGGTAGGGCTGCCGGCCTGCGACGGGCACCGGTTCGCGCTGGGCTAAGTGCGCGCGCGGCGGCCGGCGGTCGCAACCATCCAACCGTATCCGTATTGCCGGATGTCGTTTGACATCTGGTAAAATCAAATCGGAACATGAACTGGCGCCGCAACCAGCCATCCTTTATCGAGGGGGTATCATGGAGGTAAAAGAAGTTCTGCAGGTCAAGGATTCCGCTCTTTTTGCCGTGCATCCGGACTCGCCACTTTCTGAAGCAGTCATCATGATGGCTGACAACGACATCGGCTCGGTGATCGTCATGGACGGTGGCAAGCTGGCCGGCATGCTGACCTTCCGCGAAGTGCTCCTGATTCTCGCCAAGCGTCAGACCGAACGACGGGTCGGCCCGACGCCGCCGATCGCCGAGATCCTCGTCGTTGAGGCCATGGACCACAATCCACCGACGGCCCATCCGGACATGGATGTCGACGAACTGCGGCGCATGATGGTGGATAGCCACACGCGCTACGTGCCGGTGATGGAGGAAGACACCATCGTCGGCATCGTTTCCTTTCACGACGTTGCCAAGGCGGTGCTCGAAGAGAGGAACATGGAGAACAAGCTGCTCAAGGCCTACATCAAGGACTGGCCCGCGCCCTGAGAGGCGGTTCCGCGGTCGGCTTGCGCTTCGGCGGCCCCGGCCGGGTCAGCCTTCGCCGACAGCAAACAGTCGCCGGTGCTCGCGAATGGCGTAGCGATCGGTCATCCCGGCGATGTAGTCGGCGACCCTGCGTGCCCGGTCGGCAGCTGCCGGGGCTTGGTATTGCGGCGGCAGCAGGCGGACGTCCGCGGTGAAGGCGCAGAAAAGCTCGCTGACGATGCGCCGCGCCTTGTTGGCCATTCGCCGGACCTGGAAATGCTCATAGAGCTGCGTACGCAGGAAGCGCTTCATGTCGTGCTGCGCTTCACCAAGTTTTTCGGAGAATGCAACCAGCGCTGGCGCACGCCGCACGGCGGCGATGTCCTCCGGCTGTAGTCGGGCGATGTTGCTGGCGGTGGTCGCGATCAGATCACAGACCAGGGCATTGATCATCCGCCGGATTGTCTCGTGGATCAGGCGGCGCCCGCCGATACCCGGATACTGCCCGCGGACGTCGGCAACGTGCTCGGCGAAGAGGGGCACCTCGTCCAGTTGCTCGAGGGTGATCAGGCCGGCGCGCAGTCCGTCATCGAGGTCGTGGTTGTTGTAGGCGATTTCGTCGGCCAGGTTGCAGATTTGCGCTTCGAGCGACGGCTGCGTGCGAGTCAGGAAGCGCTCGCCGAGATCGCCGAGACGACGCGCGTCGGTGAGGGAACAATGCTTGACAATCCCCTCTCGCGTCTCGAAACACAGGTTGAGACCGTCAAACGCCGCGTAACGCTCCTCGAGCAGGTCGACCGTCCGCAGGCTCTGCAGATTGTGTTCGAAGCCGCCGTGGTCGCGCATGCATGCGTTGAGCGCCTCCTGTCCGGCATGACCGAACGGGGTATGACCGAGATCGTGTGCCAGGGAGATCGCTTCGACGAGATCTTCATTGAGCCGTAGCGCGCGCGCGATGCCGCGGGCGATCTGCGCCACTTCCAGGCTATGGGTCAGGCGGGTGCGAAAAAGATCGCCCTCGTGATTGACGAACACCTGCGTCTTGTACTCGAGACGCCGGAAAGCGGTCGAGTGTACGATGCGATCGCGGTCGCGCTGGAATTCGGTGCGCTGGACCGGCTGCGAGTCCGCATGCCGCCGGCCGCGAGAGTTGGCCTCGCTGACCGCGTACGGCGCCAGTTCAGGCATGCGCCGTACGTTCGGCGATCGCCTGCCGCACCTGCGCCAGCGGTGCCTTCTCCGTCAGTACGGCCTGCCCGATCTGCTGCAGCAGGACCAGCCGCAACCTGCCATCCTGCACCTTCTTGTCGTGCTGCATCAGTTCCAGGTAGCGCTCGACGTTCAGCATGGGTCCATTCACCGGCAGACCGCCGCGCTGCAGGAGGCGCTCGACGCGGCTGATGTCGTCGCGGTCAAGCCAGCCGAGCAGATGCGACAGTTGCGCCGCCATCATCGTCCCGGCGGCGACCGCTTCACCGTGCAGCCATTCGCCGTAACCGACACCCGCCTCGATCGCATGTCCGAAGGTGTGACCGAGGTTCAACAGCGCCCGCTCCCCGGCTTCACGCTCATCCGCTGCCACCACCTCGGCCTTGTTGCGGCACGAGCGACACACCGCTTCGGCCAGAGCTGCCGGGTCACGCGCCAGTAGCCGCTCGAGGTTGATCTCCAGCCATTCGAGGAACGGCAGATCCCGGATCAGTCCGTACTTGATGACCTCGGCCAGACCGGCGCGAAGCTGGCGGTCGCACAAGGTCGTCAGGGTGTCGGTGTCGGCCAGCACCAGTCGCGGCTGGTAAAAGGCGCCAATCATGTTCTTGCCCTGCGGGTGATTGATCGCCGTCTTGCCGCCAACCGATGAATCCACTTGGGCCAGCAGGGTCGTCGGTACCTGGATGAACGGCATGCCCCGCTGGAAGCAGGCGGCGGCAAAGCCGCCGAGGTCGCCGAGCACCCCACCACCGAGAGCGATCAGGGTCGTCGAACGTTCGCACCGACCTGCGATGAGCGCATCGAATATCGAGTTCAGGGTACGCCAGTCCTTGAACTCCTCGCCATCGGGCAGGACGATCTCGAGCACGTCGACGCCTGCTTGCTGCAGCGGCTCCGCCAGTCTGCGCAGATACAGCGGCGCCACCGTCGTGTTGCTGACGATCGCCACCTTTTTCTGGCGCAGCGAGGGCAGCAGCAGGTCGGCCCGTTCAAGCAGCGAGCGACCGACGTGGATCGGGTAGGAACGTTCTCCCAGCGCAAGCGTCAGCGTTTCCATGCTTCACCCTCTTCCCGGAGCAGTAGATTGAGAATCGCCTGTGCGGTGATGTGGCTGCCCGAAATGGTCACATCCGCCACCTCGCGGTAGAGCGGGTCGCGCTGCGCCAGCAGTTCGCGCAGCTTCTGGCGCGGATCGCTGACCTGCAACAGTGGCCGCTTGCGGTCATGTCGCGTCCGTTCGTGGAGCGTGCTGAGCGGCACGTCGAGATAGACCACCGTGCCGCTCGAGCGCAGCGCCAGCCGGTTCTCCGGTCGCAGGACGGAGCCGCCGCCAGTGGCGACGACGTGCTGCCTGAGTACAGCCAGTTCGGCGATGAGCTGCGCTTCGCGCTTGCGGAAACCGTCCTCGCCTTCGATCTCGAAGATGGTTGCCAGACTGACGCCGGTGCGCACCTCGACTTCATGGTCGGAGTCGACAAAGCGGTAGCCCAGGCGCTTGGCGAGTGCCTTGCCGACGGTCGTCTTGCCGGCTCCCATCAGGCCGACCAGATAGACGTTGCGGGTTTCTTGCTGGAATCTCACCGCGGCATTCTAACGCAAGCGCGCGGTGCTGCTCGTGCAGGAAAAAGGCCGGCTCGCGCCGGCCTCCCTCTTGGGTGCCAAGAACGATCAGCGCAGCGACAGGTGTTCGGTGACGATCCGCGGCGTGATGAAGACCAACAGCTCGGTCTTGTCGTCGATGATCTCGCGGTTCTTGAACAGGAAGCCGATGTATGGCAAATCGCCCAGGAAAGGTATGCGCTGCACGTTGTTGCGCGTCACCTGTTCGAAAATGCCGCCGATGACGACCGTACCGCCGTTCTCGACCAGCACCTCGGTCTTCACGTGCTTGGTGTCGATCGCCACACCGGCACCCGTTGACAGGCGGGTGTTCGGAGTGTCCTTGTTGACGTCCAGTTCCATCGCGATCTTCCCGTCGGGCGTGATGTGCGGCTTGACCTTGAGCGACAGGACGGCCTTGCGGAAGGAGACGCTGGTGGCACCGGAACTCGTCGCCTGCTGGTAGGGAATCTCCTGGCCCTGTTCGATGATCGCCTCGACCCCGTTGGCGGTCATCACCCGCGGGCTGGAGATCACCCGACCGCGGCCATCGGATTCGAGTGCCGAGATCTCGGTGGCGAGAAACTGGGTCAATGCGTTGTTGAAGAGGAGGAACGAGAAGGTGCCGGCGGTGCCTGCACGTGGCGTGGCAGGCAGGTTGACCGCGGCCTCCGTGTTCAGGTTGCCCCTGATCGCCGTTTGATCGCCACCGATGCGGACCGCTCCATCCGGGAAGGTCTGCGTGAAACCCAGCCGTACCCCGAGGTTCTTGGCAAAACTGTCGCCGGCCTCAACGATCCGCGCCTCGATCATCACCTGTCGTGTCGGCACGTCGACCTTGGCGATCATGGCACGCAATTCGGCCAGCCGGCCGGGGGTATCCTTGACGAACATCATGTTCGAGCGCTCGTCGAGCAGCGCGCTGCCGCGCTTGGACAGCAGCGTCTGCTTGGGATCGATCAGCAGCTTCTGCACGGCTTCCGCCTTGATGTAGTTCATCTGGAAGCTCTCGGTCTGCAACGGCTCGAGATCGCCGATCTGCGCCTGCGACTCGAACTCGAGCTTCTCCTTGGTCGCGATCTCCTCGCGTGGCGCAATCAGGATCACGTTGCCGTTCTTGCGCATGTCGAGACCCTTCTGCTGCATGATGATGTCGAGCGCCTGATCCCAGGGCACGTCCTTGAGGATCAGGGTGATCGAACCGCCGACGGAATCGCTGATCACCATGTTCATGCCGGTGAACTCGCCGATCACCTGCAGCAGGCGGCGGACATCGACGTTCTGGAAGTTCAGCGACAGCTTCTCGCCGCGGTAGCCACCGCGCGAACCCTGCACCAGCTTGTTCGGATCCTCGATGATCGGCTTCACTTCGATGACGAACTGCGTGTCGCTCTGATAGGCGTTGTGCTCCCAGAGGCCGCGCGGGGTGATCGTCATGCGCGCATCGCCGCCCTTCTGGATCGTGTTCACGGTCAGCACCGGGGTGGCAAAGTCGGTGACGTCGAGCTTCCGGCGCAACGCCGGCGGCACGGCGACGCGGACAAAGTCGACGACGAGATTCTTGCCCTCATGCCGGATGTCGATGCCAGCGTTGGCATCGGTGAGATCAACGGTGATCCGGCCCTCACCATCCTTACCGCGGCGGAACGTGACGTCGCGAATGCTGTTGCCAACATCGCTGGCCTGCGCCCTGGCGAAATGTTCGACCGCCTGCGTACTGTCCGGCTTGGCGGCCGGGACCATCGCCAGCAGGAGGCTCTTGCCGTCAATGCTCGCCTCGTAGGACATCGCCTTGTTGAGGTTGAGGACGACTCGGGTGCGGCCCTCGGCCTGGACAATGTTGGCGCTCTTCAGGTCGCCTTCGTTGTAGGTCTGGCTCGATTTGCCCAGGGCATTGACCGTATTCGCAAAGTCGAGCGCGATGCGGGCCGGCTTGGCAACACTGAAGGCAGGGGGAAGCGCCTGCAGGGGCTCCTTGAAGGTCAGCCTGACGTTGACCACCGGGCCCTGCTGCATCACATTCATCGACTCGATGGCGTTCGGCCCTGCCTCCTGGGCCGTGGCGATGCCGACGAGCAGCGACAGGGCACCCATCAGGCCGGGCAGCCAATGTTTGATCCGTTTCATCTACCTTGCTCCCTTTTCCTGCAGCATCAAGGTGCTCGTCCGCTCGACCCAGTCACCGGCTGAATCCTGAACGAGTTCCCGCAGTGTTATTTCGGACTCGGTGACGCCAACGACAACGCCAAAATTCTGACCCATGTAGTTGCCGATCTTCACCTGATGCAGCGCCCCTTCGACCTGTATGATCGCGAAGGACACCTTGTTCCTGGTGATCACGCCAACGTACTTGAGTGACTCGAGAGGATAGAGCTCCAGTGGCTCCTTCGGCCGATCGAGGTCCGGCCGGAAACCGCCGCCGGTCTTCTTGTCTGCCACACCCATCTTGGCGGCGGCGAACGGTTCGGTCAGGTTGGCGACGTCATAGGGAACCGGTTCATAGGGCTGCACCACCGGCAATGGCGGGATGTTCGGCTTGACACCCGCCGCTGCCGTCTTCATCCACTCGCGGAGTTCCTCCTGGTCATTGTCGGCGCAGCCGGAAACGAGCAGGGCACTGGCCAGAAGCAAGGACAGTATGCGCATCATTTGCCGCCCTTTGCCGCCTCGGCCGCTCTCTTGCGGTTCGCCGCCAGTTCCTCTTCATCCAGGTAGCGGAAGGTCTTCGTCGTCGCATCCATCACCAGACTGCCATCCTTGCTCTGCTGATTGGTGTTGATCGAGATGTTGTTCAGGGTGACGATGCGCGACAGCTTGCCGATGTCGCCGGCAAACGCACCGAAATCGTGGTACGTGCCCGTCAGACGAACGGTTATCGGCAGCTCGGCATAAAAGTCCCTGATCTGCTCAGGCCCCGGCTTGAAGAGATCGAACTGCAGCCCCCTGCCCATGCCGGCCTGGTTGATCTCGACCAGCAGCGACTCGACCTCCGCCTTGTTGGGCAACTGCTTCAGCAGCGCCCCGAAGGCAAGATCGATGTCGCTCAGGCGCTGCACGTAGAGGTCCAGGTTGACCGCCTGCGCTTTCTTGCGGACATACTCGTCGCGCAGTCGCAACTCGGCCTCCTGCTTCTCGCGCAGGGAAACCAGTTGATCATCCCAGTAGAACCACCAGCCGGCGAGCAGAATCAACAGGCAGAGGACGACGAGTACGGTGGCACGGGGTGCGACCGGCCAGGCACCGACGTCGCGCGGATTCAGGTTCTGGAAGTCAGCGATGATTCCCCGGAAATCAATGCTCGCAAGAGACCTCGCCATCACTTCGCTCCCTTTTGATCAACCGGAGTCCGCTTCAGCGACGCGTTCATGCCGAACTCGTTGAGCCGTCGCTTGTCGATGGTCACTGCCTTGACTTCCAGGAGTTCGGGTTTCTCGAGCCAGGGCGAAGCCTCGATGTTGCGCATCAGCGTCGACACGCGAGCGCTGGACTGGGCAAAACCGACCATCTGAATGCGCTGCCCTTCCTGCTTCAGCGATTTCAGGTAGACGCCTTCGGGCATCTGTTTGGCCAGTTCGGTCAGCAGCCGCACGGCTTCGGCCCGGTCGCGCTGCAGCGCCTCGATGGTTTCCTTGCGTTTGAGCAGCGCCTCGGTCTGTTGCTTGAGCCGCTTGATCTGGTCGATCTCCTTGTCGAGGACGGCGATCTCCTTCTTCAGAAAGTCGTTCTTGGCCTCCTGGTTGGCGATGTAGCCAGCGATTATCGAGTAGACGAGAACGCCGATCAACACGGACAGGACCGTAACCAGGCCGAGCAAAGCGTAGAACTGCTGACGCCGTGCCCGGCGCTTTTCTTCCCGGTGAGGCAGGAGATTGATGCGTATCATTCGTCGAATCTCCGCAGCGCCAGACCGCATGCCACCATCAGCGACGATGCATCGGCCAACAGGCTCTTTTCGCGGATGCGGTCGGAAAGCAGCATGCCGGCAAACGGATTGGCAATGACGGTGTTGATCTGCGTCCGCGATGCAACCACCTGGTCGATACCGTGAATGACCGCGCAGCCGCCCGCGAGGACGATGTGGTTGACCTGGTTGAACTGGGTGGACGTGAAGAAGAACTGCAGCGCGCGCGACAGTTCAAGCGCCAGCGCCTCGAGGAATGGTCGCAGGAGCTCGCTTTCATATTTTTCCGGCAGGCTGTTGCGACGTTTCTCGGCTTCCGCCTCCTCGAAAGTCATGTTGAACATGCGCGCGATGTCCTGCGTCAGTTGATTGCCGCCGAATGCCTGCTCGCGCGCGTAGATCTGCTGGTCGTTGCGCAATACGGTCAGGTTCATGACGTTCGCGCCGACATCGACGAGGGCGATGATCTGCCCCTTGCCGCCTTCGGGAAGCGTTGCCTCGACCAGTTGAAAGGCCGAAAGGACAGCGTATGATTCGACATCGAGAACGCGCGGCTTCAGACCAGCGGATTCGGCCACGGCAACCCGATCTTCGACCTTCTCCTTGCGCGATGCGGCGATCAGAACCTCGATCTCGTCCGGCGAAGACGGTGCCGGGCCAATCACCTGGAAATCGAGGTTGACCTCCTCCAGTGCGAAGGGAATGTACTGGTTGGCCTCCGACTCGACGAGCAACTCGAGCTCCGCTTCGCGCTGGCCGGCGGCGACGATGATCTTCTTGGTGATGACATGCGAAGCGGGCAGGGCAATCGCCACCTGCCTCGTCGAGGTCGCCAGCTTCTTCCACGCTCGCCGGACGGACTCGGCCGCGGCCTCGAGGTTCACGATGTTCCCGTCGGAGACCACATCCCGCGGCAGGATCTCGATCGCATAGCGTTCGACGCGATATCCCCCCTTGCCGTCACTCGCCAGTTCGACCATCTTTACCGATGACGAACTGATGTCCAGTCCGATCAGCGAGCGAGCCTTCGGATTGAAGATCGAAAGATCAAGCTGCAAAACCGTACCCCTTGCCCAAAAAACCTTTGAATAATTTAGAGTTAGCGTACTTATAGATATTCTACTTTAGATGCTAACAACAACACTGCAGAGTGTAAAGCGATTTCTCCGGAGGCATCCCGGCTTGTAGCGGATCGACAACGGCTGGCTGCCCTCCATCTGACGGGCGGCGAAGAGGACGGGCGTGACCGACATCGTTCCGGCAAGAAGCCGACGGAACATGGCGTGACGAGGCCCAGCCCAACGCTCAGGCGCCATGTGCGTCACGCCACACTGGCGAGCAGGCACGCCGCGGCGGCAGCCGCCGCTTCAGTCAGGCGCCGGCGAACCGATTGCATGGCGGCCGCCGCGCGGCGCCTGCCTTCCAATATAATGGCAGGCTGTGGAAAACCCCCTGCGGGACTCTCTCTTGCCTACCGCTCTTCGCTGGCTGCTTTATCCTCTGGTCGTGGTTCTCGGACTTGCCGCTATCGCACTTGCGATGGTGATCGTCGTCCTGAGCCTGGCTTACCCGAATCTGCCGTCACTTGAGATTCTGACGGACTATCGACCGAAAATCCCGTTGCGGGTGTTCACGGCCGAGGGTGATCTGCTTGGCGAGTTCGGTGAGGAGCGGCGTGCCGTGGTCAGCATCCAGGACGTGCCCGACCTCCTGAAAAAGGCCATCCTCGCGGCCGAGGACGAGCGCTTCTATCAGCACGGGGGAGTCGATACCCTGAGCGTTCTGCGCGCGTTGCACGCGAATCTGGTAGGCGGTGGCAAACGCCAGGGCGCTTCGACGATTACCCAGCAGGTTGCCCGGAACTTCTTCCTGTCGTCGGAGAAGACCTACACGCGCAAGCTCTACGAAGCGCTGCTGTCGTTCAAGATCGAGAACAACCTGAGCAAGGACCAGATCTTCGAGCTTTACCTCAACCAGATCTTCCTCGGGCAGCGTGCCTACGGCTTTGCTGCCGCTGCGCACATCTATTTCGGCAAAGCTCTGGGAGAGCTGACGCTTGCCGAAGCGGCGATGCTGGCCGGGCTCCCGAAAGCGCCCTCCGCCTACAACCCGATCGTCAATCCGCGGCGTGCGCGTGTCCGGCAGGAGTATGTCTTGCGCCGAATGCGCGAACTCGGGTTCATCAGCGCCACGCAACACGACACAGCCCTGGCGCAAGCGCTGGTGCTTCGGCGCGAGAGCAACGCGACGCCGATCCACGCCGAGTATGTCACCGAAATGGCACGCCAGATTGCCGCCGAGAGGTTCCCCGACGACGTATACACGCGCGGCCTACGCGTCTATACGACGATTCGCAAGGATGACCAGGAAGCCGCGTACACCAGTCTGCGCCGGAATATCCTCGATTACGATCGCCGGCACGGATATCGCGGTGCCGAAGCCTACGTCG
This sequence comes from Candidatus Accumulibacter conexus, assembly GCA_017592775.1. Taxonomy (GTDB): domain Bacteria; phylum Pseudomonadota; class Gammaproteobacteria; order Burkholderiales; family Rhodocyclaceae; genus Accumulibacter; species Accumulibacter conexus. Next base: position 35,006 of record JAGFNJ010000015.1, on the reverse strand, counting down.
ACCTCGCGGGAATCCAGTCCGACGCCGACGAAGCGCTCGACGAATTGCTTCTCGACTACCAGGAGACCGAGGATCTGCAACCGGCGATCGTCCTGCAGGCCGATGCCAGGAAGCTGCGGGCGTTCCGCCGCGGTGGCGACGTGATCAGCATTACCGGCGACGGTTTGAAATTCGCGGCGGGCATGATGGACGACAAGGCCCCGCCCAACAAACGCCTGCGCCGCGGCGCGATCATCCGCGTCCAGACCGACGAAAAGGGCAACTGGCGAATCGCTCAACTGCCGCAAGTCGAAGGGGCCTTCCTGGCGGCGGATCCCCACGACGGGGCCGTTCGTGCGCTGGTGGGCGGTTTCGACTTCCAACGCAACAAGTTCAACCACGTGACGCAGGCCTGGCGGCAGCCAGGGTCGAGCTTCAAGCCCTTCATCTACTCCGGCGCGCTGGAACGTGGCTTCACGCCGGCCTCGATCGTCAATGACGAGCCGATCAGCTTCCCGGCGACGGTCACCGGCAGCCAGGCCTGGGAACCGAAGAACTACGACGGGCGGTATGAAGGCCCGATGCGACTTCGCACGGCGTTGGCCAAGTCGAAGAACATGGTTTCGATCCGCTTGCTGCAGGCCAGCGGTGTTCGCTACGTTCAGGACTACATTACCCGTTTCGGCTTCGATGCCAGCAAGCACCCGCCTTACCTGACCATGGCGCTTGGCGCCGGCTCGGTAACGCCGTGGGAGATGGTCACCGCCTACGCCGTGTTCGCCAACGGCGGCTACCGCATCCGGCCCTACGTCGTGCGCGAAATTCTCGACGACAGGAAGCAGGTACTGGCGCAGGCCGAGCCGGTCACCGCCGGTGACGAGACCCTGCGGGCCATCGACCCACGCAACGCCTACCTGATGGACAGCATGTTGCGTGACGTGACGATCTACGGCACTGCCGCGCGCGCTTCGGGGACGTTGAAGCGCAAGGATCTGGCTGGCAAGACGGGCACCACCAACGAACACGTGGACGCGTGGTTCTGCGGCTACCAGCGGACGGTCGTCGCCTGCTCGTGGATCGGCTTTGACCAGCCGCGCAACCTTGGCAAAGGTGAGACTGGCGGCACGGCGGCCTTGCCAGCATGGATCGGCTACATGGCAAAGACTCTCAGCAACACACCCGAGTCCTTCCTGCCCATGCCGGAAGGCATCGTTTCCGTGGCCACGCCGGATAGCGGCAAGGGTCCGGCACAAGAAGTGTTCTACCAGGAAAACGTTCCCGAGCAGATCGAACCGGAACCACCAGGTGACGAGGTGCGCGCCGAAGATTGAGCGCAGCGGTCGTCGATGGATCCAGGATCTGCCGCCCACCCCGGCAGCGAGGCTGCCGACTCCTTGCCGCCACCGCGCCTTTTCCCACCCACCCACCCGCCCGGCTGCAGGGGCTCGCAACGCGGCGAGTGTTCCGGCAGCTGGACCGGTCGTGCTCGCTCGCGCCCTGCCTGTTCCTGCCGGCATGCTCGTGCCGACTTGCTCACGACGGGCTCAGGGCAAGCGATTCTCGAGCGCGTACAGTTCCTCGATCGTCTCGCGGCGACGCACCAGATGGGCCTGGCTGCCGTCGATCATCACCTCTGCGGCGCGCGGGCGAGAGTTGTAGTTCGAACTCATCGACATGCTGTAGGCGCCGGCCGACATGACGGCCAGCAGATCGCCGGCGGCGAGTGCCAGTTCGCGGCCACGCCCGAGAAAATCGCCCGATTCGCATACCGGGCCGACGATCTCCCACGGTCGGACCGCACCCGGGTGTGGAACGACGGGTACGATTTCGTGCCACGAGCCGTACAGCGCTGGCCGCGCGAGATCATTCATCGCCGCGTCCACGATCGCGAAGCTCTTCACGTCGCCGGGTTTGAGGTATTCGACACGCGTCAACAACACACCGGCGTTGCCGACCAGGCGCCGCCCGGGCTCGAGCAGAACGCGCAGCTGGCGCTGGCGAAGCCTCGCCAGCATCGGCTGCAGGTAATCCTTGACGGTCGGGGGAACTTCGTCGCGGTAGCGGATGCCAAGCCCGCCACCGAGATCGATGTGTTCCAGGGCAATTCCTTCGGCGGCGAGTCGGTCGACCAACAGGAGGATCTTGTCGAGCGCCTCGACGAAGGGCGCCGAATCGAGCAGCTGCGAGCCGATGTGGCAGTCGATGCCGCCGACGCGCAGGTTGCGGCGGCGGGAAGCATGCCGATACAGTGGCAATGCATCCTCATAGGCGACGCCAAACTTGTTTTCCTTGAGCCCGGTCGACACGTAGGGGTGTGTGCGCGCATCGACGTCGGGATTCACCCGCAGGCTGATCGGCGCCACCTTGCCCAACGCGCCGGCCACCGAATCGAGGCGGTCGAGTTCCGCGGCGGACTCGACGTTGAAGCAGAGGATGCCGGCCTGCAGCGCCAGCTCCATCTCGCCGGCGCTCTTGCCGACCCCCGAGAAGACGATCCGCCGTGGATCGGCGCCGGCAGCCAGAACGCGCTTGAGTTCGCCGCCGGAAACGATGTCGAAACCTGCGCCACGCCGGGCGAGGACGTCGAGTACGGCGAGGTTCGAGTTGGCTTTGATCGCGTAGCAGACGAGCGCATCGATGCCGCCGAGTTCACTCTGGAACTCGTCGAGCGCCGCCTCCAGCGCGCGCCGCGAATAGACCCAGCACGGCGTACCAAAGCGGTCGGCAATGTCTGCCAGTGAAACCTCTTCCGCGTGCAGGATGCCTTGGCGAAGGACAAAGGCACTCATCGCTGGGCCTCTGTGGCAGCCGTGCTAGAATCCGGCTGGGTCGGGATTCCTGCCGCACTGCTGTCGGCTTCGGATGCCGCCGACGGGGTGCCCGATACGACGGTCGCCGGCGCTGCCGGCGGCTTCGGCGGCAGGACCAAGCCGCCGCGATTGCCACAGCCGGCGAGCAAGCTAAGGGCCAGAGTGGCCGGCACAAGGAATGACCACATAATGCGCCACGGAAAAAGGGGCCAATGGTAGCACAGATGGAAGAGCACGATTTCAACGCTCGCGCCGAGGCCGTCCTGTCCCGGATTGAAGCGGCGCTTGAACGCAGCGGCGCCGATCTCGATTTCGAACGGGTGGGCGACCAGGTGCTGCAGATCGACTTTGCCGACGGCAGCAGGATCATCGTCAACCGCCACGACGCAGCGCAGGAAATCTGGGTCGCGGCCCGTTCTGGCGGCTTTCACTACCGCTGGCAGGGAAGCTGCTGGCGCGATACGCGCAGTGGTTCGGAGTTGCTGTCGACACTCTCGGATCTCGTCTCGACGCAGGCCGGCGAACCCGTTTCCCTGCTCTGAGCGGCGGCGGGACCGCATGCGCAAGCCCGGGCGGCAGCAGCGTCCGGGCATGTCGCCCGCTGCAACCCGCCCCGAGCTGCGACAGATCGCCGCACCGCCAGCCATCAGCCGGCCGGACAGCGTAGAATTCGCCGCTCCGCCCGCTGCCAGGGGTCGCCCGATCGATGCTGCGTAACACTCAGACTGTGGGATTGACTTCGTTGACGGAGACCGAGGACCCACTGCGGCGCCTCGTCGCCCTGCGTCGCATTGAGGTGCTGACGCAGGTGGTCGTGCTCATCCTGGCTGTGGCGTGGCTCCGAATCCCGCTCGACGTCGTACCGATGGCGGCGATCATCGCCCTGCTCGCAGCCTTCAACCTGGCCACCCAGTGGCGACTCGAGCGGGGCCGCCGGGCTGGCGACGGCGAGGTCTTTGCGCACCTGCTCATCGACACCGTCATCCTGACCTTGCTGCTCTACTTTGCCGGCGGCTCGGCCAACCCCTTCATTTCGCTGTTCCTGTTGCCGGCAACGCTGGCTGCCGCGATGCTGCCCGCACGCCACGCCTGGGCAATGGCCGGCATCACCCTCATCGCCTACACGTTCCTCATGTTCTGGAAGCTGCCGTTGCCGCCGCCGCAGGGCGACCTCGCCCGCTTCGACCAGCTGCTCGCGCGTGCCACTGGCGGTGCCGGCGAGCACGCCGCCCACGGCAGCAGCTTTGCCTTGCACGTACTCGGCATGTGGCTGAACTTCCTCATCAGTGTCGGCGTCGTCGCCTTCTTCGTCACACGCATGGCTGCTGCCCTCAAAGCGCGTGAGCGCGAGCTGTCGGCAACGCGTGAAGAAGCGCTGCGCAACGAGCAGATCCTCTCGCTCGGCACGCTCGCCGCTGGTGCCGCACACCAGCTCGGTACCCCGCTCGGAACGATGGCAGTCGTGCTGCGCGAACTCGAACTCAACCATGGCGATGATGCCGAGCTGCGCGAGGACATCCTTCTCCTGCGCGAGCAGGTCGATCGCTGCAAGCAGAGCATCTCGCAGATCCTCGCCTCGACGGGGCACGGACGCGATGACGGTCTGCAGTCGCTGCCACTCGACGCCTACCTGAATCGCCTGCTGGACGACTGGCAGATCATCCGCCCACACGTGCAGCTCTGTGTCACCCTGCACGGGCCGCAGCCGGCGCCGCGGATCGCCGCCGAGCGCACCCTTGAGCAGGCGCTGCTGAATCTTCTCGACAATGCGGCCGATGCCAACGCCGGCCACCCGGAGGCGCTTCGTTTCGCTGCCGACTGGGATGCCGACAGTTGTCGCATCGAAGTCCTGGACCGCGGTCCGGGGGTCGACGAGAGCGCCAGGAATCGCCTTGGCAAGGCCTTCTTCAGCACCAAGAACGATCCCGGGGGCCGTCCGCTCGGCCTCGGCATCGGTCTCTTCCTGAGCAACGCCACCATCGAGCGTTTCGGCGGACAGGTCGAGCTGTTCAACCGCGATGATGCGCAGGGCGGTGCCTGCACTCGTGTCACGCTGCCACTCAAACGTCTGAAAGCCTGATCGACCATGCCAGATACCCAACCCCCAGTGGATGACGAGCGCTCGACGCTGCTGCTCGTAGACGATGACGAGGCGTTCCGACGCGTCCTGGCACGTGCGCTCGAGCGGCGAGGCTTCGCCGTGACGGTTGCCAGCAGCGTGTCGGCGGCACTGGCGAAAGCGCAGGCTCTGTCGCCCGAGTACGCTGTCGTCGACCTGAAGATGCCCGGCGAGTCGGGCTTGGTATTGATCGAGAAACTGATCGAGCTCGACCCGAACACGCGCGTCGTGATGCTCACCGGCTATGCCAGCATCGCTACGGCGGTCGAAGCGATCAAGCTTGGCGCGATCCACTACCTGGCCAAACCCTGTGACGCCGATCAGGTTCTGGCGGCGCTCAACAAGAGCAGCGACGGTGATTCGGCGATCGCCATCGCCGGCTCGCCGCTTTCGGTCGACCGGCTCGAATGGGAACATATCCAGCGCGTCCTCGCCGAGCAGCATGGCAACATCTCGGCGACTGCCAGGGCCCTGAAGATGCACCGCCGGACGCTGCAGCGCAAGCTCGGCAAACACCCGTCGCGCGAATAGTCATGCCCGCCGAACCGTCCGTGGTGGCAGCAATGCGGCTCGAAATCCGAGGCTTCAACGACAGGGAATGAGACGCCGTGCTCGACAACCGCAGCACTTGCGCAATCCTCGCGGTGTCCCGGGGGCGATTCCGCAACCACGGCCCACGCAGCAGGTATCCGGATGAGCGAGCGGCTGCTGGCCGACGGCATCGTCGTCGTCCACTTTTTCTTCATCGCCTTTGTCGTTGCCGGTGGCTTCCTGAGCCTGCGCTGGCCAAGGCTGGCGTTGGCGCATGTCCCGGCGGCCTGTTGGGGCGTACTGATCGAGATCACCGGCTGGATCTGCCCGTTGACCCCCCTCGAGAACGAACTGCGCCTGGCGGCTGGCCAGGCAGGCTATTCTGGCAGCTTCATGGCGCATTACCTGCTGCCGATCATCTATCCGTCTGGGCTGACGCGCGAGGTTCAACTGATCCTGGCGGGCGCCCTGATCGCCATCAACCTCGGTTGCTACGGCTGGCTGATCCGCCGCCGCCGCAGGGCTGGCCAAGCACCTCCCGCGATGCCGAAGAAGCCGGTCGATGTCGCCGATTGAGCCGCGCAGCAGCGCCGTGCCCGCTTCCCCAGGCTAGCCAATCCTTTCGATCAGGTGCGCCTTGAGTTGCGCGCGCCCCGACGGATTGGCGAGCGCGATGATCGTCGTGCCGACGCTGACGACCTCGTCGACCCGCGGGTTGAAGACCCAACTCCCGTCCTCATCACGCAGGGCAAGAAGGATGTAGTCCGGACTGCGCAGGCGCAGGTCGCCGACGCGGGTGGCAGGAAAGCCCCCTGGAACGTGGACTTCCTCGAGCCGCACGTTCTTGTCGGAACGAACCATTTCGTCGAGGAAACTGACGACGTGCGGCCGCACCATGGCTGACGCCAGGCGGATGCCGCCGGTGAAATCCGGCGAGATGACCGCATCGGCGCCAACCTTGCGCATCTTCTCGACGTTGCGCGCCTCCTGTGCTCGCGCGACGATCCGCAGATCGGGATTGAGCTGGCGAGCGGTGATGATGATCATCAGGTTGCGCGAATCGTCCCCGGTCACCGCAAACAGGCCCCTGGCGTCCACGATGTCGGCTGCCTCGAGGAGGTCATCGTCGGAAGCATCGCCCTGCAGGCAGAGCAGTCCCGGAAACTTGTCGAGATTGTCCTCGAAGCGCGCTTCCTCGGTGTCGATCGCAACGAAGTGCCGGCCGGTGTTCTGCAACTCGCCGCCGACGCTGCGGCCAACCCTGCCGAAACCGCAGATGATGAAATGCTGACGCAGTTTCTGGATGCGCTTTTCCATTCGTCGTCTCCGCAGGGAATGGTCGAGATCCTTCTCGAGGAAGAACACGGACAGGCTGGTAAAGAGGAAGGTCAGTGCCCCGAGACCGGAGATGGCGATGAAGCCAGCGAAGACGCGGTCACCGAGCGCCGGCAGCGGAACGATCTCGCCGTAGCCGACCGTCGAGATGGTGATCAGTGTCATGTACAGGGCGTCCGACCAGTCGCTGTGGTCACCGCCGATATTGAAGAAACCGACAGTCCCGATACCGATCAGCGCCAGAACGGTGACGGCGGCCCAGACAATGCGGACGACGATGCGCTGCAACTGCATGCTGACACGCAGGTCCGATTCGCGCAGGCGGCGCAGGCGGCGTGCCCGGCGGCGTACGATCAATGGACTATCGAAGATGGGCAACGAAACGACACCCTCCCTTGGCAGACTGGGGTACTGCGGCGACGAACTGGCGGTCAGGCAGCGACCAGGCAACATTCCGTACCGTATCGGCACGGCGCGCGAGCCTCGCACATTTGTCCCTTCTTGTCCACCAGCAACAGCCTGCGCAGATGACAGGATCGGCGACTTTGGGGCACACTTCAGGCCAACGCATCAAGGAACCGCATCATGCCCGCCAAACGCTCTTCACGACACGCGACACGCCTGCAACCCAGCCGGACGATCGCCGAGGCGATTCTGGATTTCGTTGGCGACACGCCGGCCAGCAGTGAACAGCGGGCTGCCAGACCACAGGATCGGGCCCGTGCCATCGCCCGCAGGGCCACCCGCAGCGCGGCGATGACCGCCGGCAGCCTCTCACTGCCGCCTGGTCCACTTGGCTGGCTCACGCTGTTGCCCGAACTGCGCTCGTTGTGGAAGCTGCAGACGCAGATGGTGGCCGATATTGCCGCCTGCTACGGAAAGACCGCCGGCCTCGGGCGTGAGGAGATGCTGTATTGCCTCTTCCGGCATACCGATACGCCAGCGGTCGCCAATCTGGTGGCCAGGATCGGCCAGCGCTTCGTCGTTCGGCACGCGTCGCGTCCGGAAATCAATGCGATTGCCCTCAAGATCGCGTTGCACATCTCGCAGCGCCTGGTCGGCCGGGGCATCTCGCGCTGGATTCCCGTTGTCGGCGCCATCGGTGCCGGTGCCTACGCTTTCTATGACACGGCGCAGGTTGCCGAAACAGCGATCGACCTCTTCACCGACGTCATCGATGTCGAGGGCGCGACGGTGACGGATGCAGACCGGGCGGCCAGCGAGGCGATCACCCCTGCGCACCGCTGACGGCCTGGAAAGTGGACCCTGCGCCGACGATTCTCGTCGATTGCCAGCGGCCGACTGCTAGAATCCATTCCCTGAATCCGCAGTGGAGGGGGCTGCGATGGAAAGAGAGAACATCAGGCACGTCGAGGAGTGGGCCAGGCCGCGAACCGTCGTGTTGCTGACGCTGCTGCTCCTCGCCGGACTGTGGGCGGCAGTCATCACTTCGCTGGTCGTTGCTCGCCGCGACACCATTGCTGCCACCGGCATGGCGCTGCAGCGCCTGACGCACGCGCTCGAGGAGCAGACGCGGCAACAGTTTCGCCTGCTCGAAACGGTCCTCGTCGCGAGCGAACACTGGCTGCAGGACCATCCGACGCGCGACCCGCGCAGCGATCCCGACCTGCGCCGCTTGCTCGACAGTCTGCGGGCGACCAGCGGCGACTTCTTCGACATCCGACTTCTCGCAGCCGCTGGCCGATCGTTCGCGGCCACCGGCACGGACCCCTCGTCGCCGACGCCAGCGGCTGGCAGTGACCGTTCAGATCGCCCGTCGGGCGGCGCCCGGCTGACGATCGGGCAGCCGATGACTGACCCGGCGACGGCCCGCGTCCATCTGCCGGTCGCCCGGCCGCTGAACAGCCAGACCGCGAACGTCCTGCAACTGGTGGCGATGGTCGACCCACAAGCGCTGCGCCACATCTACGACTCCGAGCGACTGCGACCGGGCGGCGCGATTGTCCTGCTCTCCCTTGACGGCACGGTTCTGGCGCAGGCTGCCGAGGACCAGCAACGCGCTCACTCGCTTGCCGGAGGGCCGCTGTTCAACCGGCACCTGCCGCAGCAGTCGCGCGCCTTCGTCGTTCTCGATGAGCGCAGTGGCAAGCATCCGCGGATGTTGGTGGGCTACTCCTTGCTGCCCGACTTGCCGCTCGTCGTCGTCGTTCTCGAGGACTACGATGTCGCGCTCGCAGTCTGGCAACGACAAGGCTTGTGGACCATTCTGCTGGCGCTCGGAATGACGATCCCGCTGGCCGTGGTTGCCTGGCGATCGTTGCGCCTGCTGCGCACGCTCGCCGAGCACAGCGTACAACTGCAGGAGTTGGCGATCTCGGACCAGCTTACGGGCGTCAGCAGCCGGCAGCACTTCGTCGCAACCCTCGCCGACGAACTCGTGTTGCGGCAGCGTCGACACTTGCCGCTCGCCGTCATGCTCATCGACATCGATTTCTTCCGCCGCATCAACGACGGCTACGGCCATGCCGTCGGTGACCAGGTGCTGCTTGCCGTCGCCCAGGCTGCCAAACGCGCACTGCGTCAGCGGGACCTGCTGGCCCGTTTTGGCGGCGGCCAGTTCGCCGTTCTGCTGCCCGATACCGAGATCGCCGAGGCGCTCCTGGTCGCCGAGCGCATCCGTGCCCAGATCGGCGAAATCGCCATCGCAACGGAGAACGGCACTGTCCGCTTCAGCATCAGCGCCGGTGCCAGTGAAGTCATGGCCAGCGATCGCTCGACCGACGACCTGCTCAAGCGCGCCGCGCAGGCACTGCAGTCCGCCGCTGCGGCCGGCCATGATCGCGTCGTCGCGGCGCGATCAACGAGCGACTCCAGTCCAGACGAGGGTACCGCCGGGCGACGGTAGCAGGGTCACGCCACCGTCGCTGTACGTCGGCACAGCAGGGGACCACCGGGCTAGCGCCCCTTCCATTCCACCTGACGCTTGTCGATGAAGGCGTCGATGCCTGCCCCGGCATCTTCGGTCATCATGTTGCAGGCCATCACTTCCGAAGCGTACTGATAGGCTGCCTCGAGCCCCATCTCAAGCTGTCGGTAGAACATCTGCTTGCCCATGCCGATGGCTACCGCTGATTTGGCCAGGATCGACCGTGCGAGAAGCCCCACTTCGGCATCGAGCGCGTCGCTGGCGACGACGCGGTTGACCAGCCCTTGCTGCAGCGCCGCCTGGGCATCGATGAAATTGCCGGTGAGGAGCATCTCGAGTGCCTGCTTGCGGCCCAGGTTGCGCGACAGGCCGACCGCCGGCGTAGCGCAGAAAAGGCCGACGTTGATCCCCGACGTGGCGAAGCGCGCGCTGTCGGCGGCAACTGCCAGGTCGCACATCGAAACGAGCTGGCAGCCGGCCGCAGTGGCAATGCCATGGACGCGCGCGATCACCGGTTGCGGCATCTGCGTCAGGCTCATCATCATGCGGCCGCAACTGCGGAACAGATCCTGCATGAAGGCCTGGTCATGATTCGCCCGCATCTCCTTCAGATCGTGACCGGCACAGAAGGCCTTGCCGGCTCCGGCAATGACGACGACGCGCAGCGCAGGGTCAGCCGCAATCGCGTCCAGCTCCTTCTGCAAGGCGCCGATCATCGCCCTCGACAAGGCGTTGAACTGGCTGCCGCGGTTCAGCGTCAGGGTGCTGATGCCCTGCTCATCGACGCGCAGGACGTAGGGTTCAGCCGGGGTCGATGTGTTCATCCTTTTTTCCTCATGGTTGATCGCTGCCACTATCGTGCGGGACTGCGAAGCCGCCGACCGGCCGCTGTCGGCAACCGGTCGGCAAACGGCAGTTGCTCACTCGATGGCGGCAGAGGACTTCGCCTGCTCGCGCAGCACGTACTTCTGGATCTTGCCGGTCGAGGTCTTCGGCAGCGTGCAGATGACAACCCGCTTTGGCACCTTGAAGCGCGCCATGTGCTGCCGACAGAACTCGATCACTTCCTGTTCGCTGACCGTGCAGCCCTCGCGCAACTCGAGGAATGCGCAGGGTACCTCTCCCCAAGTCGGATCAGGGGTTGCGACGACCGCCGCGGCAATCACGGCCGGGTGCTTGTAGAGCACGTCCTCGACCTCGATCGACGAGATGTTCTCGCCGCCCGAGATGATCACGTCCTTGGAGCGATCCTTGATCTTGACATAGCCATCCTGGTGCATGACGGCCAGGTCGCCCGTGTGGTACCAGCCGCCGGCAAAGGACTCTTCGGTCGCTTTCGGATTCTTCAGGTAGCCCTTCATCACCAGGTTGCCGCGGAACATGATCTCGCCCATCGTTTCGCGGTCCCATGGCACGGCAGCCATGCTGACCGGATCGAGGACAGTGATCCCTTCCTGTGCATGGTAGCGTACCCCCTGGCGGCCATTGAGGTCGACCTGCTCGGCCAGCGGACGGCTGCTCCAGTCGCTGTGCTTGGCACAGACAGCTGCCGGGCCGTAGGTTTCGGTGAGGCCGTAGACGTGCGTCAGGTCGATCCCGATGTTGGCCATCGCCTCGATCACGGCAGCCGGCGGTGGTGCAGCGGCGATCAGCCCGCAGACCTTCTGGCTGATTCCGGCACGCAGTTCGGCCGGAGAATTGGCCATCAGGCTATGCACGATCGGCGCCCCGCAATAGTGGGTCACCCCGTGGTCGCGCATGGCATCGAATATCAGCTTCGGATCCACGCGGCGCAGGCAGACATTGGTACCCGCGTTGGCAGCCATGGTCCACACGAAGCACCAGCCGTTGCAGTGAAACATCGGCAGCGTCCACAGGTAGACCGCGTGCGGCGGCATGCCCCAGCTGACGATGTTGCTCATCGAATTGAGGTAAGCCCCGCGATGGTGGTACACGACGCCCTTCGGATTGCCGGTGGTACCGGATGTGTAATTGAGCGAAATCGCTTCCCACTCGTCTGCCGGACCACGCCACGGGAAGTCGGGGCTGCCGCCGGCGATGAACTCCTCGTACTCGCGCGTCCCCAGCCGATCACCGGGGCCGCCGTACTCCGGATCGTCGACATCGATCACCAGGATCTCGCGCCGACATCTGGCCAGCGCCTTGCGTACGGTGGACGAATACTCGCGGTCGGTGAGCAGCACCCTGGCCTCACCGTGCTCGAGCATGAAGGCGATCGTCTCGGCGTCGAGCCGGGTGTTCAGCGTGTTCAGCACCGCCCCAGTGACCGGCACGCCGAAGTGGCACTCGATCATTTCCGGCGTGTTGTTGAGCATCGCCGCCACCGTATCGCCTTCGCCGATGCCGTGCGCGACGAGGGCCGATGCGAGCTGCCGGCAGCGGGTGAAGGTCTGCAGCCAGCTCTGCCGCCGTTGCCCATGAATCACCGCGACACGGTCGGGATAGACATAGGCGCTGCGCTCGAGGAAGGTCAGCGGCGTGAGTGGCGTGTAGTTGGCAGGATTCTTGTCAAGCCCCACCCGGTAGATATTCGACATCCCCAGCTTCTCCTCTCTGACAGTGAGTGTTATTGATGTTGCTCAGCCGTGGCACGGCAGTCCTTCAGCCTGCCACGTTTCTCGACATCATTCAACCAGGCCAGCAGTTCCCTGCCGAGTTCCACGCTCGCCGCCGCCATCGCGGTGACGCCACCGCGCGCGTCGGCAGTGGCAGCCGGTCGTTCGACTTGCAGCACTTGCTCGGCGATGATCCGCTGTTTGGTGTCGAGCAGTGTCGCCTGCCCTTGCAGCAGCGCGCTGCTCTGCTGCGGCGTAGCGAAAAGCTGCGACAACTCCTGCAGCTCGATGCGCAGCAGACAGGCCTCCACGTTCCGGCCGCGGGCACCGCTGAGGCCGAGTTGCTGCCGCAGCCGCTGCGCGAGCAGTTGGCCTGGGGCCGCGGCCCAACGGCTCGCAGCGTAGCTGCGCAACATGAGCGGGTTGTCGTAGAGCAGGCGATACTCGATCGTCAGCGCATCGAACCAATACGGCATCCTGATCTCGAGTGCGACCCCGGACCAGCGGCTCCCGTCGGTCAGCCGTGTCGGGGGCGGCCCGAAATCATAGGAATCCGTCGGCTGCGGACTGCGCAGGCCGCCGCTGCAGGCCACCAGCAGGCTCGCGGCAAGAAGGCTCACAAAGCTCTTCATCGACTCTCCCCGGACATCGTCGGCGCGACAAAACCGGCCTCACCGGGGCCGGGTGCATGCCGTGGTGGGCCGAAGACGATGCTCTGCGGCGACTCCTCAAGCATCTGCAGCACCCGGTTGAGCTGGCGCGAATTCGCCGACAGATCGCTGCCGACCTCGTCGAGACGCGTCACCAGGGCTGCGATGCCGCCGGGCGAGGGTTCGCCGATCAGCCGCCCAAGACGTTCGCTCACCGGCTGCAGGCTGCCGACCAGGCGACGCGACTCGAGCAACAGTGGCGCCGCTTCGGCCGCCGCCTGATCGGCGCGCGCCAGCGTGCTGTTCAGCAGGCGCAGGTTCTCGTCCGACAGCAACTTGCGCAACTGCAGCGCCGCCTCGTTGGTACTCCTCGTCGTCGCTTCAAGATTGCCAAGAATCGCAGCCAAGTGCCGCCGGTTGTCGTCATCGAGAACGAGGTTTGCCCGCTCGAGAAAGTCCCGCGCCTGGCGCAGCGTTGCGCCGCCGACGTCCGACAGCTCTTCGATCAGCGACGATTGCATCGTGATGCGCGGCAGCCCGCCGTCGTCGCCGGCAAGCGGCGTCGGGTCCTTCCCATTGTCCTCGAGCAGGATGTGGGCGATACCCGTGACGCCTTGATAACCAAGGCGCGCGGTGGTGCTCCGGGTCACCGGGACGTTGCGGTCCACACTGATCCGGATCAGGATGTTGCGCACCTCCGCAGGATCGAGCTCAATGGCTTCCACCTTGCCCACCCGGATGCCGCGATAACGTACCTGCCCCTGCAGGTTGAGGCCGGTGACATTGTGCCGGCTGACCACCGTGTAGTCCGTTGTCGCTTCGTGTTTGCCACCGAACCACCAGACAGCCAGGACCACTGCCAGACCAAGCAGCAGAGTGAACACGCCGGCCACCAGCGCATGTGCCCTGTTCTCCATGTTCAGAGGTTGTGCATCAATCTGTTGCGCGACCGATCTGCGGCGTTGCTCACTCGCTCACTCCTCGCCTTCCATCTGACACGTCTCGTCGTTCGCTCGCTCGCACCTTGGATCCCGGCCTGCTCGCGACGATTTCTTGACAACCCCTCAGCCCTGCCGCTGGCGGATCGCCGCCGCCCCACGACCGGAACCAAAGAAGTTGCGCACGAAGGGATGATCGACCGCCGCCACCTCGGCGGCCGTGCCACAGGCGACGATCCGCTGGTCGGCGAGAACCGCCAGGCGGGTTGCCAGCCCGGCCAGCGTCTCGGGGTCGTGCGTCACCATCACCACCGTGAAACCCAGTTCCTTCTGCAAGATACGCAACAGCTTGACGAAACTCTCGCTGCGATCAGGATCGAGGCCGGCCGTCGGCTCGTCGAGAACCAGCAGTTCGGGCTCGAGCGACAGGGCGCGCGCCAGCGCCACGCGCTTGACCATGCCGCCCGACAACTCGGCGGGCATCAGCCGCGCATGCCGCGCTTCGAGTTCGACCATGGCGAGCTTGAGAAAGACCAGATCAGCCACCATCCCCTCGTCGAGAGTGTGCAGTTCCCGCAAGGGAAAAGCAATGTTGTCGAAGACCGACAGCGCCGAGAACAGCGCTCCCTGCTGGAAGAGCATGCCGAAGCGGCGCCGCAGTGCGCGCCGGCGCTGCGGATCGGTATCGAGCACCGACTGGCCAAACAGTCGCACGCTTCCCCTGCTCGGCGCCAGCAGCCCGACCATCTCGCGCAGCAAGGTCGTCTTGCCGCTGCCCGAGCCACCGACCAGGCCAAGCATCTGCCCCGCTTCGATGTCGAGATCGATATCGCGGTGAACGACGAGATCATCGAACTGCGTGTACAGCCCCCGGATCTCGATCACCGGTGGCAGCGCCTGGCTGGCGGCGGGCGGTGCGTTCACTACGGCAGTCCGAGGCCGCGTGTCGCGACCGCGAAGACCGCGTCGACGAGTATCGCAACGGTGATCGAGCATACCACCGAACTGGTCGTCAGCGCCGACAGGCTCTCGGTGTTGGGTTTGACCCGGAGCCCGAAATGGCAGGCGATCAGCGCGATGAGCACGCCGAATACCAGTCCCTTGCAGAGGCCGATCCAGACGTTCGCCACCGGCACCACGCGCGGCAGCGTGTCGATGAAGAAGCCGTAGGAGAGGCCCATCTGCAGCTTGGCAGCGATCATGCCGCCGATGATGCCGGCGGCCGAGCACCAGATCACCAGCAGCGGCATCGCGACGGCGAGCGCCAGCACCTTCGGCAGCAGCAGGCGCTGACTGCGCGAAACCCCCATCGTCGCCAGGGCATCGATCTCCTCCGTCACGCGCATGACGCCGATCTGGGCGGTCATCGCCGAACCGGAACGTCCGGCGACCAGCACCGCGACCAGCATCGGACCCAGTTCGCGAACGATGCTGATGCCGAGCAGATTGACGATGAAGACGTCGGCGCCGAAGGTCTTCAACTGCAGTGCCGACAGGTACGACAGGACGATGCCGATGAGGAAACCGATCAGCGCAATCACCGGCAAGGCCAGCGCGCCGCTCTTGTAGAGGTTGGCCGAGAACTCCCGCCAAGGAATCTCGCGCGGGTGCAGGCAGAGGTAGCCGAGATCGAGGACCAGTTGGCCGATAAGGGCGATGATCTCGGACAAATGCCGCTGCGCTGCCAGCGAAAGCTGTCCCAGTGCCGTGATCCACGCCAGTGGATCACGCGCTGCCGGAGCCTCCGGCTCGCGGGCGATCGACGCCACCCGTTCGAGCAAGGCCCGGTGCTCGGCCGACAGCGCCAGCGCGGCCGGCCACTGTCTGCCCCAGGCCCGCCAGAGCACGGTCGCGCCGGCGCTGTCGAGACGCGAGATCGAGCGCAATTCCCAGTCGGGGTTGCCGGCAGCCAGTTGCCGCAGGTGCAACTCGAATTCCGCGATCGGCTGCGGCATGGTCGCCAGGCGCCAGTCACCAGCGAGCACCAACTGCCGGACGCCCGTCTTATCGACAACATCGATGGTCGCCGCCGCCATTGCCGGGATCAGTCGCCGGCTACGGTTCGGCTGCCGGGCGGCGCCGACGTGCTCTTCACTCGCTCACTCCTCTCTCGGGAAAGCAATTCCCTGGTCTCCTGCGGGCCGCCACTTTCGCCCGCGCGCCTGCTACGATTTCTGCAACAGCTCCAACTGCAGCACCCTGTCGCGAGGCACCGTGCCGATCTTCAGCGTGATGCCGATGCGACGCCAGAAAAGCACTTCATCCGCCAGCGCCGTGGCGGTGATCGGATTGCCCGCCTGCCAGCGCGCCGGCAGGTCGAGTTCGAAGCCATCGGCCGCCTCCCGGACCGACATCTCGGGCAGCGGCTGATCGTCACGCGCACGGTGCAACAGCGCCGCCAGCCGCAGACAGAAGAGGAGGCGCCAGTTGGGATCGCCGGCCGGCATTGCCGCGAGCTTCTGCAGCTTGCCGCGCTGGCCGAGAACCAGCAGCGCAAGCCGTGCCTGATCACGTTTCGAGAACCCCGACATGTCGGCGTGTCCGAGAATGTACGCGCCGTGCTTGTGGAACTGGCTGTGCGCCACCGAGACGCCGATCTCGTGCAGCGAGACGGCCCAGCGCAGGAAGTGCACATCGTTCTCGTGCGCAACGTCATCGAGCTTGATCATCTGGCCAAGAATGAGCAGGGCCGTGCGCTCGACCCGCCTGACCTGGGTCTCGTCCACCTGATAACGCTGCATGAACTCGGCCACCGTCGTGTCGCGCGTATCGTGATGAGCGAAGCGCCCGAGCAGGTCGTAGAGCACGCCCAGCGGCAACGCACCATCGGAGTAGGTCATCCGCTCGAGCCCCATTTCGGCGAACACTGCCGACATGATGGCGATGGCGCCGGGCAGGATCAGGCAGCGATCCGGACGCATGCCCTTGAGGTTCAGCGCCTCCGCCGAACCGGCGCGAATGAGCAACTGACGCATCCTCGCCAGTCCCTCGCGGGTGATGCCGTTCTCTCCCTGCGGGTTGAGAGCGTTCATCTCCAGCAACGTCGCCAGTTCCTGTGCCGATCCGGAGGATCCCACCGCCTCGCCCCAGCCACAGCGCTGATAGTCCACCACGATGGCCTCGACCTCGCGCGCCGCCGACACCTCGGCCGCATAGAGGCGCTTCTTGTCCACCTTGCCGTCGGGAAAGAAGCGTTGCCGATAGCTGATGCCGCCCATGAACAGGGATTCCATCAACACCGGCTCGGTACCCTCGCCAATGATGAACTCCGTCGAGCCGCCACCGATATCGACCACCAGCCGGCGATGGCTGGCTGCCGGCAGGGCGTTCGCGGCACCGATGAAGATCAGCCGCGCTTCCTCCCGTCCGCCAATGATCTCGATCGGAAAGCCGAGTGCTGCCTCTGCCTGCAACAGCACCAGCGGCGCGTTCCGCGCTACGCGCATGGCATCGGTCGTCACCGCTCGCACGGCGTCCGGCGCAAAACCGCGCAGACGCTCGCCGAAACGGCGCAGCGCGGCGATCGCACGCTGCTGCGACGCATGATCGAGCAACTTCTCGCGGGTGAGACCGGAACCCAGCCGGACCGTCTCGCGCAGCGTATCCAGCGGGTGAATCTGGTCGCCAACGATCCGCCCGACCTGGACGCGGAAGCTGTTGGAACCGAGGTCCACCCCGGCAATCAGTTCGAAACTCATGGCTGCTCTTGTTCGCTCGCGTGCGAGTCGGTCTGCTTGGGCCGAGCATTCTAGCATCCCCGGGCTTCACCGCTGTCACCCCTGGCAACCGGCATGCAGACGCGACGGCGCGCCACGGACCGCCGGCAAGGAAGAAAATGGCAGCCACGCAGACCCGCACGCGGCCTATGGCTGTAATATGTCCGCCTGCAATTGAACCCTTGCCCGAGCCACTTTCTTGACGGAACGAATCGATGAACATAGTTGCCACGACCAGCGAAACTCCTCCCCTTCAGGCACCCGCGGGCTTTCCCCCGGAGTACTTCCAGAATCGCGAGATGAGCTTGCTGGCGTTCAATCGGCGGGTCCTGTGGCAGGCGAAGAACCCGCGTACCCCCCTGCTCGAGCGGCTGCGCTTCCTCTGCATCGTCAGCAGCAACCTGGACGAGTTCTTCGAGATCCGTGAGGCGGGCATCAAGGAACAACTCAAGCTGAACTCGGTGGCGATCACCACCGACGGCAAGACGGCGCGCGAGGTCTATCAGCTGGTGAGCGACGAGGTTCATGCCATAGTCAAGGAGCAGTATGGCCTGCTGAACGACGAAGTACTGCCGCAGCTTGCTGCCGAGGGCATCCGCTTCCTCAAGCGGGCAGACTGGAACGCCGAACAGCGCGACTGGATCAGGGACTTCTTCTTCCGCGAGGTGATGCCGGTCATCACGCCGATCGGTCTCGACCCATCGCACCCCTTCCCGCGCGTGCTCAACAAGAGTCTCAATTTTGCCGTCGAACTCGAAGGGCGCGATGCCTTCGGGCGCAGCTCCGGCGCAGCGATCGTGCAGGCGCCGCGCGTCCTGCCGCGAGTCATCCGCCTGCCGCGCGAACTCGGCGAAAGCGAGTATTCCTTCGTCTTCCTGTCGTCGATCCTGCACGAGTTCGTGCATGAACTGTTCGCCGGCATGAAGGTGCTTGGTTGCTACCAGTTCCGCGTCACGCGCAACAGCGACCTCTTCGTCGACGAGGAAGAAGTGAAGAACCTGCGCGCCAAGATCCAGGGCGAGTTGCCGCAGCGCCATTTCGGCGACGCCGTCCGTCTGGAAGTGGCGAACAGTTGCTCGGAGGCGATGACCCAGTTCCTGCTCGGCCAGTTCAATCTGACCGAGACCGACCTCTACCGTGTTGCCGGTCCGGTCAACCTGGTTCGCCTGATGCAGGTTCCGGACTGGGTGCTGCGCCAGGATCTCAAGTTCCAGCCCTTCACGCCAGGCCTGCCGAAGGCCCTGCACAAGAGCCAGAGCGTCTTCGACGGCATCCGCAGCGGTGACATCCTGCTGCACCACCCCTACCAGAGCTTCAATCCGGTGATCGAACTGCTCGAACAGTCGGCGGTCGACCCGCAGGTGGTGGCGATCAAGATGACGGTGTATCGCACGGGTACCGATTCGGTCCTGATGCAGTCATTGCTGCGGGCAGCGCAGAACGGCAAGGAGGTCACGGTTGTCGTCGAACTGATGGCGCGCTTCGACGAGGAGGCGAACATCGGCTGGGCGACCAAGCTCGAAGAGGTCGGTGCCCATGTCGTCTATGGCGTCTTCGGGTACAAGGTCCATGCCAAGATGCTGATGGTCGTCCGTCGTGAGGAGAGCAACGGCGGCGGCAGCATCCTGCGCCGTTATGTGCATCTCGGAACCGGCAACTACCATCCGAAGACTGCCCGCCTGTACTCCGACTTTGGCCTCCTGACCTGCAACGAGGAGATCGGCGCTGACACCAACGAGGTCTTCAAGCAGCTCACGGGCCTCGGCCGCGCGCAGACGCTGACACACCTGTGGCAGGCGCCCTTCACCTTGCAGCCCAACGTCGTCGCGGGGATCCGCGCCGAAGCCGAAGCGGCACGTGCCGGCAAGCGTTCGCGGATCATCGCCAAGATGAATTCGCTGCTCGAACCGGAAACCATCGCGACCCTCTATGAGGCCTCGCAGGCAGGCGTCAAGATCGACCTCATCGTTCGCGGTGTCTGTGGGCTGCGCGCGGGTGTCAAGGGCCTGTCGGAGAACATCAGCGTCCGCTCGATCATCGGTCGCCAGCTGGAACACCATCGCGTCTTCTACTTCTACGCCGGCGGCGAGGAGAAGGTCTATCTGTCGAGCGCCGACTGGATGGATCGCAACTTCTTTCGCCGTATCGAACTGGCGTTTCCGGTACTCGATCGCAAGCTCAAACGGCGTGTGATGAGCGAGGGCCTGCAGATCTACCTCAGCGACAACACGCTGGCCTGGGAACTCGGGCCGGATGGCAGCTACCACCAGAAGCGCGGCTCGCGCACCAGCCCGCATTCGTCACAGGCCGAACTGATCGAGCTGCTCAAGGCCTAGAAGGGGTCTGCTGCACGGCGGCGCCGGGCCGACTCAGGCGCGGCGCGCGCCGACCACGCCCTGCACGGCGTGCAGCAGGACGAGTGTCCGTTCGAGTTGCGGCACGCTGGCGACCTCGGCGGTGAAGCTCATGTGCGCGTTGCCCTGGCGCGACTGCGTGTTTACTGCGATGACATTGATCTTCTCGCGCGCGAGCACGTCCGAGACATCACGCAGCAGACCCTGTCGGTCATGGGCATCGACGACGATGTCCACGGCAAAGACGCCATCGGTGCTGCCGCCCCAGGTGGACTCGATCACCCGCTCCGGGTGCATCGCCCGCATGTGGACGAAATTGCTGCAATCGGCGCGATGGACCGACACGCCGCGGCCACGCGTGACGAAACCGACGATCGGGTCCGGTGGCGCCGGCTTGCAGCACCCGGCGAGCTGCGTCAGCAGGCGGCCGACACCGACGATCAGGATGCCCTTCTCGGCGACGTCGCTGTCGCGTTGCCGGCGAACCGTCAGTTCGTCGCCGGCGCGTTCCTCGCCCGGCACCTCGCCGGCACGCACCGCCGCCTGCAACTGGCGCATGTTCAGCGTCGCCCGCGCCATGGCGATGAAGAGGTCCTCGCTGCGTCCCAGGCCGAGCCGGACAGCGAGGTCGTCGAGGTTGAGCCCGGGCTGCCCGAGCCGCTGCAGTTCACGCAGCACCAGCGACCGCCCTTCGGCCAGGGTGTCCTCGAGTGCCAGGCCGGCAAACCACTGCCGGACCTTGCTTCGCGAGCGATGGGTGAACAGATAGCCGAGCGCCGGATTGAGCCAGTCACGCGACGGCCCACCATGCTTGGCAAGGACGATCTCGACGCGCTGCCCGGTCGCCAACTGGGTATTCAACGGCACCAGCGCACCGTTCACCTTGGCGCCGCGGCAGCGATGCCCGACGTCGGTATGCACGCGATAGGCGAAATCGACCGGCGTCGCACCCCGCGGCAGGTCGACGACGCGCCCCTGTGGTGTCAGGACATAGACCGTCTCGTCGAAGGCAGCCTGCTTGTAATGCCTGACCCAGTCCGATGAGTCGGACACCTCGTCGCGCCAGGTGAGCAACTGACGCAGCCAGGCGATCTTCTCGTCGTAGCGGTCCTCGGGCGTCGTCTTGCTGCCCTCCTTGTAACGCCAGTGTGCGGCGACGCCGAGCTCGGCATGCCGGTGCATGTCGCGTGTGCGAATCTGCACTTCGAGCGCGCGGCCATCGGCGCAGTGCACCGCGGTATGCAGCGAGCGATAGTCGTTGCCCTTCGGATGCGCGATGTAGTCGTCGAACTCCTTGGCGATCGGCGACCAGATGTGGTGCACGATGCCGAGCGCCGTGTAGCAGTCACGCACCTCGCCGACGATGACGCGAAGTGCGCGCACATCATAGACCTCGGCGAAACCCACCCCTTTGTTGCGCATCTTGTTCCAGATGCTGTAAATGTGCTTCGGGCGACCATAAACCTCGGCGCTGTCGACACCGGCGGCCTGCAACTCGTCTCTCAGGCGGGCGATCGCCGCAGCGATGAACTGCTCGCGCTCGGCGCGCTTCTCGTCGAGCTGGCGCGCGATTTCCTTGTAAATCTCCGGGTGCAGGAAGCGGAACGAAAGGTCTTCGAGTTCCCACTTCAGCTCCCAGACGCCGAGGCGGTTGGCCAGCGGGGCGTACAGCTCGAGCGTTTCGCGTGCCACCGGCAAGCGCAACTCGTCCGCTTCGGCGGCGTAATGCCGCAAGGTCTGCGTCCGCGAAGCGAGGCGCAGCAGGACGACGCGAATGTCCTCGACCGTCGCCAGCAGCATCTTGCGCAGGATCTCGACCTGCGCCTTCATCTCCTGCGCGTTGCGCTCACCGCTCGCCGCCGAATGCGCCGTGAAGCTGCGCGTGATCGGACGCATGCGATTGAGCCGCGAGATGCCGTCGACCAACTGGGCAACGCCGTCTCCGAAGTGTGCCTCGATCTGCGCCAAGCCGCGTTCCTGCAGCGCCGGTACGGCAAAGAGCAGCGCCGCCAGCCGCGAATCGACGTCGAGCTTTAGTCCGGCGACGATCAGGGC
This sequence comes from Candidatus Accumulibacter conexus, assembly GCA_017592775.1. GTDB lineage: Bacteria > Pseudomonadota > Gammaproteobacteria > Burkholderiales > Rhodocyclaceae > Accumulibacter > Accumulibacter conexus. The sequence continues at coordinate 13,056 of JAGFNJ010000015.1, read as the reverse complement.
CATTCCCAGCGCATGTCCCCAGACCTCCTCGCCGCTGCCCAGCAGGCGCTCGGCATAGAGCGGGCGGGCATGCTCGACTGCCCGCCACAAGCGATCTGCGGCCGTCGTCGGCAGGCCGTCGGCGAGCGCCTGCAGCGACTGAACGGGATCGCCGTGTGCGGCGAGCGAGTGGACGACCGACACCATCGGCTCATTATAAGGGCGCTGGCGGCCATTGATGCATAATGCGCCTTTTGCCGCTCCCAGACAGCGATGCGCGATCGCCTGCAGAACCCCTACCTGCTGCTCGTCCTGACGGTTCTCTTCTGGTCCGGCAACATGGTCATCGGTCGCGCGCTGCGTGAGCAGGTGCCGCCGCTGTCGCTCGCCTTCTGGCGCTGGGCAATCGCCTTCGCGCTCGTTCTGCCGTTGGCGCTGCCGCACCTGCGGGCGCAATGGCCGCTGCTGCGCACGAGCTGGAAAGCAGTGAGCGTGCTCGGGCTGCTCGGTGTTGGCGGCTACAACACGCTGGCCTACATCGGACTGCAATACACCCCGGCAACCAACGCCGCGCTGCTCAATTCCTTCATTCCGATCGCCACCATCACCCTCTCCTGGGCCTTCCTCGGCAAGCACTTGCGGACCATCGACTGGCTCGGCGTGCTCATCTCCTTTTGCGGTGTCAGCATCATCGTCAGCCGTGGCGATCCCGCCAGCCTCGGACAACTGAGCTTCAACGTCGGCGACCTGTGGATGCTCGTCGCCGTCTTCACCTGGGCGCTGTACACGATCGGACTGCAGTGGCGACCGGCCGCTGTCGACCCCATGCTGCTGCTTGCCGCATTCACCCTCGTTGGCCTGCTGGCGCTGGCGCCGGCCTACGCCTGGGAGCTTTCCCAGGGGCGGACGATCAGCGTCTCGCCAGGCGCGCTGGCGGGAATCGCCTACACGGGGATCTTCCCCGGTTTCCTCGGCTACGTCTTCTACAATCGCGCCGTCGGCGAAGTCGGCGCCAGCAAGGCCAGCCTTTTCCTGCACCTGATGCCGGTCTTCGCCACCATCCTCTCGGCCATCTTCCTCGCCGAGACGCCGCAGCGGTATCACTATCTGGGGATCGCGCTGATCTTCGCCGGCATCTACATGACTACAGCGGCACGCGCAGGGACGCGAACGGCATGATCGGCAAGCTGTTCGGCTGGCTGAGGAACCGCCACGAACCTGCACGCATCCCCGAGGCACTGTGGCGTGACGTCAGCTCGCAACTGCCTTTCGTTTCCTGTCTCGACAGCGACGAACAACTGCGCCTGCGGCGGTTGGCCGAGGAGTTCCTCGCCGAGAAGGAGTTCACCGCCGTCGCCGGCCTCGAACTGAACGACGCCATCTGCGTCTCGATCGCCGTCCAGGGCTGCCTGCCGATCCTCAACCTCGGTCTCGGCCACTACGGCGGTTGGGTCGGCATCATCGTCTACGCCGACGAGTTCATCATTCCGCGCTGCATCGAGGACGAGTACGGCGTCGTGCACGAATACCAGGAGCTGGCATCGGGCGAGGCCTGGGATGGCGGGCCGCTGCTGATTTCCTGGCGCGACGCGCAGATGGCGGGTGACGGCTACAACGTGGTCATCCACGAGTTCGCGCACAAGCTCGACATGCGCAACGGCGAAGCCAACGGCATGCCGCCACTGCCGCCGGGCATCGCGGCCGCGGAATGGCAGCGGGTTCTTCTCGCCAGCTACGATGCCTTCTGCGCCGCCGTCGACCGAGCCGACCGCGGCGGCGAGGAAACCGTCTTCGATCCCTACGCCGCCGAGAACCCCGGCGAGTTCTTCGCCGTCATGAGTGAAGCCTTCTTCGAAACGCCGCAACGGCTGCGCGCCGAATTTCCGGGTCTCTATGCCAACCTGGCGTGCTTCTACCGGCAGGATCCGGCAGCGAGGATGTGGCCGCCAGGCAGCACCGCTCCCACTTGAGCCAGGCATCGAGGCTGCGGCCCCTTGCCGCCGCAAGTGGCCGTAGCGGGCCCGTCAACCCGGGTTGCGGCAGCGGCCGCCAGCCGGGCTGCCGGACCGAGGCCGCCGCAAATGCTCAGAAACCGTGCCGGACCTGTGACAGGAAGGCCTTGGCCCGCTCATGCCCGGGATTCGAAAAGAAGCTCTCCGGCGTGGTGTCTTCAAGAATCACTCCTTCGTCGAAGAAGATGACGCGATCGGCGACCTCGCGCGCGAAACCCATCTCATGCGTCACCACGAGCATGGTGATGCCGCTGTAGGCCAGTTCGCGCATCACCGCCAGCACCTCGTTGACCATTTCCGGGTCCAGCGCCGAAGTGGGCTCATCGAACAGCAGCACCTTCGGGTCCATCGCCAGCGCGCGGGCGATCGCCACCCGCTGCTGCTGGCCGCCGGACAGTTGTACGGGATATTTGCTGGCCTGGGTCTTCAGCCCCACCCGCTCGAGCAGGTTCATCGCCTTCTCTTCGGCAGCGGCCCTCGCCATCCTGCGCACGCGCATCGGCGCCAGCGTCAGGTTGCGCAGAATGGTGAGATGCGAGAACAGGTTGAAGCTCTGGAAGACCATCCCCACCTCGCGGCGGATGGCGTTCAGGTTCTTGATGTCGTCGCTGAGGACGATGCCGTCGATGACGATCTCGCCCGAATCGTGCGCTTCGAGGCGGTTCAGGGTGCGCAGGAAGGTCGATTTGCCGGATCCCGAAGGTCCGACGATGGCGGTGACCTGCCCCTCGTGGAACGTCGCCGAGACGTCCCTGAGCGCATGGAAGGCGCCAAAGCGCTTGCCGATCGCGCGCGCCTCGATGATCGGTCGGGGAACGGCTTCAGAGTTCATGGCGACTCCCGCTAGCGCTTCTGGCCGACATCGAGTTGCGCCTCGAGCGCGGCCGTCAGCGTCGTGAAGGCCGTGGTCAGGATCAGGTAGATGGCGGCAATGGTCACGAACACCGGGATGGGCTGATAGCTCTCGGCCTGCACCCGGTAACCGACCATGGTCAGTTCAACGACGCTGATGGCGTAGGCGAGAGACGAATCCTTGACCAGGGAGGCCAGGTTGTTGGCCAGTGCCGGCAGCGCCACGCGCATGCTCTGCGGCAGGATCACGTCCATGAACGTCTGCAGCGGCGTCAGTCCGAGGGCGCGCGCGGCCTCGACCTGACCGTGCGGCACGGCAAGGATCCCCGCCCGCACGCACTCGGTGTTGTAGGCACCGACATTGAGCGACAGGGCGATCGCCGCGCAGGCGAAATCGGACAGTTCCACTCCTTCGGGCATGATCGTCGGCAAGGCCAGCCAGACGAACAGAATCTGCAGCAGCAGGGGGGTGCCACGAATCAGCCAGACGTAGCTGTCGCAGAGCCAGCGCAGTGGCCAGAAGCGCGACAGCTTGCCGAGGCCGGCGAGGACGCCGATCAGGACGCCGGCGCTGCCGGCGATCAAGGTCAGCCCGACGGTGATTCTCGCCCCGTCGGCAAACTGCTCGGCCGCTGGCCCGATGGGGGATGGCGCTGCCGCGAGCGGCAGCGCCATCCCCCAGAGGAAGAGAAGCAGCCCGATCATGGCGGCGAACATCGCCCATCCCGGGTGCTGCCTGGTCCAGTTCATCGCGCGCGACTCAGCTCAGGCTCAGGAACGGCAGGAAACGTCTTCCTTGAAGTACTTTTCCGACAGTGCCTTGTAGGTGCCATCCTTCATCACCTCGGCCAGCCCCTGATTGAGCTGCTCCGCAAGCGCCTTGTTGTTCTTGCGCAGGATCATCGACACGCGCTCGACGAACACCAGCTCGCCGGCAGTGATGCCGGCATCGGCGTTCTTGTCGAGCGTCGCCTTGACGGTGAACTTGTCGGAGATCCAGGCATCGACCTTCTTCGCACGCAGCGCCGCAAAGGCTTCGGGGTCGCCCTTGTAGGTCTTGATCGTCTTGATGCCCTTGACCTTTTTCGCCGCGTCGGCGTAGCTGGTTGCGAGCTGGACGCCGACGGTCTTGCCATCCAGTGCCGCAACGGTCAGCGGACCGTCCTTGTGTGCGGCGATCTGACCGCCGGTACAGTAGTGCGGATTGGCGAAATCGACCGACTTCGCCCGCTCTGCCGTATAGCCATGCGAAGCGATGGCAAAGTCGAAACGATCCTGCTTCAGTGCGGCAATCTGTCCGTCGAACGGAACCACGCGCCATTCGAGCTTGAGCCCGAGCTTCTTCGCGATCGCTTCGGCAAGCTCCACCTCGAAACCGGTGAGCTTCGGCCCATCATAGTAGTTGAACGGCTGGAAACCCCCTTCGGTGGCAACGATGATGGTTCCCGACTGTTTGATCGCATCCCACTCACGCGCCGCCGCCGGACCGCAGAGCAGCAGCGAAAGAGGAATGACGGCACTCAACAACCTGGCTAGAAGACGCATGATACCTCCTGTTGATGAAGATCGGACGCGGGCGACGCGGCACCATCCTCGCGGCGCACATGTCTTTCGATCATGCACCGGTGGGCGAAGACGGCGCAAAGAGTACAACAAACAGAGGCAATGGAGCGCAAGAAAAATGCTTTATGCCGACGGGAGGCGCACCCGGGGGTTGCTCTGAGCACTATCGGGTTGGCGGCAGAACCTGCCGGCGTCGGACGCATGGACCCGGCAGCCAGCTCGCGTCGCCGCCCGCACTCGGCAGCGACCGGGCCAGGGTCGTTTGCACGGGGGCCAGCCGCACGCTGCATCCCCGGGGCGAGCAAGGTGGCGGAACGGCGCGCCGGGCGCCCCTCAGCCCCTCTCCTTGGTGGCGAAGCCCGAGAAATGCAGGACACGGCGCACGTACTGCTGCGTCTCGGCAAAGGGCGGCACGCCGCTGTAACGATCGACCGCTCCCTCACCCGCGTTGTAGGCGGCGGCAATCAGTCGCCAGTTGCCCGCGAAACGCCGGTCCAACCAGCGCAAATAGGCGAGTGCGCCCCTGACGTTGTGCTCGGGGTCGAACGGACGGGTGACGCCAAATCGCTCCTGGGTTGCCGGGATCAGTTGCATCACGCCCTGCGCATTGCGTGGCGACACGGCAGCGGCATCGAGATTCGATTCGGCGATGGCGATCGCCAGTGCGAGGCGCGGATCGACCTGATACTGGCGCGCTGCGCGGCGGATGAGGAGGGCGATCCTCTGCTTCGCCACGGACTGTCCGGCCAGGTAACCATCGAGGTCGAAACGCGTCCCGTCGGTGCCGCTGCCGTACACACCGCACTCGTCCCCGATGACCGCACTGGCCACGCGTGAATCGTAGAGCCTGAGCGCCTCGTGGTGTCCGAGGCGGGCAGCCAGTGCCAGGTAGGCGTTGGCCAGCGCCGGGTTGCGCAGCGGGCGGGGCGCGCTGGCGAGTACGCGGCCGACACGGAAGAAGCCTTCCGGGCTGCCCATCGTTCCCGCATCACAATAGAGGGCCACTGCCAGCAGGGGGTTGCGCCTGATGCCGACGCCGAACTCGGCAGCGTGCCCCTGCTGCAGTGCCGCCGTCACCCGTGGCGCCTCGATGTAGCTCTCTGCTTGTGCCACTGCTCCCGGGAGGGCAATCGCCACGACCAGACGCAATGCCACGCTGGCGAACATCTGCTTGCCCCAAACCCGTATCATCGCTCTCGCACCCCCTGCTCGAACCAGTTCCACGGGGCTGCCGCACGACCCCAGCACGCACCCCATTGCCCACGACGAGAGTCTGTCGTCGCCGGTTGCCGAAGCACCAGGAACTATTTCACGTTTCGTGCCGATTGCCATCCGCGACCGGGGAGATCGTCATGAAATCGTCGCCAGCCGGTCGGGAGATGGCGGTCGCGCTCAACCCGAGGCGCCCCGCCGCAACTGCGTCAGGGAGACATCGACGGTCACCGACAGCGCCGTCAGCCTGCCGACCTGCGCGCGGCGCGTGGCGCTGGCCCGGTACAGATGCGGCGTCATCGCCAGCAGGTCGGCGATCGATTCGCTGTCGCGCAGATCCAGAGCGTAGCGGACGCGCTCGCCGGGCAGGGCGACAAATCCCTCGACCGCCGGCGCAGGGGCACTGTGTCGCGGCTTGAGGCTGGGATAGATGATTTCGCGCAGCTCGCGCAGATGGTCGTCGCCGGCATCGGCCTGCAGCAGCAGGCCGCCCGGCTTGAGTACGCGTGCAAACTCGGCATGGACCGGAAAACCGAAGAGGCAGATAACGCAGTCGAGGGTTCTCGACTGCACGGGCAGGTTGGCGTTGCTGGCCACCACCCAGCTGGGCCGCCGATCCTGTCCTGCCGCCGCTGCCACAGCCCAGCGCGAGATGTCGATGCCGATGAGCGCCAAGTCCGGCCCATCGCTGCCCGCAGCCGCCAGCTGCCGCAGGTAGTAGCCCTCACCACAGCCGGCATCGAGGCAACTGGCGGCCGTCGCTGCCGGCACCTGCGCCAGAACTGCCCTGCTCACCGCGGCGGCGATGGGGCCGTAAGCGCCGGAATTCAGGAAACGCCGACGGGCAGCCACCATCTCCCGGCTGTCGCCGGGGCCGCGCGAGCGCTTCTGCTGCACGGGCAGCAGATGGACATGTCCCTGCCGCGCGATATCGTAACTGTGCCCGGCAGGGCAACGCCAGGTCGAGCCTTCGCGCCGCAGGGGGGTTCCGTCCAGCGGACAGGCGAGCGCCTCGAAGGTGGTGACGTTCATCTCCGCCCGCTCCGCTGCCACGCCCGGCGGGGCCCGGTCGCAGCGCTGAACGGGGTGCACACTGCCGGCAGCTCAGTGCTCCCGGATGCGCAGGACGACGCTGCGCCCCCAGCCGGCGGCGGCAAGGGTTGCCAGCACCAAGTCGAGGCGCCGGCGGTCGGTGGTGTGGGTGGTCAGGATCAGCGGCACGAGCGAGCTGCCGGCGAGGTCCGGAACCTCTGGCTGCAGCACCGATGCGAGGCTGATGCCCTGGCTGGCGAAGAAACCGGCCACCTGCGCCAGCGTGCCCGGCCGGTCGGCGACGGCCAGCCGCAGATAGTAGCGGGAAGCGACAGCCTGCCGGTCCTCGAAATCGGCGACACTGGCGATGAACGGATGCTCGGCCGTCGGAATCCGGGCCCGGCCCTCGGCGATGTCCAGCAGGTCGGCCAGCAGGCTCACGGACGTCGGTTCCGGACCGGCTCCCCTGCCGGCGAGAAGCGTTTCCCCGAGGCCTTCGCTCTCGATGCGGACCGCATTGCACTCCATGCGGATCGAGGCCAGAGGATGATGCCGTGGCAGCAGAACCGCCGCCACCTCGGCAGCGACGCGGCCACTGGCCGGGCGGCCGAGGGCAGCGACGAGCTTGATGCGGTAGCCCATCGCCTCGGCCTGATGGACGTCTTCGAGGGCGATGCTGCCGATGCCCGAAGTGGGGATCCGGTGGCAGTCGACGTAGGCGCCAAAGGCGAGGGTCGCCAGGATGCCCGCTTTGCAGGCCGCATCCTGGCCCGAAACGTCGTAGGCGGGGTCGGGCTCGGCAAGGCCGAGCCGCTGCGCGTCGGCCAGGCATTGTGCGTACGATGCCCGTTCCTCACTCATCCGCGTCAGCAGGTAGTTGCTCGTCCCATTGACGATCCCCTCGAGGGCCGTGATCCGGTCGACGCGCAGGGCTTCCTGCAGCGTCCGGATGATCGGCATGCCGGCGCAGACGCTGGCTTCGTAGCCCAGTGGCAAGCGGCGCTCCGCCGCCAGGGCAAAGATCTCGGGGCCGCGTTCGGCGAGCAGGTTCTTGTTCGCCGTGACGACGGCCTTCCCCTGCGACAGCGCCCGACTGACGATGCCAAATGGCTCGTCGACGCCACCCAGCAGCTCGACGACGACATCGATCTGCGGATCGTCGGTCAGCTCAGCCGGGCAGACCGTCAGCGGGGTGCCGGCGGGGAGTTCCGGGCGCTGCTTGGCAGCGTCACGGACGAGGACGGTCTTCAGCCGCAGGTTGCGGGCAGCCGGCGAGGTGTGCAGAAGGCGGATCAGGCCGGCACCGATGCTGCCCGCCCCCGCCACACCGACGGTGATCATGAGCTCTTCCCTTCTTCCGGCTGCGGCGGGGGGTGCCATCCTGCCACAGCGGTTGACTCTGGTCCGCAGACCTTGTTGGCACCATCGTCGCCGACCCTGCCGGCAACGACGGCAGCGCTCCTCATCCCTCAGGGTCGGCGTCTGCCGATCGCTTTACCGTCATCCTGCGCACGCGCCCTCGTGGCCAGCAGTTCTTCAGTCGAGCAGCCGGGCGTAGCCTTCGGGGCTGAATCCCAGCAGCAGGTGGCCGTCCACGGCGACGAGCGGGCGGCGGATCAGCGTCGGATGCGCCACCATCAACTGCAGTGCCCGCGCCTCGTCGATCCCGGCGCGCTCGTCGTGCGACAGACGTCGCCAGGTCAGTCCGCGCGTGTTGAGCAATTCCTGCCAGCCGGCACAGCGGTTCCACTCCGGCAGCCGTGCGGCCACCACCCCCGGCTGCCGGTAATCGCAGAACTCGTAGGCGACGCCATTGGCCTCGAGCCAAGCGAAGGCCTTGCTCATGGTGTCGCAATTCCGGATGCCAAAGACGGTGATCATCGCATCGAACCCTTGCCGATTTCCTCTGCTGCCGTATCATCGCATGGGCGTGGCCTAGCCAGGTAGGGTTCTGGAGGCAGCAGCTGCCTGACGGCTTTGCCGCGGCGGTTGATGACGGCTTGATGGCCATTGGCCACGCGGTCGAGGAGGGTGCTCGACCTGCTCTTCGGCTGGAAGGCTGCGACCTCGCGCGTGGCTTCGGCCGTGTGCATCCAGCAATCGGCGTCGGCATTGCCGGTGCCATGCGCCGACCGTCGTGCAACCGAGTCGGCGCCCCGGTCTGGACTGACCCGATCTGCGAGACCGAAACAACCGGTTCTGCAAAGCGGACTGAATGACGGACCCTGCAGGTTGATCGGCAGCCTGCCTGTCGGCTTGACGGTCGAGGGAGCGACGGCACATACTGCGCGCTGCCGGGGTATTGGTGAGCGGCGCATCGCCAATCGGGCCGTTGCGCGGCCGGCGATGGATTGCCCAACGCCATCGCGCAGCCGAAATGCCCAGCCATGATACCCTCCCACCATGCCCAATGCGCCCGCCAGTTTCGACGTCTTCCTGAGCTACCACCGCGCGGACCAAGCCGACGCGCAAGCGCTGAAGGTGACGCTGGAGACGCATCGGCTGAACGTCTGGCTCGACGTCCACGAACTGCAGCCGGGCCAGAACTGGCAGCCACTGCTCGAGGAAGCGCTGCAAACGGCGCGCAGCATCGTCGTCCTGGTCGGCGCAAGTGGCTCTGGACCGTGGCAGGAAGAGGAAGTGCAGGCGGCACTCCGACTCGCAGTGCAGGCGAAGAAGGCGGTGATTCCGGTGCTGTTGCCGGGCGCACCCGCGGAGCCTGAACTGCCGCTTTTTCTGCACAATCGCACCAGGGTCGATCTGCGGCAGGGCTGGCGCGACGCGGAAGTGCGCCGGATCGTCTGGGGAGTACGCGGCGACAAGCCGCCTCTGATTGGCCACGACGGCGGTGGCGGCTGCGGCGAGGCGCATGGCGAACCCCACGCGATGCCCGCCGCCAACCCATTCGACCCGTGGACGCCGGCGCTGCCGCCGCGTTTCTGCGGTCGCGAGCCGCTGCTGCGCCGGTTGCACCACGCCCTCGACCGCAATGGCAGCGTCTCGCTGCTCGGCGACGCGCGTACCGGCAAGTCGTCGTTGCTGCTCACCTGGGCAGAGCGCGCCCGGCAGGCCGGGCGGATCGTCGCCATCGCCGACGGGCAGGGGCCGGAAGCGGCTTCGTGCGGGGCGCTCGTAAAGGCACTGACCGCCAAGCCGTGCAGTGGTGCTGCGCGCGAAGCGGCGGCCGACGTCGCGGCCGACGAGCTGTCGGCGTGGGCGTCGTCGTCGGGTGGGCTGCCACCGCTGCTGATTATCGACGAGGCCGAGGCGGTTCTGGCGCGGCTGCCGTACCGCTTCTTCGAGCGTCTGCGTGGCATGCTCGGCCGCGTCTGTCTGCTGTTCGCGACGCGGCACGAGATTGGCGAAATCGCGCGCGACGACGGCAGGACTTCGCCGTTGCTCAACCGGCTCGAAGTGCAGCGCGTCGGCCTGCTTGACTGGACCGGCGTCAGCGCGCTGCTCGCAAGAGGTGCCGGCGTGCTCGGCGGCGATGATGCGGCAACGCTGCGCCGCTTCGCTGGCCGCCACCCGTTCTACCTCAGCCTGCTGGCGCACTACCTGTGGCAGGCGCGCTGCGGCGGTGAGAGCGACGAGGCGGCGATCGAGGCTTTCCGAGACAACGCTTTCCAGCGCCTCGACGAATGGTCACGCGCCTTGCCGGCGCGTGAGCGCGAAGCGCTCTGCTCCGCTGGCCACGGCGCGCCAGCACCACTCGTCGGCGCCTTGCAGCGGCGCGGACTGCTCGACGAGGGCCAGCCGTTCGGGGCCGTGCTCGAAGAATGGCGGCTGCTGCGCCTATGAACGCCGGCGAAGCGCCGCTGCCGGGCTACGCGCGCTTCGCCTGGATGTTCTTCATGCAGCCGCTGAGCCTGAACCGACGCCTGCTCGCTGCGGGCATCGACGAGCCCGACATCAGTGGCTGGCGATGGTGGCGACGGCGGAAGCAACTTCACCCGTCGTATCGCGCGTACGGCCGGCGGCTGGCGGCTCTGCTAGTTGTGGTGACCGTCGTCGCACTAATGGTATTGGCTGGCCTGGCACGGGCAAACGCCATCTTGGCGCTCGATCTCCCGATCGCGCTGTTCGCGGTCGGCTTAGCGGCCGGCGTGACGGCAGCTGTGGGGTTGAGCGTAGGCTTCGGCGTACTGCGCGGCGTATCGTTGAGCGTAGCGGGCGGGGTAACGTTCGGCGTAACGGGTTGCTTACTGCTCAGCGTAGCTTTCGGAGCAGCGGTCGACGCAGTACTGGCTGTAGCTGTTGGTGTTGCGTGCGGAGTAGCGTTCAGTGGAGGGCGTGGTGCGGCGGGGGACGTGGTATTTGGGGTAGCGGTCGGGGTAGCGGTCGCGCTAGCTGTCAGTGTGGCTTCCATCGACCCAGCGGACGCGGGGTTCGGCGTAGGGGTCGTCCTAGGCTTCCTGCGCCTGCCACTCTACCCGTTCGAGTGCCTGCTGCAAGCGCAGTTGCACCTGTTCGCCGGCCGCGCGCCGGCGCGCGCGCTGCACTGGTCGCCGGTGCTGTTCCACGAACTCTCCTGCCTGCCGTTGCCGTTCCTGGCGCGCGACATCGTCGCCGCGGCGCCACAAGACCCGGAACTCGTCCGCCGAGTGCTTGACGTCTGCGCGCTGATTCCCGGACAGCGGCGCGTCGGGCACGCGGCGCTTGCCGAGTTGCAGGCGCGCGAACTGGCTGAGCTCATCGCCTCCGGGCGCTTCGCTGACGCCCTGGTGCTGCAGGGGCAATGGCTACCCGGTCGCGATCCGGGCAGCGATCTGTTGCGCGCCTTCGCCGAAGCGGCGCGTTTCCTCGCTGCGGCCGGGGCTAGCCATCAGCCGCATCGCGCGCAGCAGCATCTGCGCGATGTCGAACGGCAACTTGCTGCCCTCGACAACCTGCGCCTGCAGTCGCGCGAGCCGCTGGCGCGCTTCGTCGCCGGTCCGCTGGCGGCGTACCGGCGCGCGGTTACCGACTTGCAGGCGCAGAGCGCGCAGGCGGCAGCGACGCTGTTGCCAAACCCGTTCGTCACCGGCCAGCCACTGTCCGGCACGCTGCACTGGGGCCGGCAGGTGTTCCGCGGTCGCGAGGACGTCGTCCGTCAGGTCGAGGGGCTGCTCGGCGAGCGGCAGCATGGCGGCGCGCTGGCGCTGATCGGCCCCCGGCGCTGCGGCAAGTCGTCGCTACTGAACATGTTCCGCTTGCTGCTGCCGGACACGCAGATCGTCCTCTTCGACCTGCAAGACAACCCGGCAACGACGCCGGCAGCGTTCTACGCCGCGCTCGTCCGGCAGGCGAGCGAACAGGCGTTTGCCGACCGCCGGCTGCGGCTGCCGCCGCTGCTGCCCGGTGCGCCGATCGAGGCTCTGCGCGCCTGGCTGCAGGCTCTCGAAGAGATGGCCGACGCGCCGCGCTTTCTCGTTTGCATTGACGAATTCGAGCGCCTGCCGAGCCTGTTCCCGAGTACCGGCAACGAGCTGTTGCAGTTCATGGGCCTGTTGCGGGCGACGATCCAGCACCGGCGGCGTGTGCGCCTGCTGGTCGCCGGTGCGGCGCCCTTCGACGAACTCGACGCGCTGTGGGACGACCACTTCATCAATCTGCGCGAAATCCGCGTCGGCTACCTCGATCGGCAGACGGCGATCGACCTTCTGCAGCAACCGATCCCCGAGTTCCCGCTCGGGACGATTCCCAAGGCGCTCGCCGCCTCGGTTGTCGCGCGGACCGGCGGTCAGCCGTTCCTGACGCAGCTCTACGGTTCGCTGCTGGTTGACCAGCTGAACGACGAGCAGCGGCGCACGGCAAGCGCCGCCGACCTACAGGCGGTCGAGGAAGCCGTGCTCGAGCAGGCGGCGTACTATTTTCGGAACGTCTGGGGCGACCTGCCGCCACTGGCGCAGGCGGTCGTCGCCGCCGCGGCGCAGGGGCACCCACTGCCGGCCGACCATGCAATGCGGCGAATCCTGCAACGGCGGCAGCTCATGGGCGACAACGGTGAGTTGCTGGTGCCGGTTTTCGGCCGCTGGATCTGCGAGCGGGTGGCGCCGCTGTAGCGCGCACAGCAACAACGAAGCGGGTCGCCACCTCGCAGCGTGCCGCCGCCTTCGGGCAGGCCGAGCAGGTGCCGGCGCTGCCGCTCCAGGCGACCGGGCCACCGGTCGGCGCGTGCTGCGTGTCGAACAAGGGGAGATCCGATCGCCGATCCGCGCGTATCCCCGCCCATGCCGCCCGGCATCGTCGCCGGTTTCTCGTCTGATTTCCCGTACACCGCGCAAGAGCTGCCTTCATCCTAAAAACCGCAGTTAGCCGACTCCATCCGCATAATTTCCCAGCAACCGATGCGTTGGTGGCTCCTCGATACCAGCGAGAATCCGCTTGAGGTGATCACAGACGCGATGCCAAACGGATGGGGCGG
>JAGFNJ010000014.1 GCA_017592775.1 Candidatus Accumulibacter conexus | reverse complement strand
CCGCCCCATCCGTTTGGCATCGCGTCTGTGATCACCTCAAGCGGATTCTCGCTGGTATCGAGGAGCCACCAACGCATCGGTTGCTGGGAAATTATGCGGATGGAGTCGGCTAACTGCGGTTTTTAGGTTCATGGACGTTTCACCGGTCGTGCAGGCCAACCTGCGCGGTGCGCACGAAGCGGGGGTCGGCCTGGCGATCGATGACTTCGGTACCGGCTATTCGAGCCTCGCCAACCTGAAAGACCTGCCGGCGACCAAGCTCAAGTTCGATCGTGCGTTCATCAGCGAGCTGCCCGGCGACCGCCGCGCCTTCGCCATCCTGAGCGCGATCACCCGTCTGGCTGGTGAACTGGGAATGGTCGTCGTCGCCGAGGGCGTCGAGACCGCTGCGCAACTGGCCGCCTGCGAAGCGGCGCGAGTGGACGCGACGCAGGGCTTCCTGCACGCGAAGCCGATGCCCGAGGAGGCACTGTTACGGTGGATGAAAACGGCAAGAACCCCCTGATGAACGCCGGTTCGGCCGGCCGGGCGGCGGTGGAAACGGCCCTCGAGGTCAGCCTCAGGCTGATCGACATTCCGCCGCGACCGCTGATCATCGATCGCATCCGCAGCGAGATGCTGCAGGAGAACCCGTGCCTGCGTCGCGTCGGGCAACTGATCAACGCCGACGTCGGGCTCGCCGCCGGCCTCATCAAGACGGCCAACTCGCCATCGTTCGGCCTGCGCACGCGCGTGCCTTCGGTCGCCGACGCGCTCATGCTGCTTGGTCTCGACGTGACGAGCCGGGCGGTCGCCGCGATCAGCCTGCGCCGCGCCTTTCCCAACAGCGGCCACTACGTCCGCTTCTGGGACGCGTCGGCGCGCATCGCCGCGCTGTCGGGCTGGCTGGCGCAGGAAGTGAAGCTGCCCGGCCTGAACGCTGCCGATGCCTACACCTTCGGCCTTTTCCGCGACTGCGGAATCGTCATTCTCCTGCGCCGGCTGCCCACTTACATGCAGACGCTGGCGCGCGCCAATGGCGACGCCGAACGTTCGTTCACCGCCGTCGAACGGGCAGAGCATCCGACCGATCATGCGGTCATCGGCGCTCTGATGGCAGTCGACTGGTGGCTGCCGGATGACATCTGCGAGGCGATCCGGCATCACCACGACCGCGCGGCGCTCGCTCCTGGCGAGTCGGAACTGCCGGCGCCCAGCCGGCGCCTGATCGCCGTCAGCCAGACCGCCGAACACCTCCTGCAGGAGCTGACCGGCGCGAGTGGAACACAGGAATGGGCGAAGCTCGGGGAAGTGTGCCTGCCGCTGCTCGGCATCGAAGCGGATGCACTGCGCGCGTTGCACGCCGGCGCGACGGCGATCATCGCGGCAGCGGACTGATCGCTGCCGACGATTCGCCGTCGCGTCCGCGATACGTTCTGCTTCCGGCTGGTCATGCGGCCGGCCGGCGGGGGATAATCACGCTTTCCACGCCAGCGAGGACGCAAGGCCGCCGATGAATGATGATCCAGCCGGCAACCGGCACCGCGACGGCAACCGCAATCGCGACAGTGGCTGCAGCGGGCTTCCCGAACCGTTCTCCGGGCTGTCAAACACGCGGCGCCGGCTGCTGCAGATCGGTCTCGGCAGCGCCGCGCTGCCCTTTCTTGCCTCTTCGTGGGGGGCGGCACTGGTGGCCGCGGGAGGGCGTCCGGACTTCGGCTTCGAATCGCTGCCGCCGTCGACCGACGACCTGGTGCGCGTTGCCGAGGGCTGCACGCTGCAACTGCTGTATGCCTGGGGCGACCCGGTTTCGGCCGGACCGGCGTTTCGTGCCGATGCCGGCAACAGCGCTGCCGAACAGGCCGAGCAGGCCGGGATGCACCACGACGGAATGCACTTCTTTCCCCTGCACGTCGACGGCCGCCCATCGTCGACACGCGGCCTGCTCTGCGTCAATCACGAGTACACCGACGAGCGGTTGCTGCACCCGGATGGCGCCGCCGACTGGAGCCACGGCAAGACGCTGAAGTCGCAGAATGCCCATGGCGTATCGGTGATCGAGGTCGAACTCGCGGCGCAGGCAGATGGCCCGCGCTGGCGCGTCGTGCGCCCGTCGCCCTACGCGCGGCGCATCACCGCCCGCACGCCGATGCGCATCGACGGTCCGGCTGCCGGGGCGGCGGCGATGTGCACGCGTGACGACCGGCGCGGCAACGTCGTCTTCGGCACGCTCGCCAACTGCGCCATGGGCGTCACGCCGTGGGGCACCTACCTCACCTGCGAGGAGAACTTCGACTCCTACTTCAACGGGCTGGCGCAGCCGACGCCGGCGCAGAAGCGCTACGGCATTCGCCAGCGTGCCGCCGGCTACCGCTGGCACGAACACGACAGTCGCTTCGACGTTGCGCGCGAGCCGAACGAGCCCAACCGCTTCGGCTGGGTGGTCGAGATCGACCCCTGGAATCCTGCCAGCGTGCCGGTCAAGCACACCGCCCTCGGTCGCTGCAAGCACGAGGGGGCGACCGTGACCCTCGCCGGCGACGGTCGCGTCGTCGTGTACATGGGCGACGACGAGCAGTTCGAGTACCTCTACAAGTATGTCTCGCGCGACCGCTACGACGCCGGCCGGCCGCCGGGCAGGGAGCGGCTGCTCAGCGTCGGAACCCTGCATGTGGCCCGCTTCGATGGCGATGGCCGCGGTCGCTGGCTGGCGCTGGTGCATGGACAGAACGGTCTCGACGCCGGCAGCGGTTTTGCCGACCAGGCCGACATCCTGATCCGGACGCGCGCGGCTGCCGATCTCGTTGGCGCGACGAAGATGGATCGCCCGGAGTGGATCGCCGTCCATCCGCACACCGGCGAGGTCCATTGCGCGCTCACCGGCAACAGCCGTCGGCTGACGGCGGATGCGGCCAACCCGCGGCCGGCGAACGCCTTCGGCCACATCATCCGCTGGCGCGAGGAGGGCGGCGACGCCGCCGCGACGGCTTTCGACTGGGACGTCTTCGTCCTCGCCGGCGACGCGCAGGATGCCGATCCGGCACGCCGCGGCAACATCCGCGGCGACGACTTCGCCTGCCCCGACGGCCTCTGGTTCGACCAGCGCGGCCGGCTGTGGATACAGACCGATGTCCCCGACAGCCTGCTCGAGCGGGGTTCCCGCGCACGCCTGGGCAACAACCAGATGCTCGTCGCCGATGTCGTCAGCGGCGAGATTCGCCGCTTCCTCACCGGTCCGAAGGGCTGCGAGATCACCGGCCTGTGTGCCACCCCGGATGGCTGCAACCTGTTCGTCAACATCCAGCATCCGGGCGAGGTCGCCGGCGGTCGCCCGCAACCCGGCGGGCCGCTGGCCGGCTCGGCCTGGCCGGCGAACCAGTTCAGCGAGGTCACCGGCGGTCGCCCGCGTTCGGCGACGGTCGTCATCCGGCGCCAGGACGGCGGCGTCGTCGGCGGCTGAAGGCTTGTGTGCTGCGGCTGCCGGCGGCAGGCCCAAGCAGGCCCAAGCAGGATCAGGCAGGATCAGGCAGGATCAGGCAGGATCAGGCAGGATCAGGCAGGCGGCGGATCGGTTGGCGATCGGGGTGCGCTGTCGACGGTCTTTACATTCGCCCGGCGCTGCGCTCGTCCCGAACACATCTTCCTTTGATAAAACAAACTGATAAGAAGTCTGGCATGGTATCTGCTTATAGCGTTGTGCGGAGTGAAGATTCAAGTCATTCATTCCAGCGGCTGCTTCCCAGATCACTGACCACTTTTTTCCAGGAGATATCACCATGTTCAACAAGAAAGCCGTCGTCCTCGCGCTCGGCCTGATCGGCTCCATCGCCGCCACCCCCAGTTATGCCGTCACCCAACTGGGTTTCATCCTCGACCGCTCGGGCAGCATTGGCTCGAGTAACTGGACGACCATCGTGAACGGCCTCTCGAGCGCCGTCAACAGCCTGATCCCGATCGACTCGAGCTACGAACTTTCCGTAGTCTCCTTTGCCAACGGCGCGTCCGTGGATGTGAACCACGTCCTGATCGACAGTGCTGCCACCCGGACAGCCGTCGCCAGCGCCATTGCTGGCATTGTCTTCACCGGCGGCGGCACCGACATGGCGGCCGGGTTCAGCACCATGCAGAGCACCTTGTCCGCGTCGACGCAGGCGATCAGCTTCAGCTACGTCAACCTGGCCACGGACGGAGTTCCCAACGACCAGAATGCAGCAACCGCTGCGAGAAACAGCCTGATCGCAGCCGGTGTCGACAACCTGAGCATCGAGGCAATCGGGGGCGGTGTCAACGCGGCCTACCTGCAGGGCTCGATCTGCTACCCGCAGGCTTGCGATACCACCAGCCCGTACGCCTTCCCGACCCAGGGCTTCTACATCGCCGTCCCGGATGCAGCCGGCTATGCCGCCGCGATCGGCAACAAGATCCAGGTCGTGACCGGTGTGCCCGAGCCAGGCTCGCTGGCCCTCGCCGGCCTCGCGCTGACGGGCCTGCTCGGCATCCGCCGTCGCGCCAAGCAGGACTGATCCCGCAGCAGCGGCCGCGCTCCTGCGGCCCTGGTCGCGCAGGCCACCGGATGCGTTCGGTGGCCTTTTTCTTTGCCTGACGACGCGACGACGCGGCACGGGCGGGGCTTCCTGCCGGCGCCGCACGGCAGTGGGCCAGGACTGGCGTTCCGGGGCAGCAGTACCCGCCCGGCTGCGAGCGGCGGTGCGGACCGCTCGTGCGCAGCCACTCCCCCGCGCGCCGTCGACGGCGTCACACACTGCGTTCGGCGGCCCGCGTTCGGCTGCAGGCCTGTCTGGTGCGCTGCCGGCGTCAGTCTCAGGCAGGCGGCGGATCGGACGGTGGCGGGGAGGCGGGCGCTGCCGCTTCGTCGCCAGCCACCGTTTCGGCGGCCGCCACCTGCTGCCGGCACGCCTGGCGCAGGAACGTCATCTGCTCGCGATAGCGGGCGCAGCCGGAACAGAGCAGCGTGTGCAGGCGCAGCCCGAGGCGGTCGCCAGCGCTGAGATCGCGGTCCATCTCTTCCGACATCAGCCGCGTCGCCTGCTTGCAGTTCATCATGCCGCCTGCCCTCCGCTGCCGGCAAACCAGCGCTGGTCGAGGCACAGGCGCAGTCCCATGCGCGCCCGGTGCAGCACGACCCAGCAGTTGTTGCTGCTCATCGACAGCTCGGCGCAGATCTCGTCGGTCTCGAGGCCGAGCATTTCGCGCATCATGAAGACGCGCGCCGTCCCCGGCGGCAGCCGGTTCATGCAGGCGTCGAAGACGGCCCAGAAGCTGCGGTTCTCGAAGCTGCGCTCCGGGTTTCCCCAGTCCGACGGCCGCGTATCGCGCTGCCAGTGGCCGTTGCCCTGGAACAGCGGGTCGAAGTCGGCCTCGTCGATCTCGTTCAGCGGGTCTTCATAGGCGGGTTCGCGCACCCGTCGGCGGATGATGTCCACGATCTTGTTCCTGAGGATCGAGAAGACCCAGGTCTTCAGCCGGGCGCGCTCGCCGAAGCGGTCCGCCCCCTGCAGCGCAGCCAGCATGGCTTCCTGCACTGCATCCTCGGCGCTCGCCTGGTCGCGCAACTGCAGCGTCGCGAAGCGCAGCATCTCGCGCCGGAAACCGCCCAGTTCGGCGGCGATGCCGGCGGCCTGTGGTGGCAGCTCGCGGCGGGCGGCGGGTGACCCGGTCGGATCGGTCTCGGTGCTTGGTCTCATCTTCCTGGCTGGCGGGCGGTCACCGGCAGCGATGGCAACACAAGGTTACGGGTTACGGGACGTTCGGTGCAAGCGATCGCCTGCTCCTGCCCGAGCGGCAGCCGGCCTGGTAGCGCTGGCCTTCCGCGCTTGGGGCGCGAGCGAACCGACGCGCAGTTTATACGCTGACAGCGGTCAGGAACAGTCCTCGCAGTGTGGCGGCCGTCGCGCGACGGCATCGCTGAGCGCTGGAACACTCGTTGCGACCCGTCGCATGTCGTCCGGACCGATGCGATAGGCTTCCGCCGAGTTCGGAATTTCTCCGCAAGCAGAGCAGCAAAGCGCTCATTGCCTGGCAGCCTCGATCAAGGCTTTCGCCCACTGGAATACGGATTCCGCGAGGAGGCCAGCCGCTTCGGTGGTGAGCAGCGCGACGCTTTCTTCGTCATAGCGAAAGTCCACAGCGAAAGGAGTGAGCCGTCGCAAGTCCCTCGCGGGAACGGGCAGGCTGATACCGATCCCCGCCACGAGCAAGCCGAGTTCTTCCAGGTTGTGAGTGCGGGGAAAGGTCGCGCCATGCGCAGTCAGGACAGCCTTCAGCGCCTTTTCAACGCTTTGCTGGGCATGGAAGCACGCGGCGGCGAGAGAGGCATCCGGATGGGCGGCGAGGATGCGGTAGGTCTGCAGATCGCGCTCGGCAAGGCGCAGCAGCCGGTGGGCTTCCTCAATGGAGGGCGTCATGCAGCACCTGACCTTCGGTGCGTGCCGCGAACAACACCGTGCCGGGAACCTGCGCACGCCGCTCGTATTCGCTCAGCGGGTAAATCAGCAAGTCCAGGCCAACCCCTGGAGCCACTCGACCCACGGCATCCATCAGGCGCATGTATTCTGCCGCCCTATCCGGCACGTCCCGTTCGATGACCATCAGGTCGAGGTCTGAACCCTCGTCGGCCGTGCCGCGCGCGTAGGACCCGAACAGGATGACGCGGACGGGCGAGGTAGCGGCGGCGACCAGTCTGGCAGCGGCTTCACGTATCGTCTGCATGTCGATCATCATTGGCCTTCCTGCGGAAAGTCGGTGCCAGTTCAGTGGCTGGTAGGCGTATACCGAAGCAAGCAAGTGAATGAATCCGACGGCAACCCAACGGTCATGGCTTGGTCAGAAACCCCGGATGATGAAAGCCATGACCGTTCCCCTCACCCCCGACCCCTCTCCCGCGAGCGGGCGAGGGGAGATGCGTCAGTCGCTCGCGCGACTTTCACGGCAAGAAGTATGTGCGCTTGGCTCAAGTGCGGTCAACCCTGGGTACGCTACAGTCAACGCCACATGCAGGCGCCGTCCCGAAGCCGTAGCGATGATGCCCAGAGTAGCAGGAGAGAAGCGCAACGCGCGACCGAAAAAAACCGCCCCGATCCACAAGGCAGTGAACTACTTCAAGCTGTTTCCTCGTCCGGGTCGCTGCCCGGCATCTCTTTCTCGATCAGTCGCGCCAGGGCGAGCGCCTTACAACTGCAGCGCCGCCGTCAGCGAGGCGACATCGGCTGCCGATTCGCGCAGGATGTCGCGCAGCGTCTCCTCGCCGACGATCAGGTCGATCGACGCCGCCATCCCGGCGCGCGGACAGCCGTCGAGGTCGCGCAGCGGACTTTCGACCGGCGCCAGTTCGTCGGCGAGCAGCAGCGTATCACCCAGCGTCGTCGGCGGCATGGCGAGATAACCCTGCCAGCAGACCTCGATGGCGTCGATGACCGGCTGCGGCACCGCCAGCGCCTTGAGCACCGCCCGTCCAACCTCGGCCTCGCCGCTTTCGCTCCAGGCGGGAAAATCCTCGTCGAGCAGGCCCGGATGGTCGCGCGTGCGCGAGATCAGGTAGAAGGCGCCGACTTCGTGCACGATGCCGGCAAACAGCGCCGTCTCCGGGTCGAGCCGGGTGACGCGACGGGCGAGGACCTGCGCCAGCGCGGCGACGTGGGCGGTGTGCTCCCACAGCCGGTCGGCCAGCTCACGGTCCCGCGCCGTCGCCGGGGCCGCCAGTTGCCGGCTGACGACGGCGACCGCCAGCGCGCGCAGATAGCGAAAGCCAAGCCGCAGGACCGCCGTGCGGACGTCGGTGATCGGCCGGCCGGAGCGGTTGCAGACGGTCGAGTTGGCGACGGCGACGACCTTGGCCGACAGCAGAGGTTCGGCCTGCACCAGTCGCGCGGCGTGGTCGAGCGGGCAGTCGGGATCGTCGAGCGCGCGCTTGAGCCGCAGAGCGACGACGGCGCTGGTCGGGAAGCTGACCTCGCCGCGCTCGATCTCGGCCGCGATCTTCTTCAGGATTTCGTAACGTTCCACAGTCATTCTCCGGTGTCCTGTCTGGCGGCGGCGGCGACGATTCCCCGGTCGGTGGCAACCAGCGCCGGGGCGATCTGCGACAGTGGCAGCACCTGGTCGACGGCGCCGAGCCTGATCGCCTCCCTGGGCATGCCGAAGACGACGCACGACGCTTCGTCCTGGGCGATCGTCGCTGCGCCGGCATCGCGCATCTCCTTCAGGCCGCGCGCGCCATCGTCGCCCATGCCGGTCATGATCACGCCGACGGCGTTGCGACCGGCGAAACGGGCGACCGAACGGAAGAGCACATCGACCGACGGCCGATGACGATTGACCGCTGGCCCGTCGACCACCTCGACGTGGTACTGGGCGCCATTGCGCTTGAGCAGCAGGTGCCTGCCCCCCGGCGCGATCAGCGCCCGGCCCGGCAGCACGCGGTCGTTCGAACGCGCCTCGCGGACCTCGATCGCCGCCAGCGAATCGAGCCGTTCGGCGAACATCGCCGTGAAGCGCTCGGGCATGTGCTGCACGACGACGATTCCCGGCACCGTTTTCGGCAGGCTGGTCAGGACCGCCTCGAGCGCCTGCGTGCCGCCGGTGGAGGTGCCGATGGCGATCACGCGGTCGGTCGTCTGCAGTACCGGTGTCGTGCCGGCGCTCAGGATGACGTCGGCACGGTGGAGCGACTGCGCCGCCGCGCCGGCCATGGCACCGCCCGCGGCGGCGGGGCTGCGCAGCACGCCGACGTTGGCGCGGGCGGCGGCGCGAACCGCGGCGACGATATCGTTCGATGAATCCTCGAGAAAGGCCTTCACCCCCAGCATCGGCTTGCCGATGACGCTGAAGGCGCCGGCCGCCAGCGCCTGCGCCAGCGTCGCGCTGCCGCTGGTTGCCAGCGACGAGCAGATGATCACCGGCGTCGGGCGCTCGGCCATCAACGCGCGCAGGAACGAGATGCCATCCATGCGCGGCATCTCGATGTCGAGAATGATCACGTCCGGCCAGCTCCGGCGCATCTTTTCCATGGCGAACAGCGGATCGGCAGCGGTGGCGACGAGTTCGATGTCGCCCGCCCGGGCGACCGCCTGCGCCACCGCCTGGCGAACGACGGCCGAGTCGTCGACCACCAGCAGCCGGGTTCTTGCCCGCACCATCGGCCGTTGCTCCGCCATCACCCGGGCTTCTGATAGATCGTCGGCCGGACCGTCCGCAGGCAGTCGGTCAGGCCATGCAGCGATTCCGCATGGCCGACGATGAAATGGCCGCCGGGCTTGAGGCAGGGCAGCATGTTGCCGATCACCTTGCGCTTCGTCTCGGCGTCGAAGTAGATCATGACGTTGCGCAGGAAGATGACGTCGAAGTGGCCGACGCCGGTGATCGGCAAGGTCAGGTTCACCTGCGCGAAGCGGACGCGCTGCCGAAGCCGGCTGTCGATCAGCAGTTTGCCTTCCTGCGCGCGGACCCCCTTGAGGCAATACTTGCGCAGGCTCGCCGGCGGGATTCCCGAGATCCGCTCCTGCGAGTAGACGCCGGCCTGCGCCGTCGCCAGCACGCTCATGCTGATGTCGGAGCCGAACACCTCCCACGGTCGCTGCAGGCAGTGCTCGGCGAGCACCATCGCCATCGAGTACGCTTCCTCGCCGCTCGAGCTGGCGCCGCTCCAGACGCGGAACGTGCCGTTCGCGCTCGCCTCCTGGCGCACCAGGTCGCGCAGAAAATCGAAGTGCTGCGGCTCGCGGAAGAAGTAGGTCTCGTTGGTCGTCAGCAGATCGACCATCTTCTGCACCTCGTCCGGATCGTCGCCCGATGCGAGCAGCCGGTAGTATTCGCCGTAGGTGGCGAAG
Source organism: Candidatus Accumulibacter conexus (assembly GCA_017592775.1). GTDB lineage: Bacteria > Pseudomonadota > Gammaproteobacteria > Burkholderiales > Rhodocyclaceae > Accumulibacter > Accumulibacter conexus. Next base: position 80,743 of record JAGFNJ010000014.1, on the reverse strand, counting down.
CCGTGATGTTCGAGACGGCGACCGAGGCGGCCGACGAGGAGCACGCGCTTGGCATCGGAGAGGCTGATTCCCGCGAGCCGGTGGATCAGTCGCTGGAAGAGGGCGAACTCCTGGTCGGTGATGGCGGGTCGGGAAGGGTGCATGATTTGCTCAGAAGAGTTCGATATTGGTCTTCTTCGGCGCCACGACCAGCGTGCTGGCGTACGACTTCTCGGCTTCGACGATGCTCTGGCTGGTCTGCCCGCGTTTGCAGAACGCGTCGCCGGTCTGCGGGTCGAAGATGACCTTGCGTGACCAGGGCCCCATGAGGTCCGAAGCCAGCAGGCTGATCCCCTCGCGCGCCAGCCACTCGCGCGCGAATTCGGCGTTGCGCTCGCCGATGCTGACGCCGCTGAGCGACGAAATGACGTTGCCACCGCCAAAGGCCTTGCCCTGCAGGCGCTGCTTGCGTGCGCCGCGGCCGATCATGCCGTTGAGCAGGGCTTCCATGCAGAAGTTGCCGCAGAGCAGCACGTCGAGGTCGTGGTTGGCCGATTGCTCGTAGCGCGGCAGCATGAAGTGGTTGAGGCCGCCGATCCGCAGTGCCGGGTCCCAGAGGCAGACGGCGACGCACGAGCCGAGCAGCGTCGCGATCGGCCGCTCGCTTTCGATCACCCAGCCGCCGGGATTGACGTTGTGCGCCAGTCGTTCGAGATCGCGTGGGTTGCTCACCGGCTGCCCTCCAGTGATCGCTCCGGCGACCGCGCACCGGCGCGCGGCTGCCAGATTGCCGTCAGGTCGTCGTAGATGACGGCGATCCGGCCAGGTTCCGGGCAGTAGGCGGTGAGCCGATAGCGGCGGTCGAGATCGCTGTGAAAGTCTTCGAACTGTTCGCAGTCGCCGTTCAGGGCAACGGCCGCGTAGCGCTCGATCCAGCGCTCGTCGAGCTGCGGCACGACGGCGCTGGCGCAGCGGCCGATGACCCGCGATCGCGCGAGTCCGGTGATCGCCTCGAAGGCGGGATTCACCTCGAGGAAGCGGTAGTCGCGGGCCTTGCCGGCGGCGTCGAGGACGATTTCGTGGAGTGCGAAGCCCGCAGGCAGCGCTTCGAACAGGCTGCGGAAGCGCCTTTCGCCGGCCGGCTCGACGACTTCCCCGGCGAGCCGTGCTGCCGGATGCTCGATCGTCAACACCAGATAGCACGTTCTGCCAGCTTTCGCGTCGCTGCCGAAAGGGGTCAGCGACCAGTGCCAGCGATCGAGATCGCCGCCGTGTCCGGGCTGCGGGCTGCCGGGCAGCGCCGCGCCGGCCTGCGCGGTCCCCGAATCGCGGACCTGGCGAAACACCGCCTCGCTGGCGGCGTGCGGAAAGAGTGCGAAGTAGTTGCGACCCGGGAAGAATGCCGGCGGCCTGCCGATGACCTCTGCGTAGCCCTGGCTGACGCGCAGGAACACGAAATCTGCGTCGAGTACGGCAACCGCGATCCCGGCCTGCGCGAGGACCGCCGCCCAGGGCGAACCCTCCTCGATGCCGGCTGCGAGCCGACGCTCGATGCTGCTAGTGCTGCGGGTGCTCATGGCCGTGTCCTCGCTGGGGTCGGAAGAAGCATGTCGTTGACAGCGGTGGCTGCCGGTCAGACGGACTGCCGGCCTCGGGCGGCAGTCGCAGCGACGGCGATCCGTTGCCGGTCGCTGCGGACGGCTCGCCGGTCTGCCGCCGGCGCACCCGTGTCCAGATGGAAGAAGCCCATCAGTTCCTGCAGGCGCGCCGCGCCGCCGCTCATCTCGGTGGCCGTCGCAGCGAGTTGCTCGGCGGCCGAGGCGTTCTGCTGCGTCGCCTGGTTGAGCTGGCCCATGGCGCCGTTGATCTGGCCGACGCCCGAGCCTTGCTGCTGGCTCGCCGCAGCGATCTCTTGCACGAGTTCCGAGGTCTTGCGGATCGACGGCAGCATCGCGGTCAGCAGCGAGCCGGCGCGCTCGGCGAGCTGCACCGAATCCTTGGCGACGCGGCCGATTTCCTGCGCCGCGACCTGGCTGCGTTCGGCGAGCTTGCGGACTTCGGCGGCGACGACGGCGAAACCCTTGCCATGTTCGCCGGCACGCGCCGCCTCGATGGCGGCGTTGAGCGCCAGCAGGTTGGTCTGGTAGGCGATGTCGTCGACGATGCCGATCTTCTCGGCGATGCTCTGCATCGCATCGACCGTGCTGCTGACCGCCGTGCCGCCCTCGCCGGCTTCCTGCGCGGCCTGCCTGGCGATGCCGTCGGTGAGGCGGGCGTTGTCGGTGTTCTGGACGATCGACGCGCCCATCTCCGCCATGCTGGCGTTCGTTTCCTCGACCGCCGCCGCCTGTTCGCTCGCCGACTGCGACAGCGACTGCGCGGTTGTCGAAACCTGTCCGGCGGCATTGCCCAGGCTGTCGGCAGCGACCCGCACCGCACCGATGATCTCGCGCAGCCTGCCGACCATGGTCTGCATCGCCGTCATCAGTTGGCTGACTTCGTTGCTGCCGCGCACCTCGATGTCCACCAGCAGATCCCCTGCCGACAGACGCTGTGCGGCATCGGCGGCGGCGCGCAGCGGCTGCACCACCAGGCGATTGATCAGCAGCAGCAGGATCGCCGACAGGACGAGCGAGAGAACCAGCGTGGCGCCGATCATAAGCTTGCGCACCTGGTCGGAGAGGCTGAACAGTTCGTCGGTGTACGTACCGGCGCCGATGATCCACTGCCAGTCGGCGAATTCGCTGAAGACGACGATCTTGCTGCGTGGCGACGTTTCGCCGGCTTCCTTGTTGATCCACGGGTAGACGATCTCGCCGTTGCGCCTGTCGAGAATCTCCTGGATGAAGCGGCGTCCGTCGCTGTCGGTCGCCGCGGCGATGTTCCTGCCTTCCTGCGCCGGATGGATCACCAGCGTTCCGGCCGCTTCGCCCGGTCGGGCGTCGAGGACGTACACGTAACCGGTGTCGCCGAGCTTGATCTGACGAATGGTGTTCTTGACCTGGTCGAGCGAGGCCATGATGTTCATGCCGACGAACAGGGCGCCGACGACGCGGCCCTGGGCGTCCTTGATGGGCCGATACCTGGCCATGAACTGGCGGCCGAACAGCGTCGCCTTGCCGCTGTAGTCCTGTCCGGCGATCAGGCTCTGATGGGCAGGGTGATCCTTGCCAAGCAGGGTGCCGGTCGCGCGTTCTCCCTTGTCGTTCTTCAACGACGTGGCGATGCGCAGGAAGTCGTCTCCCTGGCGGGCGAAGATCGTCGCCACGCCACTGCCGCCGGTCGTCGCGGCAACGATCGCGTCGACCTCGGTCGTGCGTCCGTTGAGCAGCTTGTCGGCGACGCGCAGTTCCGCTGTCCTGGCCGCCGACTCGTCCAGCGTGAAGTTGCCGGGAAGAGCCGCAACCAGCTGCTTCATCCAGGTGTCGGCCTGTTCGCGCAGCAGCGCGTCGGTCTGCGCCAGCATGTTCCGAATGAACTTGTTCGTCTCGTGCAGCTTCTCCGTCTCGATCTGCCGATTGATCGCGGCGACGTACGACGACACGAACCAGCCGAAACCGCCGAGCAACAGCACGGTGCTGACGAGGACCATGGCGGCGATCTGCAGGCGCAGCGATCGGTTCAGGATGGTGAGCATGTCAATCCCCTAAGGCAAGAGCGGTTGGTGACCGGGTGGACAGACGAAGGCGGCGGTGTCGATCAGGGTCATTGCGGTCCGCTGCTCAGAAGCGTGCGAAATCGTGTTCGCAAGGCGCCACGGCGGCGACCCGCCCGGCTGCCCTGGGTTGCACCGCCGGTGCGGTGGCGCGCTGGGCGCGGGCGGCGGGTGCGATCCGTCTCGCGGCGGTGGCCGAACGGCCGGCGTCGGCGAGCTGGAAGAAGGTCATCAGCTCCTGCAACTGCGCCGCTTGCCCGCCGAGTTCCTCGGCAGTCGCGGCGAGTTCCTCGGAGGCCGAGGCGTTCTGCTGCGTCGCCTGGTTCAATTGCCCCATCGCGCCGTTGATCTGGCCGACGCCGGAGGACTGCTCCTGCGAAGCGGCAGCGATTTCCTGGACGAGGTCGGAGGTCTTGCTGATCGACGGCACCATCTCGCCGAGCAGCGAGCCGGCGCGTTCGGCGAGTTTCACCGAATCCCTGGCGACGTTGCCGATTTCCTGCGCCGCGACCTGGCTGCGTTCGGCGAGCTTCCGGACTTCGGCGGCGACGACGGCGAAACCCTTGCCGTGTTCGCCGGCGCGTGCCGCCTCGATGGCGGCGTTGAGCGCCAGCAGGTTGGTCTGGTAGGCGATGTCGTCGACGATGCCGATCTTCTCGGCGATGCTCTTCATCGCCTCGACGGTGCGGCCGACGGCTTCGCCGCCGTCGACGGCCTGGCGGGCGGCGGTCGACGCCATGCCGTCGGTGCGTTTCGCGTTCTCGGTGTTCTGGACGATCGACGCGCTCATCTCCTCCATGCTGGCGGTGCTTTCCTCGACCGCCGCCGCCTGCGCGCTCGCCGACTGCGACAGCGACTGCGCGGTCGCCGAAATCTGGCCCGAGGCGTTGCTGAGGTTGTCGGCAGCGGTACGGACCTCGCCGATGGTTTGCCGGAGCGTGTCCCGCATCTGGGCAAGGCCGGCGAGCAGACTGGAGTCGTCGCCGCCATCGAGACGGATCTCGACGGCCAGATTTCCATCGGTGATCGCACGTGCCACGGCCACCGCGTCTGCGGGTTCGCCCCCCAGGAGGCGCAGTAGATCTCGACCAATCCACGCAAGAACCGTGAGGGTAAACAGCGTTGCCAGCGTGGCGACGATGAACAGTGCCTGGAGTCCGCGCCGCGCGGCATCCTGAACGCTCCTTGTTGTTTCCTCGTTGCGCTTGGTCTGGACCTCGATCAGCTTACCCAGGGCCTTGACGGTCGCGGCTCCCGAAAGGAGGATGGTGCGCGCCCGGAATTCCTTGGCCTCCTCTGTCTTCCCTTGTTCCATCAAAGCCAGCCATTGTGGACGATCGCTCCGATACGGCCCATACGCGGCTTGGAACTCTTCGATCGCCCGGCGCGTTTCTTCCTGAACTGCCGTCTTGGTAAAACGTCCGATCGCTTCATCCAGTTGTCGGAACTGTTCCGGACTGTCGTTTACGATCTTCGCTCGGACCGCCGCGTCGGCGCTGCCGACGTACTGCGACACGCCGAAACGGAGTTTCCACATCGCGTCCTGAGCGGAAGCAAGCGCAGCGTTTCCCTCGACACCGCCATGCTGGGTATCGTCCAGAGCGGCGCGCAGAGTGGACTGCACGTACCATGACGCAGCCCCGATCGACGAGGCGAGAATGACGACGAGTAAACCGATGATCATCAAGCGATGTTTCAACAAGGCGTTTTCTCCTGCCAGAATGGATGGTTTGGCTCGTTACTGCCGAGGGGAGGCTTCAAGGGTCTTCTGGATCGCTGTCGGCGAGCGCTCCGACAGTGCGGGCTGGGCCAGATGCTGCAGCGGCTTGACGTTGGTTTCGTAGGTTTTCGAGCCGCGGCTATTGGTTTCCGCCGCTAGCCGCAGAGCGGCCGCGGCGGCGTCTACGATGGCGAGGATCAGGATAGCCACCATGCCGACGATCCTCCACGTGATGCCCATCGTTTTCAGCATGCCTGTCCCCGTTACGGGTCCTGAGGGCGATGGCGAAGCGATCGACCTGCAACTGTGGTCATGCTCCGCCGCCCGCTTCGGTGCTCGCCACCTGCGCCAGGAGCGCGATCTCGTCGACCGACAGCACCTTGAAGATGTTGAGGATGATGACGAACCTGCCGGCGACCTTGCCCATGCCGTGAATGAAGTCGGCGCGGATGCGGGCGCCGAAGGAGGGTGGGGGCTCGATCTCGCTGCCGGGGATCTCGATCACTTCCGAGACCGCATCGACCATGACGCCGATGTCGTGGCGCGAGTCGGCCTCGCTGACTTCGAGGATGACGATGCACGAGCGCTTGCCGACCTGGCTCTCGGCGCCGCCGAAGCGGGCGGCGAGGTCGATCACGGGTACGACGGCGCCGCGCAGGTTGATGACGCCGCGGATGAAGGGCGGCATCATCGGGATTTCGGTGAGGTTGCCGTACTCGATGATTTCCTTGACGTTGAGGATGGCGACGGCGAACATCTCGCCGCCGAGCAGGAAGGTGAGATATTGCTGCGGGCCGTCGGCGGCGGCCTGCCTGGCTTCGAGGGCGGCTGCCGCCTGCTGGGCGAGCGCGTTGGCGGGGCCTCCGGCCGGGCGGTTGTGGGCGATCCGGTTCATCGCGGGCTCCTCAGAAGCGTTCGAAATCGTGCTCGGACGGCGCCACGGCGGCGACCCGCCCGGCTGCCATCGGTCGCACGGCCGGCGCGGTGGCGCGCTGGGCGCGGGCGGCGGGGGCGGTCCGTCTCGCGGCGGTGGCCGAACGGCCGGCGTCGGCGAGCTGGAAGAAGGTCATCAGCTCCTGCAACTGCGCCGCTTGCCCGCCGAGTTCCTCGGCAGTCGCGGCGAGTTCCTCGGAGGCCGAGGCGTTCTGCTGCGTCGCCTGGTTCAATTGCCCCATCGCGCCGTTGATCTGGCCGACGCCGGAGGACTGCTCCTGCGAAGCGGCAGCGATTTCCTGGACGAGGTCGGAGGTCTTGCTGATCGACGGCACCATCTCGCCGAGCAGCGAGCCGGCGCGTTCGGCGAGTTTCACCGAATCCCTGGCGACGTTGCCGATTTCCTGCGCCGCGACCTGGCTGCGTTCGGCGAGCTTCCGGACTTCGGCGGCGACGACGGCGAAACCCTTGCCGTGTTCGCCGGCGCGTGCCGCCTCGATGGCGGCGTTGAGCGCCAGCAGGTTGGTCTGGTAGGCGATGTCGTCGACGATGCCGATCTTCTCAGCGATGCTCTTCATCGCCTCGACGGTGCGGCCGACGGCTTCGCCGCCGTCGACGGCTTGGCGCGCGGCGCTGGATGCCATGCCGTCGGTGCGTTTCGCGTTCTCGGTGTTCTGGACGATCGATGCGCTCATCTCTTCCATGCTGGCGGTGCTTTCCTCGACCGACGCCGCCTGCTCGCTCGCCGACTGCGACAGCGACTGCGCGGTCGCCGAGACTTGGCCTGAGGCGTTGCTGAGGTTGTCGGCGGCGCTGCGCACCTCGCCGATGATCTCGCCGAGCTTGCCGGCCATTCCCTGCATCGCCGCCAGCAACTGGCCGACTTCGTCCTTGCTGTCCACCTGGATGATGACGGACAGGTCGCCTTCGGCGAGCGCGTTGGCGGCGCCGACCGCCTCATTGATCGGGCGGGTGATCGAACGCGTGACCCAGAAGGCGAAACCGGCACCGATGACGAGCGCGGCCAGTGCCAGGGCGAGGATGATCGCCTGGGCCTGGGCGGCCTCCTTGTCGGCTGCTTCGCCAGCCTTTTTCATCAGATCGGTCTGGAAATCGATCAGCGCGTTGATCGATGCCATGTAGTCGTCGTGTACCTTGCGAAACGGGCCCATCAACTGTGCGATGGCCTCGTCGCGCCTGCCCGACCTGGCGATCTCGATGAACTTGTCGAGTTCGGCGTCGTAGACCTTGCGCCTGTCCAAGATGACGCTGAGAGCCTTCTTTCCTGCTTCGGAGGTTATCGTCTTTTCGAGTTTGGCGATCGCCTCGCTGGCAGCCTTGCGCACTTCAGGTACGCGATCGAGCTGCCTTATGGTGTCTTCCTGCTTGTTCGCCAGCATGCCGCCACGCGTTGCGCGCGCGACGATGTTGACCTGCTCGATGACGTCGTTCGCCCACACCGTCTTCGGGAAATGGTCATTGACCATCTCGGAGACCTCTCCTTCCAGGAGATGGATGCGGTTGTACGCCAGAGCGGCGAGTGCCGCCATCAGGACGAGGACGAGGCCGAAGCCCAATCCGAGCCGGGCGCCGATGCGAAGATTCTTGAACATGGCTTCTCCTTGCGGGTTGCGGTCAATCTTGGTTGGTGAGACGAAACTTGCCGGCGCTGGCGCCGGTGGTCGGGCGGCGTCAGGGCGAGACGGCGGATTCGCGGCGCGGCGGTGCCAGGCGGCGCTCCTCGCTGCTGCCGACGAGGTTGACCAGCGCCGGCACATCGAGGATCAACGCCACCTCGCCGGTGCCGAGGATCGTCGAGCCGCCGATGCCGCGCAGGTGCCTGAAGAGGACTCCGAGCGGCTTGATCACCGTCTGGAACTCGCCGAGCAGCGTATCGACGACCAGGCCGGCCTTCCTGCCGGCGTAGTGGACGATGACCACGTTCTGGCGGGCAGGCACCTCGCCGCCGATTTCGAAGAGTTCGCGCAGGCGGACGAAGGGCAGGACTTCGCCGCCCAGGTTGAGGTAGTTGCGGCTGCCCGGCGCGTCGGCGAGTTCGATGCATTCGACGACCGATTCGAGCGGTACGACGTAGGAGGCCTTGCCGACGCCGGTCAGGAAACCGTCGATGATCGCCAGCGTCAGCGGCAGGCGGACGGTGAAGGTCGATCCCTCGCCTTCGACCGTGCCCACCTCGACGCTGCCGCGCAGGCTCTGGATGTTGCGGCGGACGACGTCCATGCCGACGCCACGGCCGGAGATGTTGGTCACCTGCTCGGCGGTCGAAAAACCGGCTTCGAAGATCAGGTTGCTGATCTCGTGGTCGGAGAGCGTCGCCGCCGGATCGATCAGCCCCTTGGCGATCGCCTTGGCGCGGATCTTCTCTTTCGGCAGGCCGCCGCCGTCGTCGATCACCTCGATGATGATGCTGCCCGAGTCGTGGTAGGCGTTGAGCTGGACGGTGCCGTTCTCGGGCTTGCCGCGCTCGGCGCGCAGCGCCGGCGCTTCGATGCCGTGGTCGATGGCGTTGCGCACGAGATGCATCAGCGGGTCGCCGAGTTTCTCGACCACCGACTTGTCGAGTTCGGTTTCGGCGCCGGTGATCACCAGGTCGATGCTCTTGCCCATCTCGCGCGAGGCGTCGCGTACCACGCGGTTGAAGCGGTTGAAGGTTTCGCCGATCTGCACCATGCGCAGTTGCAGCGCCGAGTCGCGGATGCTCTCGACCAGGCGCAGCAGGACCGAGGTCGATTCGCCCAGCTCGGACTGGCCGCTGCGCTGCGCCAGCAGGTTGGCGCCGGCGCCGGCGATGACGAGTTCGCCGACGAGATCGATCAACTGGTCGAGCTTGTCGGCGTGCACGCGGATCATGCGCGCTTCGTTCGCCTTCTTCTCGCTGACGACGGCCTGTCGGCTGGCGGCGGCTTCGACGATCTCCTTCTGCACGACCTTCTGGCCAACGAGAATGTCGCCGAGCGGCGTCGGCGCTGCCGGCGTTTCGCCAGCCGCCGCCGGACGGGACTGCGCGGCGAGGCCGGCGTCGAGTTCGGCCTGCGTCAGCGCGCCGGAGCGGACGAGGATCTCGCCGAGACGCATGCTGTCCTCGGGGAGCTGGTCGATCAGCTTCAGGTATTCGTCGATCTTCGAATTGGGCGGCAGGATGTGCAGCGTGCAGTCGTCGCGGACGAAGTCGAAGACGCCCTCGATCTGCGCCTTCGAGGCGCGCGTCTGGAAGCGCATCTCGAAGCCGAGGTAGCAGCACTCGGGGTCCATCTCGTCGGCCGCCGGCATGGCGTCGGCGAGGGTGGTGATGGCGATGATCTCGCCGAGCGAGGCGAGGTAGTGCAGGAAGGAGAGCGGGTCGGTGCCGTTGCGCAGGACGCCGGCACCGAAGCGGACCGAGATGTGCCAGGCGTCGGTGACGACGATGCCGCCGCCCGAGGCAGCCAGTTCCGCTGCGTGTTCGACGGGCAGGGCGCTGGTCGCCGCGGCGGCGTCGCCGCCGAGGAACTTTTCGGTCAGCGTCGCCAGCAGGACGTCACCGCGCGCCTGGACGGCGGCGTCGGGTTGCGGCAGGCCGGCGACGAGGGCGTCGAGCAGCGCGCCCAAGTGGTCGCAGCATTCGAGCAGGATCGTCGACAGTTCGCCGCTGACCGGAATCTCGCCGTTGCGCAACTGGTCGAGAACGTTCTCGACCTTGTGCGTGAAGGCTTCGATGAAGTGGCACTCGACGACGCCGGCACCGCCCTTGATGGTGTGCGCGGCGCGGAAGATGGCGCCGAGATTGTCGGCGTCGTCGGGCGACTGCTCGAGCTTGAGCAGTCCGTCTTCCATCGCCAGCAACTGGTCGCGGCTCTCGGTGACGAAGGTACTGGTCAGTTCGTCCATCGGGTGTGCTCCTCGTTCGTTCGCGTTCGTGACGGCGATGTCAGGTGTTGGCCGGGATGACCATCGGGTCGCCGAAGACGCCGACCAGATTGCAGAAGTCGAGGACGTGCTGGACGGCCGGGCTGTGGCCGCTGATGGTCAGCAGCTTGTCCTGCTGCAGCACTTCGCGCTTGAGCAGCATCAGCAGTTGCAGGCCGGCGGTGTCCATTTCGCCGACGCCGGCCAGATCGAGTTCGAGGTGGTCGGCTGCCGCCAGCGCGGCGAGCAACTGTTCCTTCTGCGCCTGCGCCTGGTAGATCGTCATGTCCTCGTCGATGACGAGGCGCCTGGCCGGGGATGCCTGCATGCTGATGCCCTCCTGGGTAATTCAGAACAGTTCGACGTTGCTCGATCCGGTTGCCGCCGGCGCCGCCGTCGCTGTGGATCGCGCGGGGCGGTCGCCGCCACCGCCCCGCATCGCCTGCTGGTGCGCGTCGCGCTGCTGGTCCATGACGTAGGTCGAGAAGACCTGCTCCATCTGCTTCGCCAGCGGCTCGACGGCATCCTCGCGGCGGACGTCGACGCCGGCTTCGAGCACTCTGGCGAGGGCGCCGGCGTGGCTGTCGAGACGTTCGATGCCACCGATGACCTGCTCGATCTGCTGTCGCGTGACATCCTGGAACTGCACGCTGGCGAGCGTATCCATGAACATCGAACCGAGCTTGCCGCTGCTCTCGTTGATCGTCGCCAGGATGGTCCGCTCGCGCGCGGTCAGGTTCTCGTAACTGCTGCCGAGCAGTTCGAGCTGCGAGGCGAAGCGCTCGAGGCTGTCGCGCTCCTCGTTGATGTGCGAGTGGGCGACCCGGTCGGATGACTGGCTTTCGATGATGCGGGCGACGGCGGCGATGCCGTCGTTGATCTTCTTCACCGCCGCCTCGGTCTCGTGCGACAGCTTGCGCACCTCGTCGGCGACGACGGCGAAGCCGCGACCCGCTTCACCGGCGCGCGCCGCCTCGATCGCCGCGTTGAGGGCGAGCAGGTTGGTCTGCCCGGCGATGTGCCGGATCAGGTCGACCAGCGCCTGCAGCGCCTTCGCTTCGCGGACGGCTTCGGCGCTGCGCGCCTGATCGGCTGCCGTTTCCTGGATGCGCTGGGCGATGAAAGCCTTCAGTTTCTCGATCAGGTGACGATTGGCGCCGAGGGTTTCCTCGGAATCGTGCGCCATCGATTCGGCTTCGGCGGCTGCGCCGGAGACGAAACGGTTGAGTTCGGTGACGACGTCGTCGATCGTCTGCAGGCGCGAAGTGACGTCGTAGGCGGCCTGTTCGGTCTGCGCGACGACGCTGCGCAGATGGCCGACGAGAACCTTGTTGAAACGCGGGACGTCCCGGAGTTCGGGCATGGCGACACGCTGGCAGACCTTGTTCGACGGGCACGGCGGGCGCTCATCCTTGAGCTGCTGGTCGATTCCCATGTGCGCGTCGTGATAGAGCAGGCGCGAGAGCAGGTGCTGCACGGCGACGAAGAGCAGCAGGCCGCAGAAGGTCATCAGCGTGTCGATGCTGCGGTCGCCGAGTCCGAGAACGCGGCCGAGGACGTCGTTGTACAGGGCATGCGTCAGGAAGACGACGAGCACGGCACCAATGGTGGCGGCGATGCCGGTGAGCAGCGTGCGCTGCCGGTACTGGCGGTAGATGTCGTTCGGCGGGGTGGCCATCGCGCGCGACTACTTGAGCACCAGCTTGATGGTGTTGAGCAGGTCGTCGGCGGTCGCCGGCTTGACGATCCAGCCCGAGGCGCCGGCCGCCTTCGCTTCGGCCTTGCGGCTCTGCTGCGACTCGGTGGTCAGGAAGAGGATCGGCAGGAAGCGGTAGGCGGCGAGCGAGCGGACCTTCTTGATCAGCTCGATGCCGTTCATTCCCGGCATGTTGAGGTCGGTGATCAGCAGATCGACCTTGACGCCGGCCTCGAACTTCCGCAACGCTTCCTCGGCGTTGGCTGCCTTTTCGACGGCGTAGCCGGCCTTGCCGAGAATGCTCGAGACGCTGAGCAGGATCGTCGCCGAGTCGTCGACGAGGAAGATCGTCTTTGCCATGTTGTGCCCCTTGTTCTCTGGCGGTGGCCGCGGCCGCCGCCGGTCGTGTTCGATGAGGGCGAAGAGTAGCGGCGCCGCTGCCGCACGGCCATCCGGAGATGTACGGGCGAGTCAGTGGAAATACGGAGAAGGAGACGCTGGCGGGCGCGCTGCGCCAGATGCAGGCGCCGCGCCGCCGGTCGCGGCGTGGCGTTCTTTCGGCTAGACTGGCAGCCTTGTCCTCTCCGCTCGAGGTGCCTCCATGTCAGTCATCGAGCCCCAGCCAGCGCGGCCGCGGTGCCTGCCCGGCACGCCGGTCGCCCGGGCAGTGGATGCACGCACCACTGCTCAGTCGCGCATCCCGTGGCCGCTGGCCATCGCCACCAGTTGCGCGGCATTGCTGGCGCCTGCCTTGGCCATCAGGCTGGCGCGGTGGCTCTCGACCGTCCGTTCGCTGATCCCCAGCTCGGCGGCGATGAGCTTGCTGCGCTTGCCGTCGACGATGCCGCCGAGCACCTGCTGCTCGCGCGGCGTCAGCGTGCGTTGCCAGCCCTGGTTGCCGGCGGTTGCGGCCGAGGTCTCGACCGCCAGGCGGACGGCCTGGTTCACCCGTTCGATCAGTTGCTGCACGTTGAACGGTTTTTCGATGAAATCGAAGGCGCCGAGGCGCATGGCACGCACGGCAGTCGTCACGTCGGCGTGGCCGGTGAGGAAGATCACCGGCAGGCGCGGCTCCCGCTCGCGCAGCCAGTCGTGGATCTCCGGCCCGGTGATGCGTGGCATGCGGATGTCGAGCAGCACGCAGGCGGCCTTTCCCGGTTGCCAGCGGCGCATGAAATCCTCACCGGACGCGTACTGCTCGGCGACCAGGCCGATGCTCGACAGGACTTCGGCGAGGAAGCGGCGTACCTGCGCGTCGTCATCGACGATGCAGACGCTCTGTTTGCCGGAGACAGTCATGATGCGCGCAGCGAAGGCAAGGCTGAATCCCCTGAAGGCTGACGGGCTGATTGTAACCACTTTCCTCTGCCGCAGCCATGGGCGGCCGGCAGACCCGGTGCACTGCGGCAGCGGGTGGCGGCATGGCGGTGCTGCCGGCGCCGGCGCGTCGGCAGCACCGGCGCCGCCGGCAGACGGCGCACCGATCCGCGATGCGTGGCGTGACGCCGCCGGTGCCTGAGCGCGCGCCGCCGGCTGCCGCCGCCGACCCGGCGCAGCCGTTGCCGGGCGCGCCGCGCGAGATCGAGCGCCTGCTGGCGCTTGGGGCGGTGGCGGGTGGCTTGGCGCACGACTTCAACAACGTGCTGCTCGCCATCCAGGGCTTCACCGGGCTGGCGAAGGTGGTCCTGCAGGCCGGCGGTGGCAACGAGCGCGTGCTGTCGTATCTCGACGAAATCGGCATCGCCGGCGAGCGTGCGCAGCTCCTCGTGCAGCAGTTGTCGGCACTGCTGCGCGAAGAGCCGCCGCGGCTCGCTGCGGCGGCCTGCCAGGCCGTCGCCGACGAGGTGGTCCTCGCCTGCGCCGCGACCTTCGGCGATGGGGTGACGTTCTCGGTCGCCATCGACGACGGGTTGCCGGCGCTCGCCATCGACCGTTCGCACCTCCGCCGGCTGTGGTTCAATCTGGTGCGCAACGCCTGCGAGGCGATGCCGCATGCCGGTACGGTGCGTCTTTCCGCCCGTCGCTCCGGTCTCGTCGCGGGCGAGGTCTGTGCCGCGTGTCGCGCCACCTTCGCCGGCGACTTCGTCCGCCTGGCGGTCAGCGACGAGGGGCGGGGCATCGCGGCGGCGATCCGCGACCGGGTCTGCGAACCGTTCTTCAGCAGCAGTCACCGCCCGGGACCCGGTCTTGGCCTGACGGCGGTGCATGCGCTGGTGCATCTGTCCGGTGGCCATCTGCAGATCGTCGACCGGCCGGGCGGCGGGACGGAAATGGTCGTCCTGCTGCCGCTGCCGGGCGATGAGGTTGCCGACGCCGGCGCCCGCGGCTGAGGGCCATCAGGCGCTCGGCCGGCCGGACGGCGTGTCCCATGCGGCCGGCTTGCCGATCCAGTAGCCCTGCGCATGGTCGACGCCCAGTTCGCGCAGGCGGTCGACGATCGCCTGGCTCTCGACGTACTCGGCGATCGTCCGCATCCCCAGTGCGTGCGACATCTCGTTGATCGCCGCCACGAGGGCGTCGTCGCTGGGGTTGTTGAGCATGTCGCGGACAAAGCTGCCGTCGATCTTGAGGTAGTCGACCGGTAGCGTCTTCAGGTAGCGGAATGACGACAAGCCGCTGCCGAAGTCGTCGAGTGCGAGGTGACAGCCGTGCCGCCTGAGCTGCGTCATCAGTTCGGCGGCGTGGCGCAGGTTCTGGATCGCAGCCGTCTCGGTGATCTCGAAGCAGACCTTGTCCGCGGGCACGGCGTGCGCCGCGAACTGCGCCTCGATGAAGCCGAGCAGGCTGTCGTCACCGAGGGAGTTGCCCGACAGGTTGATCGCGATCTCGGCGCCGGTCCGGCCGGCGCCCTGCGCATAGTCGGCGCATGCCGTCCTGATGACCCAACGGTCGATGTCGCCCATCAGGCCGAAACGCTCGGCTGCCGGGATGAAGGCCGCCGGCAGGACCAGTTTCGCAGCGTCGTCCGCATCGCCGCTGTCGACGACCCGGAGCAGCGCTTCATAGCGGGTCGGCGCGCTGTCGTCGGCTGCGGCGAGGCTGATGATCGGCTGATAATGCAGGCGGAAGCGGTCCTGTTCGAGCGCATCGCGCAGACCGGCGGCGCCGAGAATCTCGCTGTGACGCTGCGCGGACTCGCTGTCCGCCCGCTGGTAGACATGGACCTGGTTGCGGCCGAGTTCCTTGGCGGTGTAACACGCGACGTCGGCCTGTTTGAACAGCTCGGCGGTATCCCGCGTGGCGGCGGTGACCGGCACGAGTCCGATGCTGACGCCGATCTGGTAGCTGCGGCCGTCCCAGTGGAAGAGGTAGTCACGGACGGCACTGACGACCGACCGGGCAATCGATTGGGCGCGGCCGAGCGGACAGTTGTCGAGCAACAGGCCAAACTCGTCGCCGCCGATTCGTGCCAGGGTGTCCCGTTCCCGGAACATGCTCGACATCAGCTTGCGGATCTGGCGCAGGAGTTCGTCGCCGGCGGCGTGTCCGGCGGTGTCATTGACCAGCTTGAACTGATCGAGATCGAGGTAGCACAACGCATGCTGCGTTCGGTATTGCTGCGAACTCGTCAGGGCCCGGGTGACCCGCCGCTCGAACTCCGGCCGGTTGATCAGCCCGGTCAGTGCGTCGTGCGTCGCATCGTGCTCGAGTTGGCGCGCCAGGCTGCGTGTCTCGGTGACGTCGTGAAACACCAGGACGGCGCCCAATATGCGGCCGTCGCGACCGCGAATCGGCGCGGCCGAATCGTCGATGTGATGCTCGACGCCGTGTCGACTGACGAGGATCGAATGGTTGGCCAGTCCGACGACCTTGCCCTCGCGCAGGCAGCGTTCGACGGGGTCGGGAGTCGTCGCGCGCGTGCTTTCGTCGACGATGTGGAAGACCTCAGCGAGGGCGCGCTCGCGGGCGTCAATGGTCGTCCAGCCGGTCATCTGCTCGGCGACCGGATTCAGGTATTCCACCCTGCCCAGGGCATCGGTCGTGATCACCGCGTCGCCAATCGAATGCAGCGTCACCTGCGCGCGTTCCTTGGCTTCGAAGAGCGCCTCCTCGGCTTCACGCCGCTCGGTGATGTCGCGGCCGACGCCAACGATGGCGATCACCGCACCATCGTCGCCGAGTACCGCGGTGTCCGCCCAGCCAAACCAGCGCCAGCCCGAACTCGTCAGCGCGCGTTGTTCGTGATAGTCGCGGTAGGGCGGCCTGAAGAGATCCGCCATCGCCCTGGCGGTCGATTCGCGGTCGTCCTCATGCACCAGCGGCATGAAGGTGTGGCCGAGCAACTCCACCTCGCTCTTGCCGAAAACGGTGCAATACGATGGACTGACATACAGGAAGCGGTTGTCCGGCGCCACCTTGACGACCAGGTCGGTCTGGTGCTCGATCAGCAGGCGGTATTTCTCCTCGCTTTTCGCCAGCGCCTGCTCGACGATCTGCCGCTGGGCGATGTCCCCCTCGAGCCGCGTCCGTGCTGCCTGCAGGCTGTCCAGCATCGCGTTGAAGGCGCTGGCCAGCCGTCCGGTCTCGTCGCGGCCGCCCTCCGGCGCGCGCAGGTCGAGGCGCGACTGACGAACGATGCGGTCGGCGATGTCGGTGAGGCGGGTCAACGGCGTGATGATCCGCCGCGCCATCGTCCTGCTGGCCAGCAGCACCGCCGCGAGAACGATGCCGATCACCAGAAGGTAGCCCGGGATCAGCGCGCGTGTCGCGGCGGTCCCCGCTGCGTCCGCGACGTGGAGTCGGAGTTCCGCGTTCAGCGGACGAAAGCCCGGCGGCAGATCGAGTCGCCGGGTGATCACCGGCAGCGGCGAAGCGACCCGGCATCCGTCCGGAATCGGCAGCACGCGGTCGCCCACCTGCAGGAGAAAACAGCCGTCAGCGGCAACCAGGGTACCGGCGCCTGCCAGCAGCTCGCGCCAGTCGAGCACCGCCACGACTGCTCCCTCGACGCTGCCTGTGGGGGGAAAGACGACCGGGACGGCGAGCAGCAGCCCGTGTTCATGCACCAGTTCGACCATTGCCTGGCGGCCGGCGATTGCCGCCTGCACGGCGGCGGAATCGCGGTGCTCGAAGTCACCGGCCCTCTTGCCGGCGATCGGCTTGCCGGCGAAATCGACCACCCACAGGCCGGCGCTTGTCCCGCCAGGAATCGTCTGGTCGCGCAGGTACGGCAGCAGGTACTGATCGCGACCCAACGAATCGACGAGGGCGTTGCTGATGAAGGCATTGCCGGCCATGCCGTTGAGCAGCGCCTGCACGGCGTCGATCTCGAAGACGATGTGCCGTGCCAACGACTCGGTCTGCAGCGCAGAAGCGCTGCGGATCTTGTCGGCAATCAGGTGCTGCGACACGAAGAACGACAACAGTGCGAGGAATGCCGCCGTCACGGCTGCGACGGCGCCCATCACCAGTGTCAGGCGAAGCGCCAGACTCTGGTCGACTCGCCAGCGCAGTGCGCGCGCGTGTCTCTCCGGGATCTCCATGGCGGTGTCGTCTATCTCTTGCGTCGCGGTGGCAGCGGCACGATCGCTCCGTCGGCCTCGTAGCGAGTGAGGATGACGTCCGCTGCGGTCAATGCGTCGTGGCGTCCGGCCTCGAAAGGCCGCGCGTAGCGTCGGATCAGTCCGTCGTGGTTGCGAACCTGTTCGAGCGCGTTGCGGACGGCGGTACGGTTGGTGGTGCCGGCGGCGTCGATCGCCCGGGCCAGAATGTGCGTCAGGTCGTAGGCATGCGCGAGCCCGACCGGCGAGGCGATGGCGCGCGGATCGGTGACGCCGAAGAGCCTTGACGCCGCCGCCAGCACCTGCCTCGTGCGTGGTCGCTGGTCGCCGACGAAGGAATAGGTCTGCACCATCACGAAATCGATTTCGTTGACCAGCGACCCGGCCATCTGGCCCATCTGACCCCCGGAGACACCCCAGTGCGAGAGCAGCGGCAGCCGTTCGGATGCGGGCAGGGTCGTCATCTCGCGCATGAGAAGCGAGGCCTCGCGATCGTTGGCGACGAGCAGGATGGCCTGCGCACCGAGCCGCTTCAGATCGAGGTACTTGTCCAGCAGACTCTGATCCTGCCAGTTGAACCAGCGGACCCCGACCAGTCTCGAGCCGGTGTTCTTCTGCAGATGCCTTTCGGCGGCGGTGAGGTTGCTGCGACCCCAGGTGGTGTTGAGGGCCATCACCCCGAAGGCACGGATCTCCCGGCTGGCGCCGTGATCCAGCAGCGCCGGCATGGCGTGGCTGTCGCGCAGCGACAGGCGGAAGGTGTAGCTCGGCGAGTGGCGATGATCGGTGATGATGTCTGCCGCTGCCCAGGGGTCGAGGAGGATGAGCTTGAGTTCGTGAATGCGGTCGATGGCCTCGATCACGACCGGGCTGTGGCGACCGCAGAAGACCGCCACCAGATCGGGCACCTGCGCCAGTTCCTCGAGGTTGCGGATGCTGCGCGCAGGCACCGTTCCGTTGTCGCGCGTGATCAGCTCGAGCGGTCGGCCAGCAAGAACACCCCCGCTGCCGTTGATCTCGTCGATGGCGATGCGGACCCCCTGCTCGATGGCCTGTGCCGACGTGCTGCCCGGCCACGAGAACTCGGCGTCGATGGCAATCCGCACCGGCGCCCCGGCAGCCGGCGCGGCGGTTGCCGCCGGCAGCGAGAGGAGCAGCCAGAGGCCGCAGAAAACAACCCGGAGGATGATCGCCACGAAGCCCCCTTGCATGTCCCGGCCCCCCGAAATCCGCGTCGCCCGCCCGCGTCCCGCAGTGCGGCCTGGAATCTCCGCGTCGCCGACGTGGTTCGCGGCCCGCCTGCCCGATTGTGCCACGTCGCCCGCACGCTGCCCAGTGGCGCGGCGACGCTCAGGCAGCGGACGACGAGCGCAAGCAGCGTGTGACGGCTTCGAGCAGCGCGTCCATCGAGAACGGCTTGCCGACGAAATCGTCCATTCCCGCCCGCTGGCACTCGTCCACCACGCCGGCGAGGACATTGCCGCTGAGCCCGATGATCGGCACGGACTCGTATGCCGGCAGCCGGCGGATGCGGCGAGTCGCCTCGATGCCGTCGATCTGCGGCAGTTGCAGGTCCATCAGGATCAGCGCGTAGCGCTTCTTCGCCGCCTGCGCGACCGCCTCCTCGCCGCTGCACGCGCAATCGGCCCGCAGGTCGACGGTTTCGAGCATCGCCAGGATCAGCTCGCGGTTGTTTCGCTCGTCGTCGACGATCAGCAGGCGGCTGTCGCTGCGCCTTCGCTCCGCTGTCTCGGCGGCGGCGGTCGGCATTTCCGCCGGCAACTGGCCAGATCGCTTGCGCGCCACCTTCTGCAGGCGCAGCGTGAACCAGAAGGTGCTGCCGCCATCAGGCGCCGCCTCGATGCCGACTTCGCCACCCATGCGGGCGGCAATCTGGCTGACGATCGCCAGCCCGAGGCCGGCCCCGCCGTCGGCTCGTTGTGGCGAGTTGCCGGCCTGCTCGAACTGCCGGAAGATGCGCCCGCGTGCCGCCGCCGGAACGCCGATGCCGGTGTCACGGGCCTCGAAGCGCAGCAGGACGCTGCTGCCTTCTTCCTGCAGCGCCTGCAGGCGCAACGTGACGCTGCCGCGCTCGGTGAACTTGATTGCGTTGCTGGCGTAGTTGAGCATCGCCTGCCGGATGCGGGTCGGATCGCCGATCAGCGGCCCGGGCAGTGGCTGCACCTCGGTGAGGAGTCGCAGGCCCTTTTCCCGTGCCTGTTCGCCGACCATCTCGACGACGCTGGCGAGGATCCGGGTCAGGTCGACCGTCGTTTCATTGAGGATCAGCTTGCCGGCTTCGATCTTCGCCAGGTCGAGGACACCATCGATCAGGCAGAGCAGGTGCCGTGCGGCTTCGTTCATCTTCTCCAGCCGGTCCAGTTGCTTCGCCGGCAGTTGCTCGCGCCGCATCAGTTCGACGAGGCCGACGATGGTCGTCAGCGGTGTCCGGATTTCGTGACTCATGTTGGCCAGGAAGGCGCTCTTCGCCGAACTGGCGGCTTCGGCCTCATCGCGTGCCGCAGCGAGTTGCCGTATCCGTTCCTCCACCGCGGCTGCCAGCGTTGCGCCGGCGTCCTGCGGCCCTGCCTCGCCGCGCTCTTCGTCGGTGACGTCGCGGACGCTGGCGATCACTTGCGGTTGCCGGTCGGTGGCCGCGCACAGGACCTGCAGGCGGGTGAGGAGGCAGCGTTCGGCGCCGTCGGCGCGACGGACGATGCGGTGCACCAGCGAGCCGCCGCCGCCGCCGGCGATGGCGTTTTGCAGCAGCGAGCGGAAGGCAGGCAGATCCGGCGGCGCGATCGTCGCCTCGAGTTCGGCCAGCGATGCCGGTGCCACGCTGCAGCCGTGGATGTGCCGCCAGCCGGCCGTGCAGCGGACGCTGTCGCTGGCGATTCGCCATCGCCAGGCGCCGCTCCGCTGCAGCCTTTCGCCGGCCTCGAGAAGACTGTCGGCGTCGTCCGCCTCGCTGGTCCCGCCATCCGTTCCACGCAGCATCCTCACCCTCCCGCTTGCCGGCGCAACGGGCGCCACCTGCCCGGCACGTCGCGATGGCAACCATACACCCAATCGCCTCCTGCGGCGCCACGAGTTGCCGCCGCGATGGCGCGTGGCAGGCTGCGGCGGGTGTCGCCTCGGCGCGCTGCGGCGGCGAAAAAAGGCCGCCGTTGCGGGCCAGATGGCATACCATGGGCGACCCCATCAACAACTTCCGAGGAGACAGGGATGCACATTGGCGTACCCAGGGAGATCAAGAACCACGAGTATCGCGTCGGCCTGACGCCTTCATCGGTGCGGGAAATGGTGGCGCATGGTCATCGGGTGACGGTCGAGACCGGCGCCGGACGCGGCATCGGTGCGACCGACGAGGTCTATCAGAAAGCCGGCGCGGTGATTGCCGCGACGGCCGAGGAGATCTTCGCCAGTGCCGAGATGATCGTCAAGGTCAAGGAGCCGCAGGCCGGCGAGCGCGCCATGCTGCGCGAGGGACAGATCCTTTACACCTACCTGCACCTGGCGCCCGACCCCGAGCAGTGTGCCGACCTCGTGCAAAGTGGTGCCGTCTGCATCGCCTACGAGACGGTGACGCAGCCGGGTGGCGGCCTGCCGTTGCTGGCGCCGATGTCCGAGGTCGCCGGCCGGCTGTCGGTGCAGGCCGGCGCCTACTGCCTGGAGAAGGCGCATGGCGGCATGGGCGTCCTGCTCGGTGGCGTTGCCGGCGTGCCGTCGGCGCGCATCGTCATTCTCGGCGGCGGCGTCGTCGGCTCGAACGCGGCGCAGATCGCTGTCGGCAGCGGTGCGCAGGTGGTGGTCATCGACCGCAACATCGACGTCCTGCGGCGCATGGACCGGCTCCTCGGCGCGCGCGTGATGACCGTCTTCTCCAACCGTGACAACGTCGAGCAGCACGTGCTGCGCGCCGACCTCGTCATCGGCGGCGTCCTGATTCCGGGCGCCGCTGCGCCGAAGCTGATCAGCCGGCAGATGGTCGAGGCGATGAAACCGGGTTCGGTGATCGTCGACGTGGCGATCGACCAGGGTGGCTGCTGCGAGACGGCGAAGGCGACGACGCATGCCGCGCCGACCTACATGGTCGGCAACGTCGTGCATTACTGCGTCGCCAACATGCCGGGCGGCGTGCCGCGGACCTCGACCTATGCCCTGAACAATGCGACGCTGCCCTTCGCGCTGCAGATCGCCGACAAGGGCTGGCGGCAGGCGCTGCAGGACGACGAGCACCTGCGCAACGGGCTGAAC
Source organism: Candidatus Accumulibacter conexus (assembly GCA_017592775.1). Taxonomy (GTDB): domain Bacteria; phylum Pseudomonadota; class Gammaproteobacteria; order Burkholderiales; family Rhodocyclaceae; genus Accumulibacter; species Accumulibacter conexus. The sequence continues at coordinate 59,096 of JAGFNJ010000014.1, read as the reverse complement.
GTCGCATTCGGCAAGGTCACCTGCCGTGAGGTCGCCGAAGACCTCGGTTACGCGTACCACGACGCGCCTTCGGTGCTGTCTGCTGGCTGAGGAGGAAGGGCGGCAGCGGAATCCTCGCCGCCGCGCCGCCCGCCACACATCGGCGTGGCGGGCGGCGATACTGCGATCGGCCGGCCGGTCCCTTGGGGGGGCCGGCTTTCGATTCTTTCCGGATCGGGCAGCCGGCCCCTTGGGGGGGCCGGCTTGGGACTTCGTGTCGGGCCGATCCTCAGACGGTCCGGCGCTTGCGCAGGCCGCCGAGAGCGGCCAGACCGAGGCCGAGCAGGGCGAGCGACGCCGGCTCCGGCACCGCCTGTTCGCCGGCAAGGCCGACGACGCCGACGGTGAAGCCGTGCCAGTTCTCCGAGGTGTCGGTGAAGCTGATCGAGCTATGCACACCCGGCAGGCGAATCACGCCGTGCACTTCGCCGCTGCCAACGAACCCGGTCCCCGCCTGGTTGAGGACCGGCGTCCCGTTGCCCCAGTAGCCGCCGCCAAAGCTCAGGATCTCGATCGGCACGCCGAAGTCAACCGTGTTGCCGTTCCAGCTCACGAGGGCGATCAGCGGATCCTGCACCGCCTGCGAGAAACTGATGGTCTTGGTACCGCCGGCGTTCAGGGCGATGATGTCGGATGCCGGCGGCGCGTTGTCCACCACGCCCGAAATGTACGGCGTCGTGGGGAACCAGTAGTTGGTGCCGGCGCCGGTCGTGACGAACTGGTACGCGCCGCTGTAGCTGACATTGACGGTGCTGGCGCCGACGCTGAGGGTGCCGACCGCTCCCGGTGCGGCCGTCGTCACCCCTGTCCAGTCGGTCCAGAACGCCGGCGCCGCGATAGCGGCGGCCGAAGTCAGCGCCAGCAGCGAGCCGAGAAGAGCATTGATTTTCTTGGTCATTGGAATTCTCCAGTCAGGTTGTCCGATTTGCGAGAGCCGGCCCCGGTTTGCACGCTGCCCGCGCAGTCCGGTGTCGGACGCCGCCGGCAGGTCGCTGTCAGTGCGCACTGGCGTGCTGCTCATGTCGGTCATGAAGCAGGTTTCGTGCCAGTATTGCAGCGCCTTGTTATAAAGGGAATTGATTTCTTCTTGGGGTCTTGACTGTAAAGAAAACCGACGCTCGGCAGCCTGCTGGCGCCGCGCTCTTCCTTCGCCGGATCATGGTTGCCCGTGCTGGTCCTTGTGGCGATGGGCCGCTTCGTCAACCGTCAAAAGGCTGTCCCGATGTCACGGGCGCTGTGCAGGACTCGCGCGATGCGAACGACGTCGCCGTTGACCCGGTAGAAGATGAGGTAACGCCCGTGCGGCAGCAATCGCACGCCGTCGCCGAACTCGGGACGTGCCGCACCGATGGCGGGCTGCGTGGCGAGCCTGCCGCAGTCGGCTGCAATCTCGTCCACGAACGACCTGGCGCGAGCCGGATTGTCCCGCGCAATGAAAGCGGCGATTTCAAGCAGGTCGAGCCGACTTTCGGGCGAGAACTCGAGGCGCATCATTCCGCCGCGCCGGCGGCAACCTCGTCAATCCGCCGCCGCAACTCGTCGAACATCTGTCCGGCGGCAATGCCCGGTCCACCGTCGATGCCACGCTGTATTTCAGCTCGCAGCGCCTCAAGTTTCAATGCGCGCAGCTTCTCCTGGTCTTCGAGCAGCCGCAGTCCTTCGCGGACGACTTCGCTGGCATTGTTGTAGCGCCCCGACGATAGCTGCGCCTTGATGAACTCCTCGAAGTGAAAACCGAGCGCGACACTGGTTGGCATGGCAGACCTCCAAACAACAGGTAACAACCACTATTTTCATCCTCTCGCCGAACGGCTGTCAATGCGCAGAGGGCCCCGTCACCGGTGCGTCGCCGACGCAGCCGCTGCGGGTTGTCGTGCTGTGGTGGCCGCCCTTCCAGCCTCCTTGAGGGATCGCTGAACAGCAACACGGGGCAAGGTTTCGCCAAGTCACGACTGCTTGCGCGGCCCCGCAGGGCGCGCAACCGGCAGCAACACTTGCCGCGGTGGCGTGGGATCTCCTATCCTTCGAGTTCAGTGACGTTCCATCCGACCCTCTGCGGCGTGAAGCGGCTGGACGGCGATGGCGACTGCGCATCCAGCGCGTCGCCGTAGTGGCCCCAACGAGTCCTCCATGCTGCCTCCGCCCCCACCCGTCGTTCTGATCCTCGGCACGGACGCCGCCGGCAAGGATTACGTCGCCGAGTTCCTGATCCGCCGCTGGCGAGCGGCCGGCCATCGCGTCGAGAAGCGCGCCGGCGGCTTCGCTGCGCCGGCCGCCGATGCCCGCTCCAGCAGCGAAAGCAAGGGGAGCTGGGGTCGGTTTCAGGAGCGCGCGTTCCTCGGCCTGTTCCCGCTGCTGCGCCCGCTATTGCCGGCAGTGGCCGGTTGGCTCCTGGCCCGCGACCGGCGCCGCTTTCGGCCATCGGCGGTTCCCCTGGTGGTGGTCAGCCATACCGCGCTGCGGCTGCTGGTGCTGGTTCTCGGCCAGCAGCGCGACGGATGGATCGCCCTCGCCCGTCGTCCGGCCCTGGCGCGTGCCCTGCGTGCGGCGCTGTCGCCCGGAACGATGGTCGCGGTGCTCGATGTCGCTCCAGAGACTCGCCGCCGGCGGATTGCCGCCCGGATTCAATCGGGCACCGTCGATCCTTTCGACCACTACATGCTCGCCGACCCGGAACGTGCCGAGCGCATCGAAGGCTGCCTGGTCGAGCTGGCGACCCACTGCCTGAACGCAACCGTCATCGGCAACGACGACCTGGATGACGCCGCACTCGAACGCGAACTCGCTCGCGCGCTCGGCGCGCCCGTTCCGATCCTCCCCCGTTGAAACCGCGGGCAGATCCAGGCGCAGCGGGGTGTCGACCAGCCCATCGAAGCCATTCACAGGTTCAGCGCGCTGCAATCAGAATGCCTTGCCCGCGTCTGGCGAAAGCGAGAGGTCGTGGGCGCACAGCTACCGAACACGGCCGTCGATCCATGCAATCGGACGCCAGGCGGTTTGGCGAGAGAACAGTGCCGGAAGAGCGACTGCAGCATTCGGTGTGGTGGTAACGATCGAGCGCACCATGCGATCAGCCTCCGAGCAAGCCGAGCGTGTCGCGCGCCTTCAAGATGCGGGTGCCCTGATGACTTGAGAGGCTCAGCAGGTCCCTTTTGTCACCGGTCACGAGAAGGTCGGCCTGGCCGGCCTGGGCCATCGCCAAGAGAAAGTTGTCGTAAGGGTCAGGCGAAACATCGAGCGTCGGCAAATGATCGATGAGGGTTGCCAAGCGGCGGAGGTCATTGACGAGACGTCCGGCCTCGGCCTGGTGAATGCGGAAACGAATGCCTTCCCGGCGCGTGACCCGGCGAATTTCTTCGATCTGCAGTTCGGAAGTGAGCAGCGTGAAGCGTCCGTCGCGCCACGCCTCATAAAGCTTGTCGGGTGGTGTTCCGCGAGTGATCAGGGCCGCAACCAGGACATTGGTGTCAAGAATCAGGCGCATCCCAACTACAACGCCTTCGAGGAAGTCGGCCACATCTCGCTGCGAACGGTGGCGCAGGCCTCATCGATCGCTGCCTGGAGCTCATCAGCATCCATGTCAGCATTACGCGCTTTGACGCCTTGAACCGCCTGGTCGAACATGCGCCAGCGGACGGCGTCCTCGATGAACTTCGAGAGGTCGCCCTTGCGCATACCCTGGGCACCGAGAAAGGCCCGCAAGGCTAGATCGGTCTCCCGCGAAAGCGTAACGGTCAAACGGGTGGTCTCTTCGTTGGACATCTTTTCACCTCGGCGCATAAACATCTATCCCCTTAACAACCTATCACCTTGTACGCTTAACCGCAAGAGTGGTTGGCTCTGTGCCTTTCTTCTGTATTTCAAGCTTGGCCGTGCGCTGCCGCGTTCCGCAAGGTAGCGGCGCGCTGCGGGAGGCGCTACGCCAACGGGCGCCCGCGTCAGCGCCCTTCGCCGCGCGCCGCGAGGTAGATGCCGACGAGCAGGAGGACGAAGCCGACCCCCTGCATGAAGGCGAATGATTCGCCGAAGAAGAGCCAGGCGAGAAGTGCGCTGCCGACCGGTTCGCCGAGCGTGACGACGGCGATGAAGGTCGGCGAGACGTGTCGCAGCGACCAGTTGTACGAGGTATGGCCGAGCAGTTGCGGGCCGACCGCCATGCCGACGGCGACGAGATACGCGGCCGAGCTGTAGCCGGTGAGCGGGGTGCCGCTGCCCTGGCAGGCGACGACGAGGAAGAGCGCGGCGCTGCCGTAGGCGAGCCAGACGTAGGCCGGCAGCGGCAGGTTCGCGCGCAGCCGGCGGCCGAGCAGCAGATAGGCGGAAAAGCACCAGCTGCCGGCGACGGCGAGGAAGTTGCCGAGCAGCGGGTTGCTGCCGGCGTCGCTGCTGCGGCTGTCGCTCCAGAAGATCAGCAGGCTGCCGCTGAGCGAGACGACGATGCCGACGCTCATCAGCCGGCTCGGCCGCTCGCCGAAGAGCAGGAACGAGGCGATGCCGATCCACAGCAGGTTGGTCGTCACCAGCGCCGTGCTGCTCGCGACCGAGGTGTATTCGAGCGAGCTGATCCAGGTCGCGAAGTGCAGCGCGAGGAAGAAGCCGGCGCCGGTGGTGAGCAGCGCCTGTCGCCCGCTCAGCGCGCGCAGCGTGTGGGTCGACTGCCAGAGCGCGAGCGGCGTGATGATGAGCGCCGCGAGGCCCAGCCGCAGCGTCGCGATGGCCAGCGACGGCAGCCCCTCGGCCTGCGCGAAGCGCGCCAGGATGGCGCCGAAGGAGATCGCCAGCAGGCCGACGGCGAGAACCAGGAACGGCAGCCAGCGGGGTGGCGCGACCGCCTGCTCAGGTGGCCCGGGCGGCATGGCCTCCTTCGAGATAGGCGGCATGCACCTCGGGATTCTCGAGCAGTTCGCGACCCGTTCCGGCGAGGATGATCTGCCCGTGCTGCAGGACGTAGCCGCGGTGTGCGACGCGCAACGCGTGGTGGGCGTTCTGTTCGACGAGGAGGATCGTCATGCCGTGCTCGCGATTGAGTTCGCGGACGATCTGGAAGATCTTCTTGATGTAGAGCGGCGCCAGGCCGAGCGAGGGCTCGTCGAGCAGCAGCAGTTGCGGCCGGCTCATCAGCGCGCGGGCGATCGCCAGCATCTGCTGCTCGCCGCCGGAAAGGGTGCCGGCGCGCTGCTGGCAGCGTTCCTCGAGAATCGGGAAGAGGACGTACATGCGCTTCAGGTCGACGGCGAAGTTCGCCTCCTCGCCGAGCACCGCGCCCATCTGCAGGTTCTCGAGCACCGTCATGCGGGGGAAGATCCGTCGTCCTTCGGGGACCAGCGCGATGCCGCGGCGGGCGATGTCGTGCGTGGCGAGGCGGGTGATGTCCTCGCCATCGAAGACGATGCGCCCGCCGGAGGCGCGCGGCTGGCCGAAGATGGTCATCATCAGTGTCGACTTGCCGGCGCCGTTGGCGCCGATCAGCGTCACCACCTCGCCGACCTGAACCGACAGATCGACGCCGTGCAGCGCATGGATGGCGCCGTAGTGGGCGTGTACGCCCGCCAGTTCGAGCATCATGGGCGTACCTCCGTCGCGAGTTCCTCGTCGGCATCTTCCTCGCCGAGGTAGGCCTTGATCACGTTCGGGTCGCGCTGCACCTCGGCCGGCGATCCCTCGGCGATCTTGCGGCCGTAGTTGAGGACGCAGATGTGGTCGGAGACGTTCATGACGACACTCATGTCGTGCTCGATGAGCAGGATGGCGATCCCCTCGTCGGCTGCCAGGTGCTTCAGCAGGACGTTGAGTTCGGCCGACTCGCGCGGGTTGAGGCCGGCCGCCGGCTCGTCGAGGCAGAGCAGCAGCGGGTCGACGCAGAGCGCGCGGGCGATCTCGATGCGCCGCTGCATGCCGTACGGCAGGGCGCCGGCGGCGGTGTCGGCCTTGTCGATCAGGTGCAGCCGCGTCAGCCAGCCGACTGCCTTGTCGATCGCCGCCTGCTCGGCACGGCGGTAGCCGGGCAGGCCGAGGAGGCCGGCGAGCGAGAAGCGCGAGGCGCTCTGCAGCATGTTGTGCTGGGCGACGATCAGGTTTTCGAGCACCGTCATCTGCGGGAACAGGCGGATGTTCTGGAAGGTGCGGACGACCTGCGCCTTGCGCGCCACCTCGTGGCTCGCCAGTTGCTCGAGGCGCATGCTGCCGCGCTGCGGATGGTTGAGGCGGACGCTGCCGGTCGTCGGCTTGTAGAAACCGGTCAGGCAGTTGAAGAAGGTCGTCTTGCCGGCGCCGTTGGGGCCGATGACGCCGGTGATCCGGCGCGCGCCGACGTCGAGCGACAGGTCGTCGATCGCCAGCAGGCCGCCGAAGCGCATCGTCAGCCGTTCGACGCTGAGCAGCGGCGTCGTCGCCGGCGTCATCGCCCGCCTCCCGGCCGGTGATGGCGCAGCGTCGGCTCGCGGTGCGCGAGGATGCCGCCCGGCTTCCAGATCATGATCAGGATCATCGCCGCACCGAAGAGCAGCATGCGGTACTCGGCGAAGTCGCGCCCGAGTTCAGGCAGCAGCACCAGCACCAGCGAGGCGAGGACGACGCCGAGCTGGCTGCCCATGCCGCCGAGGACGACGATGGCGAGGATGATCGCCGATTCGTTGAAGGTGAAGGATTCCGGCGAGATGAAGCCCTGCCGGGCGGCGAAGAAGACGCCGGCGAAGCCGCCGAGCATGGCGCCGAGGGCGAAGGCCGAGAGCTTGACGTTGCGCGCGTTGATGCCCATCGCCTTGCAGGCGATCTCGTCCTCGCGCATCGCTTCCCAGGCGCGGCCGACTGGCAGTCGGCGCATGCGCGAGACGAAGACGTTGGTCAGCAGCGCGAGGCCGAGGATCAGGTAGTAGAGGAAGATGAGGCGCTGGTTCGGCGAGTACTCGAGGCCGAAGAACGAGGCGAAGGTCGGTGCGTCGCCGGGCGGCTTGAACGGCAGGCCGAAGAACGAGGGTCGCGGAATCGAGGTGATGCCGTTCGGGCCGCCGGATAGCTCGGTCCAGTTGACGAGGATGACGCGGATGATCTCGCCGAAGCCGAGGGTGACGATCGCCAGATAGTCGCCGCGCAGCCGCAGCGTCGGCCAGCCGAGGATGATGCCGAAGGCCGCCGCCATCGCTCCGGCGACCGGCAGCGCCTGCCAGAAGCCCCAGCCGAGCTGTGTCGACAGCAGGCCGTAGGTATAGGCGCCGACGGCGTAGAAGGCGACGTAGCCGAGGTCGAGCAGCCCGGCGAGGCCGACGACGACGTTCAGTCCCCAGCCGAGCATGACGTAGATCAGCACCGTCGTCGCCGTATCGACGACATAGCGGTTGTCGGAGAAGGCGATCGGCAGCAGCAGCGCGACCGCGAGCGCGGCCCAGCCGATCCCGGTGAGCAGCGCACCGCCCGCCGCCGGGCGGGCGCCGGCAGTCGCCTCGGCTGCCGTCTCGCGCGCCAGCCGGCGCGCGCGCAGGACGTCGCTGGCGTAACGCAGCAGCAGGCGGCCGGCGAAGCAGACGGCGACGAAGGCGAGCAGCGCCGGCCAGCGGGTGGCGACGCGCAGCGCGCCGCCCTGGTCGACGGTCGTCAGGCCGATCATCGGAATGCCGAGCAGCAGGGCGATGAGGGCGCTTGCCGCGGCGTCCTTGAGGCGTTCCGCCGGCGACGTCGGCTGCCGGGCAACGACGAGCGCGCTCATCAGACCTTCTCCACTTCAGGCCGGCCGAGCAGGCCGGAGGGGCGGAACATGAGCACCAGGATGAGGATGCTGAAGGTCGCCACGTCCTTGTATTCGGCCGACAGGTAGGCGGCCCAGAAGGCTTCGATGAGGCCGATCAGCAGGCCGCCGAGCATGGCCCCCGGCAGCGAGCCGATGCCGCCGAGGACGGCGGCGGTGAACGCCTTGATGCCGGCGACGAAGCCGATGAAGAAATCGACGACGCCGTAATACACCGTCACCATGACGCCGGCGACGGCGGCGAGCGCCGCGCCGAGCATGAAGGTGAGCGAGATCGTGCGGTCGACGTTGATCCCGAGCAGCGCCGTCATCGTCCGGTCCTGCTCGCACGAGCGCTGCTGGCGGCCGAACGAGGTGCTGCCGATCAGCCAGGTGAAGGCGGCCATCAGCGCGATGGTGACGATGACGATGAGGATCTGCGAATAGGCGAGGCGGACGGTGAAGCCGTCGATCGTCAGCAGGTCGATGCCGCCGACGAGGACCGGCGGGATCGGCTTGACGCGCGCGCCCTGCGTCAGTTGCACCATGTTCTGCAGGAAGATCGACATGCCGATCGCCGAGATCAACGGCGCCAGCCGTGTCGAGCCGCGCAGCGGACGGTAGGCGATGCGCTCGACCGTCCAACCATAGACCGAGGTGAACAGGACGGCGACCAGCAGCACGAGCAGCAGCGAGAGCGGGATCGAGCTGATGCCGAAGCCGGCGAGCAGCGTGAACACGGTCACCGCGATGAACGCGCTGACCATGTAGATGTCGCCGTGCGCGAAGTTGATCATGCCGATGATGCCGTAGACCATCGTGTAGCCGATGGCGATCAGGCCATAGACGGCGCCGAGGGTGAGGCCGTTGATCAGTTGTTGGAGTGCAAGCGCCATGATCCTTCTCCTTGTGGCATGCGACGTGACCGCAGGTGACGCGGCTTCACGTGAATTCGGCGCGCAAGCGGGAAAGCGCTGCAGGGCCGCGGAGCAGCATCACCGTTCCACTCTCAATCTCTCCCTGGCGTCTTTCAACTTCTTCCGCCCAGGCGTTTTCAACGTCTGGCTCAACGTCAAGACTGGCGATGAGCTTTTCCACCAGGTGAGCTCGTTGGGCGGCAGGCAGGGCGAGCACTTCGGTCTCGAGTTCTTCAACGGTGGCGGACATGGCTTTCTCCCGATGGAGTCATCAGATGGCTGCAGAGTGCCATAACGGAACGCCGGTGGGCAACCTGCCAGCGCGGCTGGTGCTTCACTCTCCCTCGTCGAGCGCCATCAGCCCCGCATTGCCGCCGGCCGCCGTGGTATCGACGCTGAGCGTGCGCTCGCAGGCAAAGCGGTAGAGGTAGTGCGGGCCGCCGGCCTTCGGGCCGGTTCCCGACAGGCCCTCGCCGCCGAAGGGTTGCACGCCGACGACGGCGCCGATGATGTTGCGGTTGACGTAGGTGTTGCCGACGTGCAGCCGGCTGGTGATGCGCTGGATGGTCTCGTCGATGCGGCTGTGAATCCCCAGCGTCAGCCCGTAACCGGTGTTGGCGATGGCGGCGCAGACCTCGTCGAGATCGTCGGCGCGCCAGCGGATGACGTGCAGGATCGGCCCGAAGACCTCGCGCTCGAGGCGGCCGAGGGTGTCGATCTCGTAGGCGCGCGGGGCGAAGAAGGTGCCGTGCCGCGTCGCTTCCTCGTCGAGGCTGCAGGTGTGGATCGGCTGCGCGAAGCTGTCGAGCCAGCGGGCATGCGCCTGTAGCACCTGCCGTGCCGCTTCGTCGATCACCGGTCCGACGTCCGTTTCGAGGTCGGCCGGGTTGCCGATGCGCAGTTCCTGCATGGCGCCGGCGAGCAGTTCGCAAACCCGGTCGGCGATGTCGGCCTGGATGAACAGCACGCGCAGTGCCGAGCAGCGCTGGCCGGCCGAGTTGAAGGCCGAGGCGACGACATCGCGGACGATCTGCTCGGGCAGCGCCGAGGAATCGGCGATCAGCGCGTTCTGGCCGCCGGTTTCGGCGATCAGCGGCAGCAGCGGGCCGTCCTTCGCGGCGAGCGTGCGGGCGATCAGCCGCGCCACCTCGGTCGAACCGGTGAAGGCAACGCCAGCGCATTCGCGGCCGGCGACCAGCGCCGCACCGATGCGCCCGTCACCCGGCAGGAAGGCCAGCGCCGCCGCGGGGATGCCGGCACTGTGCAGCAGTTCGACCGCCAGCGCCGCCACCAGCGGCGTCTGCTCGGCCGGCTTGGCGACGACGCAGTTGCCGGCGGCGAGCGCCGCCGCGACCTGGCCGACGAAGATGGCGAGCGGGAAATTCCACGGGCTGATGCAGACGAAGACGCCACGGCCATGCAGCGACAGGCTGTTGCGCTCGCCGGTCGGGCCCGGCAACTGGATCGGCTCGGAGAATTTCTCCTTCGCCTGCGCGGCGTAGTAGCGGCAGAAGTCGATCGCCTCGCGCACCTCGGAGATGGCGTCAGCCTGCGTGCGGCCGCCTTCGCGCACGAGCAGCGCGACGAGTTCGGGCAGGCGTCCCTGCATCAGGTCGGCGGCGCGCATCAGCGCCGCCGCGCGTTCGCCTGCCGGTGTCGCTTCCCAGGCCGGGAACGCCGCCTGCGCTGCCGCCAGCGCCTGGCCGACGTCGTCCACGCTGGCCTCGATGACCAGCCCGACGACGTCGCGTTCGTCGGCCGGCGACGGCACCGGCCGGCTGGCGCCGGCGCGTGCCCGGCCGCCGATCAGCGGTGCGGCGACGTAGCTGACACGCGTGCTGTGTTCGATCGCGTGCCGCAGGTCTTCGAGGGTGGGTTTGTCGTTCATGTCCAGTCCTTCGCTGTTGGCGCGTTCGGCGCCGAAGAGGTCGCGTGGCAGGGGAATTCGCGTCTGGCGCTTGCTCGCCAGGGCGGCGGCCTTGTCGACCGGGTCGGCGATCAGCGTGTCGATCGGCAGGTCGGCGTCGGCGATGCGGTTGACGAATGACGAGTTGGCACCGTTCTCGAGCAGTCGGCGAACCAGGTATGCCAGCAGGTCCTCGTGGCTGCCGACCGGCGCGTAGACGCGGCAGGCGCGTCCCCATCTGTCCTTGCCGACGATCTGGTCGTAGAGTTCCTCGCCCATGCCGTGCAGGCGCTGATACTCCCACTCGTCGCTGCCGCCGGCGCTGATCGCCAGTTCGGCGACGGCCGCCAGGGTGTGGGCGTTGTGCGTCGCGAACGCCGGGTAGAAGGCCAGCGGATCGGCGAACAGGCGGCGCGCACAGGCGAGGTACGAGAGGTCGCTCGACACCTTGCGCGTGAACACAGGGTAGTCGCTCAACCCGCGCTCCTGTGCCAGCTTGATCTCGGCGTCCCAGTAGGCGCCCTTGCACAGGCGCACCATCAGCCGCCGGTTGCCGCGGTGGGCGAGGTCGGCGAGCCAGTCGAGCAGCGGCAGGGCGCGTTTCTGGTAGGCCTGGACGGCGAGCCCGAGGCCGTTCCAGCCGGCCAGTTCGGAGTCCAGCGCCAGCGCCTCGATGAGGTCGAGCGAGATCTCGAGGCGGTCGGCTTCCTCGGCGTCGATCGTGAAGCCGATGTTGCGCGCGCGCGCGCGCACCGCGAGTTCCTTGACTGCCGGCAGCAACTCGTGCCGCACCCGCTGCTCGTTGGCCACCTCGTAACGCGGGTGCAGCGCCGACAGCTTGATCGAGATCGATGGCGCCTCGAAAGCCGGGCGGCCGGCGGCGGCGTCGCCGATGGCGGCGATCGCGTCGCTGTACGACTCGAAGTAGCGCAGGGCGTCGGCGGTACTGCGTGCCGCCTCGCCAAGCATGTCGTAGGAATGGCGATAGCCGTTCCTCTCGGCGCTGCGCGCGCGTTCGATCGCTTCGTGGATGTTGCGCCCCATGACGAACTGGCGGCCGAGGATGCGCATGGCGGTGATCACCGCTTGCCGGATGACCGGTTCGCCGGCGCGCGCGACCATCCGTTTCAGCGTGCCGCCGAGGTTGCGGTCCTGGTTGTCGAGATTGACGATGCGGCCGGTGAGCATCAGCGCCCAGGTGCCGGCGTTGACGAAGGTGCTGTGCGACGCGCCGAGTCGCTTCTCCCATTCGGTGTTGCCGATCTTGTCGCGGATCAGGCGATCGACGGTCGCCGCGTCGGGAATCCGCAGCAGCGCTTCGGCGAGACACATCAGGACGACGCCCTCGCGCGACGAGAGGTCGTAGGTGGCGAGAAAGGCGTCGATGCCGCCGGTCTTGAGGCGGCTGTCACGCACCGTCTGTACCAGCGGCACCGCCCGCTCGCGGATTCCCTGTTGTTCGGAGTGGCTGCAGCGGGCGAGCGCGACCAGTTCGTCGACGACCTTCGCTTCGTCGATGCGGTGGTATTCGCGCAGCCGCCGGCGCAGGATTCGGGTGTGGGCTTCGCTCATGCTGCTGTCCAGTCGGGTCGGCGACGCCAGCGGGTGTCGCGCGGGGTTGACCATGGTGCCGCCGGTGCACGGCGGTCCCTTGCGCCTGCCCGCCGGCCTCGCTGCGCCGATGCCGGCGGGCAGGCGATGCGGGCGCTGCCGTGTCATGCCTGGCCGGGCGTGACGCGGCAGCGGCGGTTCACTGCCTCACTTCTTCACGTAGTCGTACTGGCCACCCTTCCACTGGTAGACCGTGAAGCCGGGCAGCTTGTTGTCGCCCTTGGCGTCGAAGCCGAGCTTGCCGATGACGGTGTCGAAGCTGCCTTCACGCAACGCCTTCTCGAGGTCGGCGTACTTGGTGCTCTTGGCCTTGGTGGCCGCTTCGGCAAAGAGTTGCATGGCGGCATAGGCGTACATCACGTAGCCTTCGGGTTCGACCTTGGCGTCGCGGAACTTCTTCACCACGCCGGCGGCTGCCGGGTTCTTGCGCGGATCGGGCGCGAAGGTGAAGAGGACGTTGTCGGCCGTCGGGCCGGCAGCGGTGACGAGTTCCGAGTTGGTCATCGTGTCGCCGCCCATGACCGTCAGCTTCAGTCCGGCCTGCTGCGCCTGGCGCAGGATCAGCGCCACTTCGGTATGGTAGCCACCGAATGCCATCACTTCGACACCGGCCGACTTCAGTTTGCTGACCAGTCCGGAGTAGTCCTTCTCGCCGGCGGTGATCGATTCGCGCAGTGCCGGCTTCGCACCCTTGGCTTCCATCGCCTTGGCGATCTCGTCGGCGAGGCCCTTGCCATAGGCGCTCTTGTCGTCGACGACGGCGATCTTCTTGCCCTTGAAGTGCTCGGCGAGGAAGGTGCCGGCAACCAGTCCCTGCTGGTCATCGCGGCCCATGATGCGGAAGATGTTCTTCAGTCCGCGCTCGGTCACCTGCGGGTTCGTCGATACCGTCGCCATCGGGATCTGGGCTTCGTTGTAGACGTCGGAGGCCGGGATCGTCGAACTCGAACACCAGTGTCCGTGCATGAAGGTGATCTTCTTGTTGACCATCGTGTTGGCCACCGAGACCGCCTGCTTCGGGTCGCAGGCATCGTCGCCGACCTCGAGCTTCAGCTTCTGGCCGAGGACGCCGCCCTTGGCGTTGATGTCGGCGATCGCCAGTTCGGCACCCTTGCGGATCTGGTCGCCGGCGGAGGCATACTGACCGGTCATCGGGCCGGCGATGGCGACGACGATGTCGGCGTAGGCGCTGCTGGCGGCGAGCGACAGCAGGCCGAGACTGGCTGCCAGGATGTGTTTCTTCATCTGTTTCCTCCTTGATTACGGTGGTCGTTGAGATAAGTGACGAGTGAAGCACCCGCATCGAGCACGTGCGCCCGAGTGAGTTCTGCCGCCGCGTCGGCGTCCCGGCGGACGAACGCGTCGAGTATCGCGGCGTGTTCCTGCCCGGCTTTCGGCATTTCGGTGGTGACCGACAGCAGGGCACGCACGTAGCGCTCGACCCGGTTGTACAGCGAGCGGATCTCGCCGAGCAGGATCGGGCGCGCGGCTGCCGCGTAGAGCGTCGAGTGGAACAGCCAGTTGAGTTCGCCCCAGCGGCGGCTGTCGCTGGCGCGCGCGAATTCCTCGAGGTGCTGTCGTGCCTCGTCGATCGTCGGCTGGCCGATCAGTGGCGCAGCCAGGCGCGCCGCGCGGGCCTCGAGCAGGGCGCGGATCTCCATGTATTCGCTGATCTCCGCTGCCGACAGCGAGGCGACGACGACGCCGCGGTTGCGCAGGAAGGTGACCAGGCCCTTGGCTTCGAGGTGTTTCAGCGCTTCGCGGACGGGAATCTTGCTGACGTGGAAGTGGGCGGCGATTTCGTCCTGCCGCAGCAATTCGCCGGCGGGCAGCAGGCCATCGACGATCGCCTTCTTCAGCGTCTGCGCGACATGATCGGACGCGCTCAGGCGCGGCACTTTCTGCGCAGCGACCAACTCGAGGGCTGAAGGCGTCGGCAAAGGGCTGAACTCCGAATATCGTATACGATATAAACCGAAGGGCGAGACCATACAGCCGGATTCCACGTCTGGCAAGCTGCGCTGCAGCATTTCCGTGGGACCGCTTGGTTGGGGTGCGCTTGGCCTTGCGCTTCGAGAAGTTCGACGGCCGCGATCAGTGTTGGGCGTGAGAAGGGCTTGACGCGCGTCAACTTGCACCGCGGATCGGGTTGAAGATCTCGATGCCAGCGAAATCGCGTTCATTGTCCGTAACGACCACGCAATCGTTGGTGACGGCGATTGCGGCGATGATCGTGTCGAGCCCACTGCGGGGGCGCCCGCTGGCCCTGCCCTCGGCCATCAGTTCCGCCCAGGCGATGCCGGCGCGTTCATCAAACGGGAGAATGCGGCCAGCGAATAGCGCCTGCGGACCTTGGGGGCCGCTGAACCAAGCGTCGAGCTGGTTGCGGCGCTTGCCAGCCGGCGTTTCGAGCACGCCTCGGCGAAGCTCCGCCAGCGTCAGCGCGGCGATGAACAGCTCATCGTCGAACTGGTCGGCCATCCAGGCGACCAGTGGCTCCGAAGGCACCAGTTTGGTGAAATTGCTGATGATGTTCGTGTCGAGGAGATAGCGCATCACAGGTCGACCTTCCGTCCTTCCTCACGCGGACGGTTCAGGTCGAGTTCGGAGCCGATCAGGGGAGACGCCAGCAGCGCCTTGAGGATGCCACCTTTCTTGGGTGGCTCGCCGCCGAAAAAGCCGTTGACGGCGGCCCGCAGCCGATCGGAGTCAGGCCCAGCCTCGGCGAGGCGGCGAGCGACCGTTCGCACCAGCTCGCGGTCTGAATCGCGACCAGTCACCTCGAAGCGGACCAGCCCTTTTTCGGCCAGCCGCTTTCGGAAATTGGCGATTGCTCGTTGCTGCGAAGGCTCGCTCATTTCACGTCTCCCATCTATATCCGAAATATAGCCAGAATAGGTGGGATCGGCAAGCTCAATTGGGCCGAGATTGAACATCCCACAGAAGGAAGGCAAGCTCCACGGCAGCTCTTTCTGCCGCTGGCGCCTGACGGCCGCAAGCGGCATGGCGCGGCGGCGTCCGCTGGGCGGTCGCAGGAGACTGGCGCCGGTCGCTTGTCCACGACGACGCGGCGCCGTCGCATGGCTGGCTGCCGTTGCCGGCTGCTGCCGTCGGATCAGTCGCCCGGCCGTCCGCCGGCCTTGCCGCCGCGGTCGACGCGGGCAGGCGGATTGCACTGGCCGACCACCGCTGCGGCGGCAGCGTCGGGCGGGTGGGCGCCGGCGTCCGCCAGCCTGCTGCCGCCGGCGAGATGGGCGAGGCCGCCGACGGCGCCGACGAGGACGCGATTGAGGAAGACCGTCAGTGCCAGCAGGGCGGCGGCCGACGAGCTGACGCCGGATTGAGCCAGGACGAGCGCCATCGTTCCCTCGCGTACGCCGAGGCCGCCCGGTGACAGCGGCAGCACCGTCGCCAGATGGACGAGCGGCATCGTGATCAGCAGGATCGGCAGTCCGAGGTCGATGCCGAGCGCACGGCCGATGGCATGGACGACGACGATGTCGATCAGCTGGAAGGTGATCGACAGGACGAGCGCCAGCAGCAGGTCGGCAATGCCGATGCCGCGCAGCGCGGCGGTGGCGGCGCGCAGGCGGGCGACGAGCGCGGCCGGCAGTGACGCGCGGGCCACTGCCGGTGCGGGCCACCTGTCGTCGAGCCAGCGCAGGCAGCGCGGCAGGGCGAGGAGCGCGCCGAGGAGCAGCAGGCCGACGCCGGGCAGCCAGGCGGGAACGTTGGCAGCGGCGCCGCTGCCGACGATGCCGATGCCCAGGGTGAGGATCGCCAGCAGGGCAGCGACGCCGAGCGCGCGTTCGGCGACGACCGTGGTCGTTGCCAGCGCCAGTGGTGCGCGCGCTTCGCGGCTGCACAGCCAGATGCGCGCGGCATCGCCAGCGATGACTCCGGGCATCGCCAGGCCGCAGAAGACGCCGACCAGGTAGGCGCGGTAGGCGGCCAGGAGGGGGTAGTGGAGGTGGACCGCCGCCAGCAGCCGGGTCCAGCGCAGCGCCGCCGGCAGGAACCCGGCGAGCGACAGGAGCCAGGCTGCAGCGAGCCAGCGGAGGTCGGCGGCCGCCCAGACGCCGGCGGCTGCCGGCCAGTCGACCAGCGCCACGACAGCGGCGAGGGCGGCGCCGGCGACGACGAACTGCAACCCGAGCAGCAGGCGACGACGGCTGCTCACCGGACAGCCCGGCGGCACACGCGGGCGGCGGTCGGCCGCCGCCCGGCGACTGCCGCGCCGCTCATCAGACGCCTTGCCGGCGCAACTCGTCGAGCGCTGCCCGCAGGCTCCACTGCCGCTGCCAGCCGAGCTGCCGTCGGGCCCGTTCGCAGTCCATGAACTGGCTGCTTGCCTCGTCCGGGCGCGTCGGGTCGAGCGCAAGTCCGGCCGGGTTGCCGAAGACCTCGTTGATCGTCTCCGCTACCTCGCGGTTGGAGAAGGAGCGTCCGCCGCCGATGTTGTAGATGCCCCCGGGGCGGTCGTCGTCGAGCGCCAGCAGGATGGCGTTGGCCACATCGTCGACATAGACGAGATCGCGCGCTGCCGTGCCACTGCCCCACAGCGACAGGCTCTGCTGGCACCGGGCGCGGGCGATGAACTGCAGCAGCATGCCCTGGCGTCGACTCCGGTCGTCACCGATGATCTGGGCGATGCGCAGGGCGACGACGCGCATGCCGCCCTGCTCGCCGTAGAGCGCTGCCAAGTGTTCGCAGGCGAGCTTGCTGATGCCGTAATGGCTGATCGGCGCCGGTGGGTCGTCTTCCCGCCAGGGCTGCGGGTTGTGCCGCGCGTAGACGGCGATCGACGAGGCGAGACAGAAGCTGCGGACGCCGTTCGCCAGCGCGGCGATGAGGAGATTCTCGGTGCTGCGGACGTTGGCCTCGAAGTACGGCTGGCAGCCGCTGCGGTCGGCCTCGGGGTTGGCCCGCAGCGCACCGAGGTGGATCACGGCCTCGACGTCGCGCAGCGCCAGCCGCAGATCGTCGCGGCTGTAGTCGGTGCGGCGGAGGTCGATCCCGGGCCGCGTATGCACGAACGCTGCCGCGCTGCCGCGGCCGAGGGCGACGACCTGGTCGCCGCGGGCAGCGAGCCGGCGCAGGCACGCGCCGCCCAGCATGCCGCTGGCGCCGGTCAGCGCGATGCGCATGCCGGCTCCCGCAGCAGGCAATAGCCGACTTTCTCGAGGTGGCCGTTGACCGCCGCGACGATGTGGCCCTCCTGCAGGTAGAACTCGCTGTGGAGGGCCGCTGGCGGTGGTTGATGTGGCGCCCGCGAGAACGGCTCGCCGGGCGCCTGCAGGAAGAAGTGCAGGCTGACATCGTCGGCTCGCCGCGGTCCGTCGAGGGCGCGCAGCGGTTCCCCGGCCAGTAGCTGGAAGCTGGCTGCCAGCAGGTCGATTCCCCGCGCCTCCAGGATCAGGCGCCAGATGTGGCAGCCGTCGAGGCGCGGCGTGATCTCGATGATGCGCGGTCCGCAGCGGGTGAGCTTCATTTGCAGATAGACCGGGCCGTTCTCGATTCCCAGCGCCCGCACGCATCGTTCGGCGAGCGTTCTCGCCTCGGCGAGAACGGTGTCGCTGGCGCTCTGCGCCGGCAGCACGTGCCCGCGCGGGATTCCACCCGGGAAGTCGGCGACCACCAGTCGGTCTGAAAGCTCATTGACGACGATCTCGCCGCCGACGACGAAGACGTTGGCCGAGACCTCGGGGCCGTCGAGAAGCTCCTCGACGATGGCGGTGGCGCTGCGCGACGCCGTGAGCGCCGGCTCCAGGCACGCCAGGAGTTCGTCCATCGAGTCGGCGCGGCAGACGCCGCGCTGCCCCTGGCTGTCGGCCGGTTTGACGATCGCCGGGAAGTGGTCCCAGCCGGTGGCGTCGGCGCGCCGTCGCAGTTGCCGGTAGCTGACCGGGCTGATGTGGTGACTTCGCAGGTGGTCGCGCAGGCTGACCTTGTTCTGCGTCAGGTCGGCCAGCGCGGGCGAGATGAAGCGGCGCAGTCCGAGGGCGGTGGCGACCCTCACGACCGCCGGCATGGCGAGGTCGGAACCGACCGAATAGACGAGTTCGACCCCCTCATGGCGCGCCAGCTCTTCGAGTGCCGGGACGTCGGTGATGTTGATCTGCCTGAACTCGTGCACCAGGGAAAGCCCCGGGCCCTCGCGCAGGTAGCTGCAACCGATCACCCACCAGCCGGCTTCCCTGAGGTAATGGATGGCGTCTACCTGCGCGGCGCCGGTGCCGAGGATGAGAGCCTTCCTCATGAATCCTGGTTCTCCAGTCGTGGTGTTGGGGCCGTTTCCGTGCGGATGACGAAGGCCGGTTTTCCCAGCGTGCGGAAGTGCATGCGGGCGAGGTACTCGCCAACGACGCCGATGGCGAACAACTGCAGCCCGGCGAAGAGCGCAATCATCGCGGCGATCAGGGTCAGCCCGCTGGGCTGGCCGTCAGCCGTCAGCATCTGCAGCAGCAACCAGAACAGCAGCCCGAGGCCGAGCGTTGCCGCCAGCAGCCCGAGGCCGCTGGCCAGGCGCAGCGGCAGCGTCGAATAGCCGGTGATCATGCCGAGGGTGACCGCCAGCAGCTTGCCCAGGTCGTACCCCGAGTGCCCCTGCCGGCGCGGATGATGATCGACGGCGACGCAGGCCACCCGGTCCGCGCTCCAGGAGAGGAGGACGTCGATCGACACCTGGGCGTCGCGAAAGCCGGCGAACCCTTCCTTGAGTTCGGCACGGAACATGCGGAAGGCGCTGCTCTTTTCCGCCATCTGCGCCCCGAGGGCGGCCCGTACGGCGCGCTTGGTGAGCCGCGAAGCGAGGTTGCGCCACGGCGAGTGCTCGCGCCGCTGCGGCTTGCCGTAGGCGACATCGTTGCCTTCGCCGATCGCTGCCAGCAGTTTCGGCAGTTCCTCGGGCGGATGCTGCAGATCGTCGTCCATGGTGACGATGATCGAGTTCGTGGCCCGGGTGATGCCGGCGAGCAGCGCATTGTGCTGGCCGTAGTTGTGCATCAGGTCAATCCCCCGCACCTGCGGTTCTCGCCGCGCCAGTGCCTCGATGGCCTGCCAACTGCGGCGCCCGCTGCCATCGTTGACCAGGATCAGCTCGAGGCCGGAGACCAGCGGCGACAGGGCGGCCTGCACCCGGCTGACGAGTTCGCGCAGGTTCTCGCCGTTGCCGAAAACCGGTACGACGACCGAGACCGAAGGCGGTGGCGCGGCAGGAATGGGTGGATCGCTGCTGGCGGCGGCGGGGGCGGTGCTCATCTCAGCCGCAGCCCTGCGCCGGAATGCGGTAGACGTATGCCGGCCGCGGCTGCGTCAGCGAAGCCAGCGCCGGCCGGGCACGCATCGCCAGCGTCTCCGGCAGCAGCGCGGCGAAGGCAGCGAACTGCCGCAGGAGCAATGGACCCAGGCCGTACGCCGAGGGCTGCAGGACGCCTTCGCCGATCCAGCACGGCGGTACTTGGCTGATGTCGCGCAGCGGCTCGTCGCGGCCCCAGCTCACGGTCTCGCTGTCGATCACCACGTAGCGCGGTGCCGGCGGCGGCGGTGGTGATGCGCCGCGCCCGTCGTCGGCGCCCGCCAGCAGGTCGGCAATGGGACGGATCTCGGCAAGCGCCGCGTGCGGCTGCACCAGGCGGGCGAACTGCGCAGCGCGGACGGCGTTGGTGTTGCCGTAGACCTCGGCGTCGGCGTGTGCCCGGGCGAATTCGACGGTCGCCTTGCTGTTCGCGGTGAACACGTGGATCAGGCTCTGCTGCATCGCGGTCAGCAACAGCGCCGGCCCGGCGACGAGCAGCAGCAGGATCAGGAACGGTACGCCGCGGGCGCGGGCCAGCGCGTGGCCGGCGAGGAGCGCCAGCGGCGCGACGAACATCAGCATGTAGTTCGTCTGTTTCGGGATCAGGACGAACGGATTCCACGAAGCGACGAAGAGCGAGAAGACGAGCAGCAGCCCGGCCGCCCACCAGAGGAGGAAGCGCATCGCATCGTCGTCGGCTGTCGCTCCGCGGCGGCGGCGCAACCACCAGAGGAAGAGGGCTGCCAGCGCCAGGTGGAAGACGATCCAGGTGTGGTAGACCCTGGCCAGCAGATAGACCAGGTAGTAGCCGGCGGAGACATGGAACGGGTCGGCGGCGGCCGCCGCCGCCCGGTCGACGCAGGTGTGCCGGGAACGCATCGCTTCGACGAGGAAGAAGAAGTCGCCGCTGAGGAAGCGGAACAGCAGGCAGTTGGCGGCGATCATCAGGCCGCAGGCACCGGCCATCAGCAGCCAGCGCCGGTCCCAGCGCCGGGCGAGAAGAGGATAGGCGGCAAAGACCGCGAGGTAGATGATGGCGTGCGGCTTGATCCAGAAGCTGCATCCCGCCGCCAGGCCGGCGATGACGAAACTGCAGCGATCGCCGTTGCGCTCGCCGTGCCAGAAGAACAGGAAACTGGCGGTGATCATCAGCGCCAGCGGCGCGTCGGCCATCAGGCGTCCGGCGTAGTGTGCGTGCAGCGGCAGCAGCGCCAGCAGCAGCGCGCCGAGGACGGCTGCCCGCAGGCCGAGCAGTTGGCGGCCGAAATGAAACACCAGTGCGACCTCGCCCAGCGAGCAGAGCAGCGGATAGGCGTTGGCGACCATCTCGTGGCGACCGAAGAGGAAGGCCATCGCGGCCAGCGGCAGGTTCATGCCGTAGCGGTTGCTGCCGACGTAGCTCGAGACTTGCCAGTCGCCGTCGAGCAGCCGGTAGGCGTTGGCGACGTAGGTCACCTCGTCGGAACCGAAGAAGCCGGTGTAGAAGGCCAGCCTGACTGCCAGGGCGATCGCCAGCAGGCCGGCGAGGGCGAGCCGGTCCGCAGCGGTCGTTGCGCCCGGGCCGTTGGCGGCAATGGCCGGCACCGCGTCGGCGGCGCTCATCGTTCTCCTGCTTTGCGTAGCTGTTCGTTCATCGTCTGACCATCGGCGTTGAAGCAAGGGGATGGCGGCCGTCGGCCGCAGTTGCCGGGGGCGCCGGCCTGGTTCGGCCGACGCCCTTCTTTCCGAGCAGCGCGAGTATACGAGAGCCAGCGCGAGGGAAGGCGGCATTACTTCTCGTTGCAGTCGCCGCCAGGCGGGCAGCGGGCCGACAATCGGTGGCGCAATTGCCGGCTGCTGTGCGGCCGGCGCGCAGCCGCTTCGATTTGCAGCATAATCGCTGTCGCCGGGTACCGCCGCTGGGGCTGCGCGCAGTCCCCGGCGGGCGGCAGGCAGGAGCGCAGCCGCGGCGGCAATGGCGGCCGCGTGCCGATGACCGAGGGATGACAGGCAGGGAGGGAAGGATGAGCCGATCGCTGTTCGGGGCCTGGGGTGCCGGTCTGCCGCAGGAGTCGTTCGCCCGCGCCGTGGCCGCCGCTGCGTTGCTCGGTGTCGGGCGCGACGGGCCGCCGCCGCTGGCTGCCGCGCGCAGCCTTGGCGCCACCGCCGGCGAAGTCGCCGTCCTGCGGCTCGAGCACCTCGCCGCCGTCTTGTCGGCGATCGCCGCCGGTGGCGCCGCGTTGCCGCCGGCGGAGGAGTTCGTCGCTGCCTGGGATGCCTTCCGCGCGTGCCGCTTGCCTGGCCGGGATGCAGGGGGCGCGCTGCTGCGGCTCGAGATCGACCCGCAGCCCGGCGCCGCCGACCGGCCGCCCGTGCTGCCGGACGTGCCGTGGTTGTTCGGGCTGCTGCTCGGCAGCGGCGTCGACCTCGCGAGTTCGGCCTATCTGCGCCTGGATGGGCGGCAGCGACCGATCAGCTGGGGCTGGCCGCTGCGCGTCGCCGTCCTTGGCGATGCGCCCGCCGACGGGCTGGTGGCGGCGCTGGCGGCGGGCCGCTGGCCGGATCTGCTGCAGCTCGTCCCCGCCGACGAGGAGTGCGAGCTGCTGTTGTTGCCGGAGGACCTGCGGCGTGGCCTGGCGCGGGTGCTGCAGTCGGCGCGTCGTCCGCGTGCCGCCTGTGTGCTGGTGCTCGGCGGCGCTGGCACCGCCGGCGAGCGAATCCTGCCACTCGTCGGCGCGTTGCGCGCCGAGGTGCTGGGCGGCGGCGTCGGCATTGCCGCAGTTGAGCGCGAGCGGCACGGCGAGTACGTCGATTCGCTGCTGGCACAGCTTGCCGGTGACATGCCGCTCGATGTCGCGCTGCAGCGGGCGCTGCCGGCGGCGCAGGATGGCGCTGGCGGCGAACCGGCGCTGCTCTTCGCCGCGCGCCGGCTGATCGTCGCTGCCCGCCTGACGGCGGCGGCGCAGCGGCTGGCGCGTCAGGTGGAGCACCTGCTGCCGCCCGCGCAGCCGCTGGTCGCGGAGGCGGCTGCGCGGTCGCCGGCAAGCCGCGGCGGCGGGCCGCCAGACAGCGAGTTGGCGGCGCTGGCACGGTCGTTGACCGCCAGCGCCACGCGCACCTCCTGGGCGAGCGATGCCGGCGAGGCCATCGAGCTGGCCCGTCTGCGTCGCGCGCTCGAGGGGCGGCTCGGCGCGCGGCTGGCGGCGGCGCCGGATGGCGCCGGCGATGCCGCGGCCAGCGCCGGCGAGCAGCGGCGGCTCAACTGTAGCGTCATCGACGTCAGCGACGCGGCGCGACCGCTGCGGGTCGAGGACCGTCTGGCCAGCGATCGCGCCTACCTGATCGACTTCGACATCGGCTTGCCGCGGGCGACGGCGGTGGGCGCGCCGGAGGTCTTTCCGAGCGGACTTCTGCCGCCGGCGGATGCCGGTCACTGGCTCGACCTGTTCTTCGTGCCGCTGGTGCGGACCGCCGGCGGTCGCCTGCACACACCGCAGCAGGGGCGTCTGTTCCTGCCGCCGGAGGGCGACAGCCAGCCTTGTCGTTTGAGCTTCCGCACGCATGGGGTGCGCGACGAATACCGGGCGCGCATCCTGATCGTCCATGAAACGCGTGTCCTGCAGACGCTGATCCTTTGCTCGCCGCTCGCCGGAACCGGTGGGCGCTTGTCGCTGACGGTCGAGAACCGCGTCGCGGCGTCCTTCGACCCGTCGCCGACGGCGCAGCCCTTCGACGCCGCCATCGTCGTCAATCACGCGGCCAGCGGCGAGGCGGGTTTCACCACCGTCGTCGGCAGCGAAGTCAGCTTCCGCGAACCGGTCGGCATCGACCGGCTGGTCAGCGAGGTCAAGACGTTGCTGTCCGCCGAGGCGAGTTTCACCGCTGCCCGCGGGTCACTCGACGATCCGGCGCTGCTGCAGCTCTTCGACGCACTCGCGCGTTACGGGCGTTCGCTCCTCAAGGCACTGCCGGCGCCATTGCAGGGCAGGGTGCCCGAGGGGGCGCGCATCCAGGTCGTCGAGGCGCGTGCCGGCGCCTGGCTGCCGGTCGAGATTCTCTACGCCGCACCGTTGCCGCAGGCCGCTGCGCCACTGTGCCCGAACGCGCGCGCGGCGCTGCTCGGCGAAGGCAGCCATGAGCAGTGTGCGCACCGCGACGATCGCGGCTTCCATTGCCCGTTGCGTTTCTGGGGGCTCCACTGCGTCATCGAGCGGCAGCCGGAGATGGCGGCGGCGAGCGGAGCCGACTACACGATCAGTCTGCCGCAGCCCGGCGCCGATCGTCTCGACGCCCTGCGCTCGGTGCTCGTCGGCGCCAGCAAGCGGGTGCGGGCGCAGGATCTCGGCGACCCCGGTGGTATCCTCGATGCCGTGCGCCAAGTGGCGACGAGCACGCGGACGGTGCGCGACTGGGCCGAATGGGAGCGCGCCATCGCCGAGGATTCGCCGTCGCTGCTCCTGCTGCTGCCGCATTCGCAGGAGGATCCGGCGCACCCGGGGATCAGCGGGCTGGAGATCGGCGGTGTGCTGCTGACGCGTCCCGAACTCGAGACCTCGTACGTCGCCGGGCCGGCTGCCGCCGCGCCGGTGGTGCTGCTGCTCGGTTGCAGCACGCAACTGAGCGAGGTGCCTTTCCTCAACTTCGTCGAGGCGTTCAAGCGCGAGCGGGCGGCACTGGTCATCGGCACGCTGGCGACGATCCGTGGCCGGCGCGCCGTCGCCTTCGTCGCCGAACTGCTGGCGGAGCTGAAGGCGGCGGCCGGCAGCGAGCGGACCTTCGGCGAGGTCTTTCTCGCCACCCGGCGCCGCCTGCTCGCCGGCGGTGACGGTTTTGCCCTCAGCCTGACCGCCTACGGCGACGTCGGCTGGCGGCTGTGAACGGGCGCCACGGGCACCCACGAGGAGTGACGACATGTTTCGCATCGACCTGCTGCCGGCCGAGTACGGCGACGCCATCTGGATCGAGTACGGGGAACGGCGACGCATCCATCGCCTGCTGATCGACTGTGGCACGGCGGCGGTGTACCCGCGCATCCGCGAGCGCATCCTGGCTCTGCCGGAGGGTCAGCGCCATTTCGAACTGCTGCTGGTGACGCACGTCGACCTCGATCACATCGGCGGCGCGCTCGCCCTCCTGCGCGAGAGTGCCAGCCTCGGCGTCAGCTTCGGCGAGATCTGGTTCAATGGCTACATGCACCTCAGCCCCGGCGGGGTCGTCCCGGCTGCCACCGACGACGACACGCTCGGGCCGCTGCAGGGCGAGGAGCTGAGCGACCTGATCGTCGCCAACGGTCGCCAGCGCTGGAATGCGCTGCTGCAGGGGGGCGCTCTGGTGGTGCCGGACGCCGGACCGCTGCCGCTGTTCACCCTGCCGGGCGGCATGCGGCTGACCCTGCTGTCGCCGCGGCAGGAGCAGCTCGATGCGCTCAGGCCGGTCTGGGACGCTGCCTGTCGCAAGGCGGGAATCGTCCCCGGCGTCGCCGCCGACGACGACGGCAGGCGCCTCGAGGAGGTCGATGCCGAGCAGGAGAGTGACGATCTGCTCGGCGACCCCGATCCGGAGCAACTCGCGGCCCGGCCCTACAAGGCGGATCGCGCGCGTCCGAACGGGTCGAGCATCGCCCTGCTAGCCGAGTACGGCGGGCGGCGGGCGCTGCTCACCGGCGATGCCTTCGCCGAGGTACTGCTCGCTTCGCTGGCGCGCCTGCCCGGCAACGCCGGCGACCGTTGCGCCGTCGACGCCTGCAAGCTGTCGCATCATGGCAGCCGCGGCAACACCAGCAGCGAGCTGGTGCGCGCCCTGCAATGCCGCAACTGGCTGGTGTCGAGCAACGGCAAGCAGTTCCGCCATCCCGACGGCGAGGCCATCGCACGCGTGCTGCGCGACGGCGGTGGCGATGTCCGCCTGCACTTCAACTATCGCAGCGAGTTCAACGAGATGTGGTCGTCGACCGCGCTGCAGCGCCGCTATCGCTACGCCGCCAGCTACCCGGCGAGCGATGCTGCCGGCGTGCGGCTCGACCTGTCGCGGCGCCGCGCTCGTTGAACCGCCAGCCGACGGCGCCGCTGCCGCCGATGGACTCCCCGCCCCGCCACAGCCTGTTTGAAGACATCCAGGCGCTGGCGGCGGCGGCCCTCATCGGTTCTCTCGGTCTCGGCCTGCTGCAGCAGGCCGGGCTGATCACCGGTGGCACGGTCGGCCTCGCCTTCATCGCCCACTACGCCAGCGGCGTCAGCCTCGGTACCCTGTTCCTGGCCATCAACGTGCCGTTCATGGCGCTCGCCTGGTTCCGGGTTGGCCACGCCTTTGCCGTCAAGACCCTGTGCGCGATCGCCCTGCTGTCGCTGGCCACCGATCTGCGGCCCCGCTTCGTCGGCTTCGCCGGCATCGACCCGCTTTACGCCGCCATCATGGGCGGACTGCTGGCCGGGCTGGCGATGATCATCCTCTTCCGCCACCAGGCCAGCCTCGGCGGGCTGAACGTCGTCGTGCACTGGCTGCAGGAGCGCTTCGGCTGGCGCGCGGGCTACGTCCAACTGGCGATCGATCTGGCGATCATCGGTGCCTCGCTGGCCATGCTGCCGCTCGAGCGAATCCTCGTCTCGCTGCTTGGTGCGGCGACGCTGAACCTGACGCTGGCGATCAACCATCGCCCGGGGCGGTACATGGCTGCGTGAGCGCAGCCATGTCAAGGGGTCGTCGCGGGACCGGTGGTTGCCGCCGGCCATGGCGAAGGAGCGGGGGGGGCCTGCAGCCGCCTGAGGCCAACTCAGGCCGGCGCCGTGCCTGCCGACAGTCGCTCGAGTTCGGCCTGCAACTCGGGAATCCCCTGCGCACACTCGGTCTGCAGGCCGGGCAGCTCGTCGGCGACCGCGGCGGCGTCCTCCTGGCGAGCGAGCGCTTCGATGCGGGCGGCGATCGCCGACACGCGTGGCAGGCCGATCGTCGCGCTGGAGGATTTCAGGCTGTGCGCTGCGCGCGTCACTTCCGGCCAGGCTTTCGCCGGCAGGCCGTCGCTGATCGTCGCGAGCAGCTTCGGCGTGTTGTCGAGGTAGATGCCGATGACGCGCTCGATCAGGTTGCCGCTCGTCGCGCGGCCGAAATTCGGGTTGTCGAGGAGCGCGTTGCGATCGAGGACCGGTACCGGCGCGGCATCGGCAGTCGCGGACGCTGTCGGCGTTGCGGCATCCGTCGCGGGTTGCGGTGCTGCATCGGGTGCCGCTGGCGTGTTGCCGGCGGCGTTCGCAGCGGTCGTTGCCGGCACGGCAGTGAGGCTGGCAGCAGTGCCCGGTAGCCAGCGGCGGATGGCTGTCGCCAGGGTGTCGAGACGAACCGGTTTGCTGACATGGTCGTTCATTCCCGCCGTCAGGCAGCGCTGGCGATCTTCGGGCAGCGTGTTGGCAGTCAGCGCGATGATCGGCACCCGTGCCAGCGCTCCGGGCTCGGCGCGGATCACCGCCGTCGCCGCGTAACCGTCCATGACCGGCATCTGACAGTCCATCAGAACAAGGTCGTAGGCGGCGCTGCGCAGGGCGGCGACGGCCAGCGCGCCGTTGCCGACGACGCAGGTTTCGACGCCAAGCTCGCGCAGCATCGCCTCGATGACCGATTGATTGACCGGGTTGTCCTCGGCAACGAGAACGCGGCCGCCGATCTTCTGCGGCGCGGGCGCAGCGTCGCGTGCTGCCGCCAGCGGCGCCAGCGCCTTGCCGAACGGCAGCGCGACGGTGAATGTACTCCCCCGGCCGACCGCGCTGTCCACCGTGATCGAGCCGCCGAGCAGGGTCGTCAGCTGGCGGCAGATCGCCAGTCCGAGCCCGCTGCCGCCAAAGCGTCGCGTCGTCGTCTGGTCGGCCTGGACGAAGGGCGCGAACAGGCTGGCGATCGCCTCCGGGGCGATGCCGATGCCGGTGTCGCCGACGGTGAAGCAGAGCCAGATGCGTTGATCGGTCGGCAGCGGGTCACGGATGCGTGCTCCCAGCGTGAGCGTTCCGGACTGGGTGAACTTGTTCGCGTTGCCGAGCAGATTGGCGAGAATCTGGCGCACCCGTGTCGGGTCGCCGCGCAGTTCCAGCCGGGCCGGAAGACGGAAATCGGTGGTCAGCGCGTTGCCCTTGGTCGAGGCCAGCTCGCGGAAGCTGTCGGCGATCCCGGACAGCAACTGGTGCAGGTCGAAATCGACCTCCTCGGTGACCACCTTGCCGGCTTCGATCTTCGCCAGATCGAGGATGTCGCCGAGCAGGGCATGCAGCGACTGACCGGAACCGCTGATCGCCTGCAGGTAACGCGCTTGCGTCGGACTGAGCGGTGTTCTGGCGAGAATCTCGGCCATTCCGAGGATGCCGTTGAGCGGCGTACGGATCTCGTGGCTCATGTTGGAGAGGAACTGCGACTTGGCGTCGCTGGCCTGCTCCGCTGCCCGCTTCGCTTCGACGAGTTCCTCGTTGTGCTGCAGCAGACGCTGCGTGAGCGTATCCAGCCCGGAGACCAGCGCCGACACTTCGTTGGTCGAAGGGGTCTCCACCGCCTCGCCGGTCAGGTCCCGTACCAGCGCTGCCGAGCGCTGCCGGAGTTGCCGCAGTGGGCGCAGGATCCAGCTGATCAGGACCATGCCGATCAGGATGCTGAGGGCGAGGATCAGCAGCAGGTGGGCGAGCGAACGCCCTCTGGCCTGTTCCAGCATCTGGTAGGGCACGCTGCTGTCGAGCACCGCGACGACGATGTAGGCATCGTCGACGATCGTCAGCGGCAGGTAGCCGAGCGTCCGTGCGTCTTCGGGGTGGTGTCGGTAAATCGGTATCTTCTGCGTCAGCGCCGCCTCGATCGCCGCTTGGTCGAGCGTGTACGGAGTCGCCACGGAGCTGGCGAGCAGGGCCCCCGACCTGGCGACGAGCGAAATCTCCGTTCCCAGGTCGCGCGCCAGATGGCGCAGCAGTCGCGAGTCGATGCGAACGCCGGCGGCGAGCGCGCCGACCGCCTTGCCGCCGAATCCCGGTACCGGCTCGATCGCGTGCAGCACGAGAACGCCGTCGGCGAACGAGGTGGCGAGCTGGCTGTGCCCGGCCAGCGCTTCGAAGACGCCCCACAGGACGGAACGGTCACCATGGCGCTGCGGCTCGTGCGCGCGATGGACGACGATCTCCTGGCTGTCGGTGACCAGCATCTCGGCCAGCCCGCTGATGGCCATGGTCTGCATCAGCACCTCCCGCACGGCAGCCGTCGACGCCGGGCCCGGGTTCTGCAGCCCCACCCGGAGCCGCTCCATGCTGGCGGTCAGACGGGCGGTCAGGCGCGCCCGGCGTGATTGCTCGGTGATCAGTTCCTCGATGATCCGGCCGATGGCCCGCATCTTCTCGACCTCGCCCGACCGTACCGCAGCCGACAACGCATCCTCGGACACCAGAAACGCCGACCAGTGCGAGGCAGCCGCCAGGACGGCGAAGAGGATGACCACCGAGAAGCTGAGCGAGGGGCGAAAGGACATCTGTCCGTCCTCGACGTGTGGGCGTTCTCAGCGCCCTGCGGTTGAGGGAAGGATACCGTGCTGGCGCAGGATGCGCTGGCCTTCAGCGGTGCGGACGAAATCGACGAAGGCCCTGGCCGCTGGCGGCAGTGTGCCCGCCTTGTGGATCAGCCCGAGTTCGACCCAGGCCTGGTAGGTGCCCTTTTCGAGATTGTCCGGCGTCGGTTCGACGCCATCGAGTGCCAGCAGGACGACCCGGCTGCTGCAGGCGGCGAGTGCCGAGCGGTTGAGGAAACCCAGACTGCTCGGATAGTGGTCGAGCAGTTCGATCAGTCGGGGGTCGAGATGGACGATCTTGACCTCGGGTCCGAAGACCACGTCGCGGAACGGTTTGATCACTTTCGTCAGTGCCTGCCGGCTGGCGTCCGAGTTTTCCCTGCCGACGGCGCGGATCGGTGCCGGCTTGCCACCGAGTTCGCGCCAGTTGGTGATCCTGCCGCTGTAGACGTCGAGCAACTGCGTCGCGCTGATCGTGCGGACGGTCACGCCGGCGCCGCCGACGACGGCCACCGGGTCGCGGCCGAGGGGCACGAAGACGAAGCCCTGCCGGCTCTCGTCGTCCTTGAGCAGACGTCCGACCCGTCCGATCGGCGAGATGCCGTCGCCAACGTCGCGCAGGGCGCCGGCGGTACCCGTCGACGGCGGGATGATCACGCGATGCTGCGCCTGTCGCTGGTTGAACGCCCGGGCCAGTTGTCCGAGGATGTACTCGGGGTTGCCGCTGCCCGGGATGACGAGGTCGTCGGCGAGAACCGCTGACGCAGCGATGAAGACGAGCAGGGCGAGCACACACTGACGCAACGCAACCAAACTGAAAGTCATGATGAACTCTCCCCGATCAAGAAGCATGGGCTGTCGTCGGCTCACCGATGACAGCGCAGACCACGGCTGGCTGCAGTTGGCTCAACGGCAGCAGCGGCCCTTTTCTTTAGGCAGCAATCGCCGGCGGCACGGCAGAGAACGCCGGGCATGCTGCCCTACGCCGCCCGCGAATGGCCGGCAACGGCGCTCCGGGCCTTGCCGGCAGGGCCGCGCAGCGCCAGCGCCTCGTTGCCGACCAGCGCGGCGAGGACCAGGGCGCCGCCGATCAGCGTGCTGCCGCCCGGTTGCTCGCCGGCACCGAGCCAGGCCCAGGTGACGCCGAAGACGACCTCGAGCAGTCCGAGCAAGGCAATCTCGGGCGCCGCCAGTTCGCGCGACAGCCGCACGACGAGCAGGCAGGGAATCGCCAACTGGACGACGCCGAGCAGGGCCAGCAGCCCGAGATCATGCGGCGTCGCCTGCAGCGGATGGGCGAACGGCAGGGTGCAGGCGGCCGAGAGCACGGCGCCGATGAGGACCGCCGGCAGCATGTCCTGCGGCATCGCCGCATCTTCGCCGCGGCGGCGATGCGCGACATGCTGCAGGGTGGTGAAATTGAGCGCCGCCGCGAGGGGCACCGCCAGGGCGACGACGCTGCCGGTCAGCGACAGGCCGCTGCCCGCTTCCTGGCCGAACATCCAGGCGATGCCGACACCGGCGACGGCAATGGCCAGCCAGGTGCGTGCCGGCAGCCGGTGCTGCAGGAAAAGGCGGGCAAAGAGGGCGGTGATCAGCGGACCGATCGCCATTGCCACGAGGACGTTGGCGACGCTGGTCAGGGTGATCGCCAGCATGAAGGCGGTGAACATCACCGACCAGCAGAAGCCTGAGAACCAGAGCGGCCAGCCGGCATGCAGCAGGCTGCGCCAGAGCTGCCGTCCGCGCAGGAGGCTCAGCGCGCAGCCGAGGGCGAGGGCATTGAACAGGCTGCGCCAGAAGGTGACCTCGAAGCTGTGGGCGCTGTCGAGGTGCCGTGCGACGACCCCGGCGATGCTCCAGAGCAGGGTGACCAGTATCATCAGGCTGACCGCACGGCGGTGCGACATCGGTGCTCCTTCTGGCGCGGGCATCCTGCCGCGGCGACGAAAGGCCGTCATTGTGCCGCATTTGTCCGTCGCTGGCAGCACGGCGGCGCCGTGACGCGGTCTGGCGTGCTGCCCGGCAGCGCCGCAGCCCGGCGGCTTCAGTCGTAGCGTTGGCGGACGACGTAGCCGGCAGCGGCGCCGGCCAGCGATTCGACCAGCGTGTAGCCGCTGACCAGCCAGCGCAGCTCGACGCCGGCGAGGGGTGGCAGGCTGCCGGCGGCGCGGCGCGCCAGCGTCACGTGCGGCCGGAAGCGCCGCTTCTCGAGGCTCAGGCCGAGAGCCTGCAGCGCCTCGCCGAGACGGCCGTGCAATTGTTGCAGCGCTGCGGCCGGCGATGTCGCGCGCAGCACGACGAGGCCGCGCGGCCAGATCTCGGCGCGGTCGAGGACGAGTTCGAAGGGGTCGCAGGCGACCCGCAGACCGGTGCTCAGTTCAGGCAGACGCGATCGTGGCAGCGCGCCGATGAAGTGCAGCGTCAGGTGTAGTCGCTCGGCAGCGACCGGCGCCGCTGTGGGTGGCCACGACCATCGTCGCTGGTAGTGCAGGAGGGCCTCATTCTCGGCCGGAGTCGGCCAGAGGGCCAGGAAGAGCCGACAGGACGCCGCTGCGTCGTGCTCGGCGACCGGCGTTGTGGCGGCCGACCGCCGGCCCTGGCTGGCCGGCGGGGGAGCGCTCCTGCCGTCTTCGGCATCGTCTGGCATGGCTTGCCCGTTGGCCGCCCAGGCTGCCGCCGCGGCACGCGGAACCGGTAGCGCCGCTGCCGTCGCTGTCTACCGCTTGCGCTTGCCCGTCGCGCCCTGCGCTTCCTGCGCACCCTGGACGCCGAGGTTGCCGCCGGTACCGAGCCCGCCCTTGACCTCCTGCGCCCTGTAGTTGCGCACCGCACGCACCAGGTTGTTGTACGAATCGGTGAAGGCGGCGACGATCACCTTGCCTTCGGCGGTGTTGGTGTAGCCACCACCTCCGGCACCGAAACCACTGCCAAAAAGCGCGCCCATGGCGCCGAAATCCATGTTGCGGGCGCTGCCCTCGGCGGCCGCGAGTTGCACGCCGGAGCGGTTGTCGACCAGGGTCAGCAGCGTACTCGCCTCCTTGACGTTGACCGCGCCGACGACGGCGCCGAGCAGTCCGGCGCCACGGCTCAGGCCGCCCAGGCCGCCGCCCATGCCGCCGGCGTTGTTGTTGCTGAAGGTGATCGTCGGGCTCATCGTGTAGTCGGCCGAGACCATCTGCCCCTTGCCGAATTTCGATCCGCGGCGCAGTTCGCCGGTCTGCTCGAGGGCGCGCTCCTGCATCATGTTGTTCATCGCCCGGCCGCGGTCGACGACGACGAAGCAGTTCGACTGCTGGATCAGCAGCTTGAGTACCGGGCTCGTCGATCCCAGTTTCATCTGCCCGGTCAGGATGCCGTACCAGGGTGCGTTCGTGTCCTCGTAGACGGCAACCGTGCCGAGCGAACTGGAGCACTTCTCGAGCTGGCTGCTGGCGTTGTCGGTGGTCGAGCCGGCGGCGGATCCGGTGGCCGTGGTCTTCGCGTCGGGCGAGCCCATTTGCATCTGGGCGCAGCCTGCGAGCAGCAGGCCGGCGGTGGTGGCAAGAGCAACCCGTGCAGCACGCTGCGGACTGGACAAGGACATCGGTGCTTCTCCTTTCGATTCGCTGATGGTGGCGTCAAGGGCTGCTGACGGCTGCCAACTTCCCCCCTCGGACCGCATTATGCCCAAACACCCGCTTCCGTGCATCCACCAAGGGAGGCGGCCGGACTCTGCGGCTGCCCGTGGTTGCCTGCTGGCTCGCGGCCCGGGCACCGTCCCCGTCAGGCGGGCGCAGCCCGCAAGCGGTACGATCGCCGGGCCGGAGTGGGGCCCCGGTGGGCTGGTCAGGTGGCGACTGGCGCAATATGTACCGGCACGTACTTGTGAAAGGGTGTGCGGGTCAGCGGGTCGCAGTGGGCGGCCGCCGTCAACCGGTTGATCTGCGGGCCGGTCGGCGTACTGTCGCGGTAGCGCTGGCCGTAGCCATGCGGCAGGGTGGCCGTGCCACGCCGCAGATTGTCGTCAAGCTCGACAACCACCTCGACTTCGCCGGTCGCCGATCGGCAGCTGGCCCTGGCGCCGTTGCTCAGGCCCAGCTTCTGCGCATCGGCGGGGTGCAGGCGCAGGGCGCCGTGACGATCCACCTTGCGCCAGGCCGGGTCACGGAAGATCTGGTTGGCGTTATAGCTGCGGCGCTCTCCGGCCATCAGGATGAACGGAAAGTCCGCCCCTGGGACGGCTGCAGAAGCAAGCGCTCGCAGTTCGGCGAGCATCTCGGGGATCGCCAGGTGGATGCGTCGATCCGGATGGTGAATCAACGACCAAGTGTCGTCGAAGGTATGGGTGCTCATCAGTGTGCCCGACCGTCGTTCGATGATGGCACGGAACAGCGCCGCACCCAGCGTCAGTTTGTTGCCGCGATGCCCGGCACGCCGCACGGCGGCACTGTGACGCCTGGAGTAGACGGTCGTCAGGCCGAGCAGCGGTGCGGCGAGCGCCGCACCTTCCGGCAGGGTCCTGCCCAAGCTGCGGTAAAGGATCGATGCGGCATAGGGCTGCCAGCGCGGTTTCCGCGCCAACGTGGCGGCCAGGGCGCCGAGAAAGAGCACGTGTCCCGTGATCTGCGGCTCCAGCCCGGCAAGCCGTTCGAGCAGCGGGAAACGTGGCGGAATCTCCCCCATTTTTTCCAGCAGCCGGGTATAGATTTCGGCTTCGGGCAGGCTCTCGGCGAGTGGGGGGAACAAGCCGTGACGCAAGTGGAAGGCGTTGGCGGGAAACTCCAGGTTGAAACCGACAGCTTCCCACTTCTCGAACTGTGAGGCGGCCGGCAGAACATAGTGCGCCATGCGGGCGGTTTCAGTCATCGCCACATCGACCACCACCAGCAGTTCGAGCTTGCCGAAGGCGCGCTCATAGGCCGCGGTATCGGCCGCCGTCAGCACCGGATTCGAGCTATCCACGAACATCGCTCGAATCCGATCCTCTCCCGCATGCGCGATCTCGTCTGGCAGGATGTTGGGCGGATAGAGGCCGGAAATCGGAAACATCCGGTGGTGGGCGGTGCGGGGATATTTCTGCATGCGTTCGTCGCTGTGGCCGATCAGGGGCAGCAGGAATGAATGCAGGTTGTTGCCGCCGCGCTTGCCGAAGTTCCCGGTGACCAGATAGAGCAGCTTTTCAAGGTAGCTGTTGAGGGTGGAATGCAGCGTTTGCTGTATCCCCAGGTCGATGCGTACGCAGGCGGCCCTGGCGGTGGCAAAACCGCGCGCCACCCGCTCCACGTCGGCTGCGGCCAGTTCGGTGCGTTGCACGTAATCGGCGATCGGCACGGCCAGCAGTTCCTGTTCCAGTTGGGCAAAACCCTGGCACCGCCGTGACAGGAAGTCGCGGTCATGCAGACTCTCGCGGACGATGATGCCCAGCATCGCCAGCATCAGAAAGGCATCGGTGCCGGGTCTGATCTGCAGATGGATGTCCGCCTGCTTCGCGGTTTCCGAACGACGCGGATCGACCACCACCATGGTCCGGGCAGGATCTCTCTGCAGATCGCGCAGGGCGTCGCGCGCATTCGGGATGCCATGCGCCTGATAGGGATTGGTACCAATGAACAGCACGTAATCGGCGTGCTCGACGTCTTCCGTGGTATGGCAGGTCTGATGGCCGAAGAGGCGGCCATTGACCCAGAAGTCGCCCGTCTTTTCCTGCGCCAGCGAGCTGTAGACGAAGCGGCTCTGCATCGCCTTGTGCAGTTGCTGGCTGTAGATGCCTCCGAGGTGGTTGCCCTGGCCGCCGCCGCCATAGAACGCGAAGGCTCGCCCACCATGCTTCTCGCGGATCGCGATCAGGCGGCGGGCTATGTCACCCAGCGCTTCGTCCCAACTGACGCGCACGAAACTGCCATCGGCCAAGCGCTGCAAGGGGTGCGTCAAGCGATCCGCATGGTTCTGATAGTGTTCCAGGCGAGCTGCTTTCTGGCAGATATAGCCCTTCGACACCGGATGCTCGTCGTCGCCGCGGATACGCGTGAACCTGCCGTTCTCGATCGTGACCGTGAGGCCACAGTTGCGCGAACACAGAATGCAGGCAGTGTTGTCGGTGGTCATGCGGGGCTCCTGGACAGGGCGGATCGATCCGTTGCCCACGCTCCCGCAGGCACCCACCGATCACATAACGGTCGTGATAGTAACGACCGTTATGTGATAATGCAAGCTCTTTCGGAACAGATTCTCGAGGAACGATCGATGCGCTACCGCCCCGACCACAAGGACAACACACGCGCTCGCCTGCTCGAGGTGGGCGGAGCCCTGGCCAAGAGGGATGGATTTTCCACCACCGGCGTCGACAGCCTGATGGCGGCCGTCGGCCTGACCTCGGGTGCGTTCTATTCGCACTTCCGTTCCAAGGCGGAACTGCTTGAAGCCATCGTCGAGAACGAACTGACGCGCTCGCTCGATCTCTTTGCGAACCAGACCGACCAGCAGCTGATCGCGGCACTGCAATCCTACCTGAGCATCCAACACGTCGATGATCCTGCCGCGGGCTGTGCGGTGACCTCCTTGAGCGCGGAAGTGGCCCGCTCGAACACCGCAACCAAACAGACCTTTGAGCGCATGATGCTGCAGATCAAGGCGGCGGTTCAGTCACATTTCGTCGACGGGAATCGAGCCTGGGCAACGATTGCGCAGGTGGTCGGCGCGGTGATGATCGCGCGTGCCATGGCCACGGAGGAGTCGCGCAGGTCTCTGTTGGAGGCGGTGATGGAACACGCGACGGAAATGGTGGTTGCTGCAGGACAGGCTGGGGACGAGGCAAATGATTGAACCTGGGCTGACAGGAGAATCGCCGGAAATGAGGAGCCGGTCGCGGCTTTCAAGCCAGGGCAGGGGTGGTGGAGGGGTTGACAGCCCCGGTCTGCCTGCGGATAATCCGTGCCGCTCCTGCCCGGCGGACGTCGTATCGCTCTGGCGATTCGGCCGGATGGCAGGTAGCCAGGCTCAGCACGCGGGAATAGCTCAGTTGGTAGAGCGATACCTTGCCAAGGTATAGGTCGAGAGTTCGAGACTCTTTTCCCGCTCCAGATCGCGAAGGGAAAGTGCCGCAGGCGCTTTCCCTTCTTCCATTTTCGGGCAGGTATAATGGCTTGCGTCGCCCGGATGGTGGAATTGGTAGACACAAGGGACTTAAAATCCCTCGGCCCTGCGGCCGTGCCGGTTCGACCCCGGCTCCGGGTACCACCTCCACGTCTCTTGTTGCGAGCTTCGTGCTCGGGGCCCCGATGATCATCTTTGACCTTGCATGCCAGCACGACCATCAGTTCGAGGGCTGGTTCCAGTCACGCGAGGATTTCGACAGCCAGCTGGCTTCCGGCCTCATCAGTTGCCCGCATTGTGGCTCGCTCGACATCCGGCGCGTGCCGTCAACGGTCCACCTGGGCCGCTCCGGCACGCAGGCGGACCCGCCGCGCCGTGAGTCGCCGGTAGTCGTGCCGGCAGTCGATGGGCGTGCCGGCGCGCTGCAGGCTTTCCGCCACATGACGGAGTTGCTGCTCGCGAACTGCGAGGATGTCGGCGCCGATTTCGCCGAGGAGGCGCGACGGATACATTATGTCGAGGCGCCCGAGCGTTCGATTCGTGGCGTTGCCACCGCCGAAGAGTACGCGGAGCTGCTCGACGAGGGGATCGAGGTGTTCCGCGTGCAGCGGGTGAAGCCGGGTGATCTGCACTGACGGTCGCGCCGCGGCTGCTGCCGGCGGCAGGCGGCCGGGCTGCCGGGTCCGCTGCCGCTGTGGAAGCCGATTGCCGCCTGCCGGCGGCGCAAACTTGCGGGAGGGTTGCTGATGATCAAGTCACGCGCTGCGGTTGCCTGGGCTGCCGGGCAGCCGCTGGAGATCACCGAGGTGGATGTCGAGGATCCGCGGCAGGGCGAGGTGCTGGTGCGCATCGTTGCCTCCGGCGTCTGCCACACCGATGCCTTCACGCTCTCCGGGGCTGATCCGGAGGGCATCTTCCCGAGCATCCTCGGTCATGAGGGCGGCGGCATCGTCGAGGCGGTCGGGCCGGGCGTCAGCTCGGTGGCCGTCGGTGACCACGTGATTCCCTTGTACACCCCGGAGTGCGGACAGTGCAAGTTCTGCCGCTCGGGCAAGACGAACCTGTGTCAGGCGATTCGCGCGACGCAGGGCCGGGGGCTGATGCCCGATGGCAGCAGCCGCTTTTCGCGGCACGGCAAGCCGATCCATCACTACATGGGGACCTCGACCTTCTCCGAGTACACGGTGTTGCCGGAGATCGCGCTGGCGAAGATCGCCCACGATGCGCCGCTGGAGAAGGTCTGCCTGCTGGGCTGCGGCGTCACCACCGGCATCGGCGCCGTGCGCAACACCGCCAAGGTCGAGCCGGGGGCGACGGTCGCCGTCTTCGGCCTCGGCGGCATCGGTCTGGCGGTGGTCATCGGCGCGGTGATGGCCGGCGCGGCGCGCATCATCGCCATCGACACCAACCCGGCCAAGTTTCCCATTGCCAGACAACTCGGCGCCACCGACTGCATCAATCCGGCCGAGCACGCGCGGCCGATCCAGGAAGTGATCGTCGACCTGAGCGACGGCGGTGTCGATTACTCCTTCGAATGCATCGGCAACGTCTCGGTGATGCGCGCTGCCCTCGAGTGCTGCCACAAGGGCTGGGGCGAGTCGGTGATCATCGGTGTCGCCGGGGCCGGTGAGGAGATCGCGACACGGCCCTTCCAACTCGTCACCGGGCGCGTCTGGCGCGGCTCCGCCTTCGGTGGCGTGCGCGGCCGTTCCGAGTTGCCGGGCTATGTCGAGCGCGCGCAGCGCGGCGAGATTCCTCTCGACACGTTCATCACGCACACCATGGGGCTGGAGGACATCAACCGTGCCTTCGACCTGATGGCCGCCGGCCAGAGCATCCGTTCGGTGATCCTGTTCTGAGCGGCATGGCAGTTGTCACGCCGCTGCTCGAGGAGCTTGCCGCCAATCGCTGTCACGGCGGCTGGCACCGGCGCTACCGTCATCATTCGCCCACCGTCGGTTGCGCCATGGTGTTCGCCGTCTACCTGCCGCCGCAGGCCGAATCGCGCCCGGTGCCGGCGCTCTACTGGCTTTCCGGGCTGACCTGCAGCGACGAGAACTTCATGCAGAAGGCGGGGGCGATGCGCGTCGCCGCCGAACTCGGGCTCGCCCTCGTCGCTCCCGACACCAGTCCGCGCGGTGACGATGTGCCCGGCGACCCGCAAGGCTGCTGGGATTTCGGCCATGGTGCGGGTTTCTACCTGAACGCGACAGAGTTGCCGTGGCGGCAGCACTACCGCATGCACGACTACGTGGTGCATGAACTGCCGCAACTGGTCGAGGCCAGCCTGCCGATCGACGACCGGCGCGGCATCAGTGGCCACTCGATGGGTGGCCACGGCGCGCTGGTCTGCGCGCTGCGCAACCCGGGCCGCTATCGCTCGCTGTCGGCACTGGCGCCGATCTGTCATCCGCTCGCCAGCCCGTGGGGCGAGAAGGCATTCGCCAATTATCTTGGCGTCGACCGCGAGAGCTGGAAGGAGTGGGACGCCTGCGAGCTGATCGCCGTCGCCAGCGAACGCCTGCCGCTGCTCGTCGACCAGGGGCTGGCGGACCCCTTCCTCACCACGCAACTGCTGCCCGAGCTTCTGCAGCAGGCCTGCGCCGCTGCCGGCCAGCCACTGACGCTGCGTCTGCAGCCGGGCTACGACCACAGTTACTACTTCATCGCCAGCTTCATCGACGATCATCTGCGGCATCACGCGGCGGCACTGCGGTACTGAAGGGGCGGGCACGACGATGGGCGTGATGGCGCTGAACACATCCGGCAGGGCCGCTTTTTCCAGGCCCCAGTGCGATGCGCGGGCGGCGAGGCGCGGCGAGCTGATCGTCGCGACGGCCACCGGACAACCAGGGCCGACACGGCGGGCCGCTGGTCACTGATCAGGACGACGAACGGTGCGTGGTAGAGACGCTGCGCGAGATCAGTCGGCTCGCCGTGAGGCAGCAGGTCGCGGCGCAACAGCCGGGCATGGCTGGCGACGATGAGATGCGCGCTGGCCGCCTGGAAGCCGTTGCCGGCATCCGGTTCGCTGCGGTCTAAGCGAATCGCCGTCATCGCCGCGCTCATCTTCGGCGGCAGGCATCGCGGCGTCCCGGCACGGCACGAGATGGCAGGACGGCGGCGCCGGCAGCGGTCACGAAGCGCCCACCTGCCGGTCAGCCGTCCGTCGCCGGCAGGGCGATGGCGGCGGATGCCAGTGCCGCCATCGCCTTCGTCGCTGCAGCATGCAGGTCCTGGCGCGCCTGGTCGGTGGCGTTGCGCGTGAGCTCGGCGAGCCACTCGTAGCGGGCAAGTCCGCGCGACCGCTTGGCGCGCGCGATGTCGCGCGACGCGCCCGCGCGGATCAGCTCGAGGTAGTCGAGCGGACACTCGCTGGCCAGTTCGTCGTTGCTCGCCGGCGTACAGGAAACGGCATCCGGCAGCGTCCTGCCGGCCTCGGCCGGCTCGGCGACGATTTCAGCCGCGCTCGCCGCGGCGGCGCGGAGTTGCGCCAGGCCGCTCATCAGCTCGCCCTGCAGCTCGTATTGCCAATACATGTCGATGTCGTGGACTTCGAATCCGTGGCCCAGGTTGACCAGCAGGACGTGCGTTCCGTCCGCGCCGGGCTCGCCGCGGGCGCCGGATTCTCCAGGTTGGCCGGCCGCGCCGCCGCTGGCAGCGAGAATCGGTGTCGTCGCCAAGGGTGTGGCGTGGCGCAGGGCGATCCGGCCGCCGCTGCCGCCGTCGCCCGGCCGCCCCGGAGCGCCACCGCGGCCGCCCTGGCCGAGCGTGCCGAAGC
Source organism: Candidatus Accumulibacter conexus (assembly GCA_017592775.1). Taxonomy (GTDB): domain Bacteria; phylum Pseudomonadota; class Gammaproteobacteria; order Burkholderiales; family Rhodocyclaceae; genus Accumulibacter; species Accumulibacter conexus. The sequence goes on along the minus strand of JAGFNJ010000014.1, from coordinate 19,252 downwards.
GGAGCCATGCCTGCGCGTGGCCGCCATAGCGGGCGCGCTGGTAGCTGTCGAGACCCGGCATCAGCATGCGTACGATACCCGCGACAGCGCCCGGTGGAACGGGCATGTCGCCGGCGAGAGGGCAGGCGTCGCGCCGGGCATGCTGGCCGTTGACGTGCGCGAAACCGTCGCCACCGCGCTGGCTGCGCCCACCCGCGCTGCCGTTGGCGAGCAGCGTCGCCGTCCCCACCACCTCGCGCGCGCAAATCCGGATCAGGCCACCGTCGTTGCCGCGCGGTCCGCCAGCGCCCTGGTGGCCGTCGAGGTGCTGCGCCGTGCCATCGCGGGTGGGGTCGCGCGCAGCGGCGTCGAAGCCTGCGACCGCTGCGCCGGAGACGTCGATGGCGCTGTCGGGTGCGAACTCGATCCGTCGTGCGAGGATGTCGACCGTTGCCCCGGGCAGCAGGCAGCGTCCCGCGATGCGCAACGTGTCGGCGCGCACGACGATCCTTCCCGCCTGCCCGGCGGACGCGCCGGCGAGCAACGCGGCATCGAGGACGACGGCCGGCAGCAGGACCCGCAGTGCGGGTCGCTCGGGGACGGCTGTTGCCGGCACGCTGCCGCTCATGGCGATGCCTCGGCAGTGCCGGCGGTCTCACCCGCGTCGATGCCGGCTGCGGTGCCCCGGAACTCGAGGCCGATCTCCTCGACATCCGCCAGATCGAGACCATGATTGAGGTCCGCCGGGATGTGGATGCGCCAGGTGGTGAAGGGCGTCGGCTCGAAACGCGACTTGTCGGCGTCGTCGCCGTGCAGCGTGATGTGGACGCTGCGGCCCCGATGATCCCGGGCGTCGCCGTGCGACCGTGGCGGCAGCAGGTTGTACTGGAAGGTGCTGCTGAAGGGGGCGGCAGCGAACTCGATCGGACCGGCGGGCGTACGGTCCTTGTAGATGCCCGGCGTCGAGACGAGGATCGAGATGTTGCGGTAACACGGCTTGCTGCACACCAGCCAGACGTGCACCTCGGAAATGCGGATCCGTTCGACGCGTGGATAGTTGTGCAGCGAGATCGTCCACGACAGCGTCCGCTCGGTTGTGAGTTCGTCGAGCGCGCGTCGTTCCCAGATGCGGTAGGCCGTCGGTGTCCAGGTCGACATGCGCTGCGAGTTCTCGAGGAACTGGGTCAGTTCCGCCTCGGCGCTGGCCAGCAGCGCGTACAGCGTCGCACCGCTGTCCGTCAGCGACGGCGCAAAGCCCGGTTCGCGCAGCGTGCAATAGCGGTAGGCATCGCGCATGTTGCCGATCGCGCGCACGAGTTGCAGCTTGAGCTGATCCTGGATGCGTTCGTAGAACATCAGCGTCGCGCGGTCGATTTCGGCACGCTTGCCGAGCATCGTCCGTCTCGCCTCGACGGCTGCGGCATCGGTCGTGTCGCGCTGCAGTTCCCACTCCCGTTGCAGGCGGACCTGCATGCAGCGTGCCTGATGGACCCCGGTGTTGACGGCTTCTTCGGAGAGGATGATGAAGACCTCGATCGCCGCCAGCAGTTCGGTCGCGCCGCTGATCTCCATCTTCAGCGCCTCGTCGAAGGCGGCGCGGACCTCGACGCGCAACGCTTCCCAATCGGCCACGCCCACCGGGTCGTGTCCGGACGCGGGGTCGCTCCAGCTCGTCAGCCTGCTGGCCTCGGTGATCGCCTGGCGGCCGGCCAGGTTCTTGGCGACGGCCTCGTACACCTTCTGCGCGGTCATCAACAGCTCGAGTGTGGCCCGCACGGCCTTCACCAGATCCCAGATCCGGTTCAGGATCTGCAACAGCCGGCTCAGTTGCCGGGCGGCCGTGGCCGCTCCCTGCACGCCCTGTGCGGCAGCGGCGGGGCCGTTCGCGCTGCCGAAGACCGTCGCCAGGACGCCGACGACGACCGCCAGGACGGCACCACCGATGCCCACCCCGGCCTCCAGCTTGAGTTGCCGCGTCTTCTCGTCGCAGCCTTCCTGGAATGTCTTTCGCGCCTGCTCGAGCTTGCTCTTCTGCGCTTCCAGCTTCCTGCGGCTGGCCGCGCAGGCCGCTGCCGCCGCGGCTTCATCCCGGCGCGCCTCCTGCAGGAGGTTCTGCGACAGGGCCGCACAGTTGCGATAGTGGCCGAGGACGACCTCCGCATCGCCATTGCGCAGCCCGATGTCGGCGACGGCGTCGAACAGGTGGGTGCACTCGTCGTCGATCGCGCGCAGTGCGTTCGCGGTCCTTTCGGCGAGATGGCTGTAGCGCTCGAGGCGCAGGCTCGGGACGGCATGCAGTTCCGGCCGCAACGTGCGCAAACGTTCGAGCAGCAGGGCGCTCTCGAGAGCCAGCCGCGAATCTCCCTCGGCGTGCGTCTGCGAGCGGTTGACCCAGCTCGCGATACGCAACGACAGCTCGGCAACCTGCGGTGCGGCGCCGGCGCCACGATGACGCAGACGCATCGCGGTCAGCAGTTGCAGTTCGCCGAGCAGGCCGTCACCCGGCGGCACCTCATCCGTCGTGCCGAGCGTGATCAGTGCGTCACCCGTTGTGCCGCGCGTGCACTGCAGGTAGACCCGCCTGGACATCTCGTCGGGCGGCAGCTGCGGGGCGAAGCCGCGGAAACTGATCCACGGCGAGGCCGCATTCTCGATGACCAGCTCATCGCTGACGATTTCGAGCGCGCATTCGCCGGCATTCGCCGGCTGCTCCACCTGCAGGACGCCACCGCAGCCCACTTCGATGCGGCGGACGTGAATGCGGACGAGCTGCGCCGTGAAACTGACGGGTGCGCCGATCCTGAGTACGTCGGCATGGATCTCGATGGCGTCGACGGCGTCGTCGCGGCGACGCAACGCCGTTGCGACATCGGCCAGATCGACGAACAGATCCCGCACCTTCGCCGGCCGGCCGCCGAGGAACTGCTGATCGACCGACCAGGCCGGCCCTGCCTGCGTTGCCGGGAACGAGCGGGCGGGCGGGTAGATCTCGGTCCAGCACGGAAAGGCGCTCATCACCCTCAACGACGCAAAAGCCAACGGCGGCAACACGAGTATAGGTGGCGCCGGCGAGGCGCGTCAATCGCCGGTCGACAAGTGACGCGGGCGGTTCGCCCGGCGGTCCGGTGCCCGGCGAGGAGCAGGCTGCGGCGGCTGCGGTCGCGCCGTTGGCGTCGTACGACGGCCGCCCTCGCGGCACCCTTCAGGCGGCGACGACGACGCGGTTGCGACCGCTGCGTTTGGCCTCGTAGAGCGCGGCATCGGCGGCCTCGATCAGTGCCTGGCTGTCCTTCAGGCTGTTCGATAGGTTGGCGACGCCGACGCTCATGGTGACGGGAATCGACTGCTGCTCCCAGAGGAAGGTGTATTTCTCGACCAGGGAGCGGATTCGCTCGGCGATCTGGGTGGCAGCGCGGACGCTCGCGTTCGGCAGAACGGCGGCGAACTCCTCGCCGCCGTAGCGAAAGACGAGATCCTCGACACGCGAGGCACGCTTCAGCAGGTCGGCGAGCTGGCGCAGGACGGCATCACCGGCGGCATGGCCGTAGCTGTCGTTGATGCGCTTGAAGTGATCGATGTCGAGCAGCAGGCACGCCATCGGCAGGCCGTTGGACTGCGCGAACGCCCACTCGGAGGCGAGGTAGTCGAGGCCATGGCGGCGGTTCGGCAGTTGCGTCAGGGCGTCGGTCAGCGCCTGGTGCAGCAGGCGGCGGTGGGTGACGGCGAATTCGTCGGTCGAGCGCATGATGCCCCGCCGCTCGCGCTGGATCTCTTCGCGCAGCAGCAGCATCCGCGTTGCCGTGTTGAGGCGGACGCGCAGCGTCTGGATGCCGACCGGCTTGACGAGGACGTCGTCGGCGCCGGCGTCGATGGCTTCGAGGATGTGCGCTTCACTGCCCGGCGAGGCCAGCAGCAGCGCGTAGCTTTCCTTGCCCGCCGGTGTCTGGCGCAGGATGCGGCAGAAGACGGCCGGCTTCAGTCCGGGCATCGCCATGTCGGCAATGACGATCTGGGCTGGCTCGCGGAGCACCTGCTTGAGGTCGTCGATGCTGCTGTCGACCAGTACCGGCTGGTGGCCGAGGCTTGCGATCTGCTGCATCAGCGTCGGCAGCTCCGCCACCGGAATGCCGACCAACTGCACGTGCAGGCGCGGCGAAGTCAGTTTGCCGTCCGGTTCCTGGTTGGCCGGGCTGACCCGCCGCGTCGGTGGGCTGGCAGCGAGGATCTCGGCGAAGGGGGGCATTTCCTGTGTCCGCACCTGCAGCATGGCGCCCCACTCGCGCCAGCGGCGGACGGTCCGGTCGGCCATGTCGTTCAGCGCGTCGCCGCTGATGCCGAGGCGGGCGGCGCGCGTCAGGAGGCCGGGCAGCAGGCTCCAGCGCGCCTCTTCGTCGGCCATGCAGACTTCGGCCAGCGCGCGCGCGAAGTGCAGCGAGTGGGTCAGCGTCTGCACCCGCGAGCCGTCGCGAAAGCCGGCGAGGTCCGGTTGCTCGTGATGGTAGGCAGCCTGGATCAGCAACTCCGGCAGACCCCATTCGGCGAGCATCGTCGCACCGAGCTGCTGGTGGTTCATCTCCAGGCAGTCGCGTTCGAGGGTCGCCAGGCTGGCGTCGCCCTCCTTCGCCTTGAGCAGAATGACGGCGTATTCTTCCGGGTAGAGCGACGCCATCGCCAGCTCGCCGACGCGCGCCAGCAGGCCGATGGTGAACAGTTCCTCGCTCGAGATCTGGGCAAACTGGGCGAGTTCCTGGCAGGCGATGGCGGTTGCCAGCGAGTGTCCCCAGAAGGCACCGTAGTCGAAGGTCGAGCACTGACCGCTGGTGTGGGTGTGCATCACCGACAGGCCGATGACCAGTTCACGCACGCGAAACGCACCGAGGGCAACGATCGCCCGCTGCAGCGAAACGATCGGCCGCGTGCGGCCGAAGGCGGCGGCGTTGGCGAACTTGAGCAGGCGGCCGGCGATCGCCGGGTCGGACTGCACCAGTTGCACGAGGTCGGCGACGCGAAAGTCGTCACGCTGCAGCAGCTTGATGATCGAGAAGGCGACACCCTTGGGTGAGGGCAACTTGCCCGTCGCCTTCATCGAGTCATAGCGCTGGGGGGGGACGAACTGGATCAAGCGGGCCTCAGGTCCGGGGTGTGCGCGCGATTATGCTACAAAACCCGGCGCTCCGCCGGAACGTGGGCCTGCCGTCGAGGTCCGCCGCTGTCACCGCGGTGGTCGCCGCCAGTTATACTTGCGCCGGTACGCGCGAACTGCATGCTTGCAAACGGGGGGAAGAATGAGATCAGTAGTCGGTCGGAAGGCAATCGCCGGCGCCGTTGGCGCATTTCTGCTGTCGCCGGCGGGCGGCGCTCTGGCGCAGGATGCGTCGTCGGCAGCGGCGGTCGCCGCGACGGACACGGCGACGGCCGCTGCGGCAGCGGCGCCGGTGGCGCGGCAGCCCTTCCGTCGCAGCATCGAGGATGCGGCCAATCTCGCCGGCGGGCTGGCCCTGCGCTTGAGCAGGGCGAGCCATCGCGAAGGCGAGCCGCTGGCGCTGACCGTCGATGTGCCGCGCGCCGGTCATCTGAACGTCGTCCGCGTCGGCCCGGACGATGTCGCGACACTGCTCTTTCCGAATCGACAGCGGACCGACAACCAGGTGCCTGCGGGGGCCTTCCGGATTCCCGGCGAACCGCCACAGTCGCCCGAGCTGCTGGCGAAGCCCGCCGGTGTGACGCTGCTGGCGGCGTTCCTCAGCCAGGAGCCGCTCGACCTGCAGCAGACTGGCGGCGGGACTGACGAGCCGGCGCCGGCGGACGACGGTTTCGCGCGCTTGGCGCCCGCTGCCCGTGCCCAGCTCGAGAAACTGGCGGCGCGGAGCTTCACCGGCCTGCCGCGGACGGCGCCATTGCTGGGCGGCGTGTCCTATTTGCTGGTGTGTGCGCCGGGTGGTCCCTGCGACGCGGCGGGCCTGGCGCTGGCGACCGGGTCCCCGTCGCCGGCGGAGCGGCTGACGCCCGGTCTGCTGCTCGAAGGCGAGATCGAACTGGCGCTGCCCAAGGGCGCCTGGCTGCGCCGCATCCCCGAGAAGGGCCAGCGGCTGACGCGGCTGTCGGAGGGTTTCGTGCCGCGCCCGTACACCAACGCCGACAACCATTGCAGCATTGGTTACGGACACCTGCTGCGGCAGGCTCCGTGTGCGGGCGGCGAGCCGGCGGCGCTGCAGCGCGGCATCAGCGAGGCGCAGGCCGAGGCGATGCTGGCCGAGAGCATGCGGCGCGCGCAGCGGGCGGTGATGAGCCTGGTGAAGACCCCGCTCAACGATGGGCAGTACGCGGCGCTCTGCGACTTCACCTACAACGTCGGTGCGACGATGCTGCAGAACTCGACCCTGTTGAAGCTGATCAATGCCGGCGAGCATCAGCGCGTCCCGGCCGAGCTGCGGCGCTGGACGCTGGCCATGGGCAAGGAGCACCGTGGCCTGAAGCTGCGTCGCGAGCGCGAGATTGGACTCTACTTCGAGGGCCAGCCGGTGCCGAAGGCGCCACCGGGCGACGAAGCACCGCAGCCGATCGATATCCGGGTCGGCGGCTAGACACGCGCGTCGCAGCGGCCCTTTCTTGATCGGCAGCAAAGCCGCGGGCGGTAGTCGCTGCGTAAGATACGCCGCATGAACAAGCGCAGCGCCGGTCGGCAATGAGTCTGCTCGCCTCGTGGCTGGCCGCGGCGGCGCGCGAACGTCCCGACGCCTGCGCCCTGCGTGCGGCGACTGGCGAATGGTGCTATCGCGAGCTGCTGGCGCTGGCTGCACAGGGCGCAGCCTGCCTGCGCAGCAGTGGCATCGCTGCCGGCGCGATCGTCGGTTGTGCCGCCACGGCGCCCGACCTGGCGCTCGCTGCCGTCGCCTGTTCGGCGGCGGGGACGGCGCTGCTGCCGCTCGATCCGCTGACCGCCACTGCCGCCTGGCCGCGCTTGCAGAAGCTGGCGGGCGGCCGACTGCAGCGCCTGTGTACGCCACCTGGCGAGTGGCCGCGGTATCGCGGCTTGTCGGCGCGCGCCTTCGACCACGGCGACCTCGCGCTGGTCATCGCCAGCAGCGGCAGTGAAGGCGAGCCGAAGGCGGTGATGCTGACGGCCGGCAACCTTGCTGCCGCGGTCGCCGCGTCGCAGCAGCGCCTGCCGCTGGCCGCCGGCGACACCTGGCTCGGCTGCCTGCCGCTGCACCACGTCGGCGGCATCTCGCTGCTCCATCGCTGCTTCAAGGCCGGCGCCACGCTGCTGCTGCACAACGGCTTTGCCGCGCCGCAAGTCTGGCGCGATATCAACGAACAGGCGGTGACGCACATCTCGCTGGTGCCGGTGATGCTGGCGCGACTGCTCGACGTCGCCGCTGGCATACCGCCGCCGATCAACCTGCGGCATGCGCTCATCGGTGGCGGCCCCCTGTCGCGGTCACTTTGCGAGCGGGCGCTGGCCGCCGGCTGGCCCATCCGGCCGAGCTGGGGTCTCAGCGAGAGCACGGCGCAGGCGGCGACGCTGCTCAGCCCGGAACGGGAATGGCGACCGGGCCTGGTTGGCGCGCCGCTGCCCGGGCTCGCCGCACGCATCGCTGCCGACGGCCGCATCTGCCTGCGCGGCGCGCAGGTGATGGCCGGTTACCTCAATCCGGAGCGGTGCCCGGGCCGCGGTCTGGTCGACGGCTGGCTGGTCACCGGCGACCTCGGCGAAATCGATGCCGCCGGACGCCTGACCATCCTCGGCCGCGCCGACGACCTGCTGGTCAGCGGTGGCGTCAATGTCCATCCGGCCGGCATCGAGGACTGCCTGGCAGGCTGTCCGGGAGTCAGTGACGTGGCAGTGACGGCGACCGCCGACCCGGAGTGGGGCGATTCGCTGCTGGCGCTGGTCGTCGGCCAGCCCGACCTGCAACGGCTGCACGACTGGTCGCGCCAGCATCTGCCGGCGGCCAGCAGGCCAAGGCGATTCCGCTGCGTCGACCGCCTGCCGCGCAACGGCATGGGCAAGCTCGAGCGTGCCGTCCTGCGCCGTCTCGCGGCGGAGGATGCCTGATGCCGGGCTGGCTGCTCGATGCGGCGCAGATCGCACTGCTCGGCCGCCGCCTGCGCGCCACGCTCGCCGGCGCGCGCGGCAACGATCTGCTGAGCATCAGCCTGGATCTGGGTGGCGGTGACGACGACTGGCTCGCTGGCGACGATGGCGCCTGGCCCACCGTCGACCTGACGCGCGGCGAGTGCGCTTGGTGGGCTTCGCCAGCCGTCTCCGGGGATCGTGAGTACCGCCTGGCGATCGGCCGCGCGATCGACTTCCGCAGCACCGGTACGGCGCGCTTCTCCGCCCTGCAGGCTGCCTTCGCCGGGCTGCGGGCGGTGTGGCGGCACGATGATCCGCAGCGGACCGGCCGCAGCCCGCTGGCGCACCTCGGTTTCGCCTTCGCCGACGAGAGCATGGACGGCTGGCCGAACGCCCAGTTGCTGGTGCCCGCGATCCTGCTGCGCAGTTGCGGTGGGCGGCGCACGGCGACCTTCAGCTGCGTCGCTGCCGCCGGCGAGGCAGCGCTGCCGCGCTGGCTCGGCGAACTGCGGGCCAGCCAGTGGCAGCCGACGCGCCCACCGGCGCTGCTGCTGCCGGAGACCGCCGGGCCGCTCGCCGAGCAGGCTTTCATGGCGCGTGTCGCCGCCGCCCTGCGGGCAATCCGTGACGGCCGGCTGGAGAAGATCGTCCTGGCACGCAGTCGGCGCTGCACCGCCGACTGCGCCATTGCGGTTGCGCCATTGCTCGCGGCGCTGCGCGACCACCACCCCGGCTGCACCATCTATGGCGTTGCCCGCGCTGGCGAGTGCTTCGTCGGCGCCACTCCCGAGCGCCTGCTGGTCGTGCGGCGTGGCACGGCGCAGGTCGACGCGCTCGCCGGGACGGCGTGGCAGGATGGCGGTGGCGCCGCATCGCCGTCGCTGCACGACGCGAAGAACCGGCGCGAGCAGCAGTTGGTGGTCGACGCCGTGCGCGCCACCCTGCTGCCGTTCTGCAGCGCCATGGCGGCGCCGCAGGCGGCCGAGGTGCTGCAGTCGGGCAGCCTGCAGCACCTGCGGACGACGGTTCTCGGCTGCCTGCAGCCGGGAGTCGGTTTCTTCGAGCTGCTCGCCGGCCTGCATCCGACACCGGCCGTCGGCGGCTGGCCGGTGGCCGCCGCCAGCCGCTGGCTGCAGGCCCATGGCGAGCAGCGCGGCGCCTGGTACAGCGGCGGCATCGGCTGGGTCGATCGTGATGGCGACGGTGAAAGCGTCGTCGCGCTGCGCTGCGCGCGGATCGATGGCAGGCAGGCCGAACTCTTCGCCGGTGCCGGCATCGTCGGCGGCTCCGATCCGGCGCAGGAGCTGGCCGAGACCGAGGTCAAGCTGGCGGTGATCGCCGACGCGTTGCGGCACGCACGCTGTCGCCGGCCCGTCGCCGGGCGGGCGGCCAGCGCGTGAGGCAGCCGGAAGAGCAGGGGCTGCTCAACCTGCGCTACGCGCAGGCGCTCGTCGACGGCCTGCGCGCGGCCGGGCTGCGTGACCTCGTCCTCTCGCCCGGCTCGCGCTCGAGCCCGCTGGCGCTGGCATTCCTGCGGCAGCCGGCGATCGCCAGCCATGTCCTCGTCGATGAACGCAGCGCCGCCTTCGTCGCGCTCGGCATCGCCAGGGCCGGTCGGCGGCCGGTGGCACTGCTCGCGACCTCGGGCTCGGCGGTGGCGAACTGGCTGCCGGCGGTGATCGAAGCCGACCTCGCTGCCGTTCCGCTGCTGCTGCTGTCCGCCGACCGGCCGCCCGAACTGGTCGGCTGGGGCGCCAACCAGACGATCGACCAGCAGCGGCTGTTTGGCGCCCACGTGCGCGCCAGCCATGCGCCCGCACCGCCGGCGCCGGACTTCGCGGTCGGCTACCTGCGCAGTCTGGCGTCGCGCCTGCTGAGCGAATGCTGGTCGCCGCTGCCCGGTCCGGTGCACCTCAATCTCGCTTTTCGCGAGCCGCTGCTGCCGGCCGGCGCGTTGCCCGCCGCCGCTGCCAGCGACGCGCCGCCGCCGCCGCGTGTGGGCCGTCCGCGCCTGCTGCCGGACCGGCAACTGGTGGCGGACAGCGGCGCCGCGATCAGCGGGCGGCGAGGGGTCATCGTCTGTGGTGGCGACGACTGGCCGCCCGAGTTCGCCGCGGCCGTCAGCGCGCTGGCACGGCAGCTCGACTGCCCGCTGCTGGCCGAGCCGTTGTCGAACCTGCGTTTCGGCGGGCACGATCGCAGCCGGCTCTGCGTGCGCTACGATGCCTTCCTGCGGCCGCCATCGCCGCTCGCCGCCGCCCGGCCCGAATGGCTGCTGCGCTGCGGCGGCTTTCCGGTCACGCGCACGTTGCAGGACTGGCTGCGCGCCAACAGCGGTGCCCTGCAGATCGTTCTCGGTGCCGACAGCCGCTGGCGCGACCCGCTGCACTGCGCTGCCGCGGTGATCCAGGGCGATCCGCTGGCGGTCTGCGACGAGTGGCTGGCGACGCCGCTGCGGCCGGCAGCGCCGGGCTGGCGCGCGATGTTCGCGCAGGCCGAACGGCGCGTCGCAGCGCTCGCTGCCGACTGGCGTTCGCGGGAGGATTTCGAAGGCGCGCTGATCCCGGCGCTGCTCGACGCGCTGCCAGCCAGCCACAGCCTCTTCTGCGGCAACTCGCTGCCGATCCGCGACCTCGATGCCTTCTCGGGCAGTGGCGACCGGCCGCTGCGCTTTTTCGGCAATCGTGGCGCCAGCGGCATCGACGGCAACCTGTCCACCGCCATCGGCATCGCCAGCGAAGGCCCGTGCGTCGCACTGCTCGGCGACCTGACGCTGCAGCACGACCTGACGGCGCTGGCCGCCGCCGGCGGGCGCGACATCGTCGTCGTCGTCATCAACAATGGCGGCGGCGGAATTTTCGAGTACCTGCCGGTGGCGAAGCTGCCCGAGTTCGAGCGCGGCTGGCTGACGCCGCAGACGGTCGATCTCGTCGCCGCGGCGGCTGCCTTCGGTGTTGCCGGCGAGCGCTGCGCGTCGCTCGGTGGGTTCACCAGCGCGCTGCGGCGCGCGCTGCAGCGCGGCGGGCCGACGCTGCTGGAGGTGCCGGTCGATCGCCGACGCAGCGTCGCGCAGCACCGGGCCTTCTGGCAACAGGCGGCGGCTGTAGCCGGCAGCCCGCCTGCGACGACCTGATCCGCTCGCCGGAATGTCGCGGATGGCGGTCGCGCACGAGGTCCCCGACCTCTCCCGCGACCGCGCTCATCGCTTGCCACGGTGCCATCTCGGTGACGGCCAGGGTGGCGAAAGCTGCCGCAGTACGCACAAGACGTCGGCGGTTCATCAGCATCTCCAGAAGCGGTTGAGTGGGAAGCGTCGTGCCAGGCTCAGTCGGGGTTCTCTCTTGCTGGATTTCTTGCCTGCCACCTGGCGCATGATGGAAAGCACCGGGCAAGTACATTAGTATTTTATGATTGAGAAATGATGTCGTGCCCTGAGGGAGAATTCAAGTGGCTTACAAGCATTCCGTTCTCATGGGAACCGCTGCGCTGGCGGCGCTGCTGAGCATGCCGGTGCTGGCCGATGCCAAGGCTGATCAGGCGCGCGCCGAAGAAATCGTTTCGGGGCGTTGTTTTCTCTGTCACGGGATGGAGGGTGAATCGGCCAGCCCGGTGTTTCCGCGTCTGGCTGGCCAGCACGCTGAATACCTGGCCCGACAGCTGGCCGATTTCAAGAGCGGCAAGCGCAAGAGCGACACGATGAAGCCGCAGTCTGAAGAGCTGACCCCGGCTGAAATGAAGGCCCTCGGTGCCTTCTTCGCCAACAAGAAGGCGACGCCCACCAATAGGCCGCGGGACATCGAAATCCTGGCGGTGGGGCGCTACATTTTCAGTCAGGGCAATTCGTTCTCCGGTTTGCCCAGTTGCGCGAGCTGCCATGGCGCCAAGGGCCTGGGGACCCCGCTGCTCCCGCGTCTGGCCGGTCAGCATCCGCGCTACATCGAGGATCAGCTCAGGCAATTCAACAAGCGCGAGCGGACGAACGACAATGCGGTGATGCATACCGTCGCTTCCAAGCTCAGCGAACTCGAAACGCATGCTGTCGCCGAGTACATCGCGACGCTGGAGTGAGCGCCCGTGCCCAGAAAGACAGAAGGCCGCTGCAGCGGCCTTCTGTCTTTCCTGCCGGTGCCCGGAGAAGCTCAGGTCAGCATGTCGGCCCAGATATTCCTGGCCCAGCCCAAAGCGACCTTGCCTTCGATCTCATTGCGCGCCGCCGATACGCCGCCGGCACCCTGGACCGGCTGCACGACCTTGGTCGCCGGGTCGTATTGGTGTACCGAAGCGACGTGGATGGCGTTTTTCGCATCGACGAAGCTGTAGCAGGTGTTCATCAGCACGGGCGTCGGACTCGGCCTGTCGCCGGAGAGCAGGTTGAGGATTGCCGCGGCGGCAAGTTTGCCGTGCTGGTTGGCCATGTGGCCGGACTTGGGCATGGTCGGCGCCGGGAAAATGGCGTCGCCCAGGACATGCACACCCGGCGTGCTGGTCGATTCCATCGACAGCCAGTCGATATCGACCCAGCGGTCGTTGATCAGTTTGATGCCCGATCTTGTAGCGACGTCACCGGCGCGGTGCGGTGGAACCACGTTCAGCACGTCGGCCTTGAACTTGTCGAATTCCAGGATGGCCGTCTTCGAAGCGACGTCGACGTCCTTCACCTCGCTGTTCGGGCGATACTCGACGATGTCCTTGTAGAGATCGGTCCAGGCCTTGGTGAACAGTCCCTTCTTGGACACCACCTCCTCGTTGGCGTCGAGGATGATCACCTTCGATTTCGGCTTTTTCTGCTTGAAGTAGTTGGCGACCAGGCAAGCGCGCTCGTACGGTCCGGGCGGGCAGCGATACGGCGCTTTCGGGATGCTGAGCGCGTAGACGCCGCCGTTTTTCATCTCTTCCAGTTGTTTGCGCAGGGCGACGGTCTGCGGGCCGGCCTTCCAGGCGTGCAGAATGGCCGATTGCGCGGCAGTACTGTCAAGGCCTGGGATCTCGTCCCACATGAACTCGATGCCGGGCGAGAGGACCAGCCGGTCATAGCTCAGCTCGCCGCCCTTGGCCAGCCGCAGGCTGCGCTTTGCGGGGTCCACTGCCAATACGTCGTCCTGGATGATGCGCACCCCCCAGGTGTTCTTCAGCCCGTCGTAGCTGACCGTGATCTCCTCCATGCTTCTGGTGCCGCCAACGACCAGATTCGACATCGGGCAGGAAACGAAGGTCGGGTTGCGCTCGACCAGCGTCACCTGGACACCACCTTGGCTCCACATGCGCAGGTACTTGGCTGCTGTCGCGCCACCGTAACCGCCGCCGACCACGACCACGTGGCCGCTCGCCTTGCCCATGCCCGCACAGCCGTAGAGCGCGGCCAGCGCCCCCGCTGCCGCGCCGGCCTTGAGGAAATCGCGCCTTTTCATCAGCATCATGGTGTCGTCCCCCTATTTTTGTGCGGCAAGGTAGGTGGCAATCAGATCGAGCTGCTCGTCGGTGTAGCCCTTGACGATCTGGTGCATGATCGAGGCGGGCTTGGCACCACTCCTGAAGTCGGCCAGCTTCTGCAGTGTTTTCGCCTTGTCGATGCCGTTCAGGGCATCGAGTCCGGCGCCCGGAACGGCCTTGCCGTTGGTGCCGTGGCAGTTGGCGCAGGTGGCCGCCAGGTTGCGAGCCAGGTTGGGATCGGCCGCCTGCGTGAAACCGGTTGCGGCAAGCAGGCCCAGTCCTGCGACGGCGGGAAGCAGTTTCATCGAGAAATCTCCTCAGAGTGGTTTTGGCGCGCGATACAACCACTCATTGTGCCCAAGCCATATCCCGACTGCCAAACACTATGCGCTTTTTTTTGCCGAAATCGCATGCTGCCTGAGTGGCCAATAGAACTTGACTATATGAGCAGGTCGTCATGCAGCAACCTTCAATCAAAGCAAATGGGCGGTGGTCTGGTGAGAGGGCGCTGATCGAAGGACTGAAGCACTGCTTCGCCGTGTTTGGCGGGACGACTCTCTTGCGCGACAGGCTCCTGGCTAGGAGCTACTGTCAAGCCTGGTGCATGGCAGTCCATGAGCATTGTGCAATCAGGCGGCCATCTGCTGGCGTTCCGACGGATTGTCGGGGATCGGAACGCCGCCTTGGAAGACCATGCCGGTGAGCAGATCGGCAATGCGTTCGATGCCCCGAATGCGCTGCCAGCTCTTCTCGGCTTCCTGGACCAGCTTGCACGCGAACCCCCTCCCGGGCATTTCCGCGATATCGACGGTAATCCCCGCGGCCGTACGCGCACGCTTGGGAGGCCGCTTGCTGGCCGGCCAAGCACCCATCACCGCGGCTGACGAAAAAAAGGCCTGCCCCTCGCGGGGCAGGCCTCGCCGACCAGTGGCCGGCAGCGCTGCTGCGCTGGCTCAGGCCTTGGTGCCGAGCGCGCGCTGCAGTTGCTCGAGGGCGGCCGGGTCCTCGATCGTCGTCAGGTCGCCCGGATCGCGACCTTCGGCCAGCGCCTGGATCGAGCGCCGCAGCAGCTTGCCGGAGCGGGTCTTCGGCAGCACGGTGAGGAAGTGCACGCGGCTCGGGCGGGCGATGGCGCCGAGACTGTCGTCGACCTGCTTCATCACCGCTTTCTCGAGCGCTGCTGCCAGCTCGGGGGTGGCGATGCTGTCGGCGCTCTTGACGACGGCGAAGGCCATCGGCATCTGCCCCTTGAGCTGGTCGGCGACGCCGACGACGGCGACTTCGGCGATCGCCGGGTGGCCCTGGATGGCCTCCTCGATCTCGCGCGTGCCGAGGCGGTGGCCGGCGACGTTGATGACGTCGTCGGTACGGCCGAGGATGTAGTGATAGCCGTCCTTGTCCTTGATCCCCCAGTCGAACGACGAGTAGACCTGCGGCTCGCGGAAGAGCGTGAAGTAGGTCGAGACGAAGCGCGCGTCGTCACCCCAGACGGTCGACAGGCAGCCCGGCGGCAGCGGCGGCAGGATGCCGACGATGCCTTTTTCATCCGGATCGCAGACGGTGCCGTCTTCGCGGAAGATCTTCAGGTTGTAGCCGTAGACCGGGAAGCTCGGCGTGCCGAAGCGGACCTCGGTCTTCTCGACTCCGGGCATCGCCGACAGGATCGGCCAGCCGGTCTCGGTCTGCCAGTAGTTGTCGATCACCGGCCGGCCGAGTTCGGCCATGATCCATTCGTGCGTCGGCTGATCGAGCGGCTCGCCGGCGAGGAACAGGTGCCGCAGGCTCGACAGGTCGTACTTGTGCATGTACGCCGGGTCGTGCTTCTTGAGGACGCGCGCCGCGGTCGGTGCCGAGAACATGACGCTGACCTTGTACTTCTCGACGATCTGCCACCAGATGCCGGGGTCGGGCCGCAGCGGTGTTCCCTCGTACATGATCGTCGCCATGCCGGCGATCAGCGGCCCATAGACGATGTACGAGTGGCCGACGACCCAGCCGATGTCGGAGGTCGCGAAGTAGGTCTCGCCCTCGTTGCCGCAGTAGATGTTCTTGATCGACGAGGCCAGCGCGACGGCGTAACCGCCGGTGTCGCGCTGCACGCCCTTCGGCTTGCCGGTGGTGCCCGAAGTGTAGAGGATGTACGACGGCTCGGAGGATTCGAGCCAGGTGACCGGTACCTCGGCATCCATGAACTGCGCGCGCAGCGTTGCGTAGTCGACGTCGCGACCTTCAACCTTGTTGAAGTTCTTGTCGAGACCGCGATCGATCATCAGCACCTTCGCCGGCTTGTGCTGCGCCAGCACGATCGCTTCGTCGAGCAGGTCCTTGTAGGGTACCGCCTTGCCGCCGCGCATGCCGGCATCGGAGGAGACGATGAGCTTCGGCGCCGCATCGTCGATGCGCGTTGCCAGCGAACCGGAGGCAAAACCACCGAAGACGACCGAGTGGATGGCGCCGATCCGCGCGCAGGCGAGCATCGCGAACAGCGCCTCGGCGACCATCGGCATGTAGATCAGGACGCGGTCGCCCTTGCCGACGCCGAGGCTCTGCATGATCGCCGCCGTGCGCATGACTTCCTTCTTGAGCTCGGCGAAGCTGTAGACGACTTCCTGGTCGGTCTCGGTCGAGATGAAGACGAGGGCGCGGTCATTCGGACGCTTTTCGGCGTGCCGGTCGACGGCGTTGTAGCACAGGTTGGTTTCGCCGCCGACGAACCACTTGGCGAACGGCGGCCGGGAAAAATCGAGCACCTTGGTGAACGGCTTGTGCCACGACACCAGCTTCGCCTGTTCAGCCCAGAACTCCTCCGGATTTTCGATCGACTGCTTGTGAAATTCCTTGACTGTCGTCATGTGACTCCCTCTTCAAAAAGATGTACCACCTGCACCAATGGTTTTCATGCTTGCCGGGTGTCTTCGGATTCGCGCTCCCGGTCCTGCATGCGTTCACGAATGCCTGCCAGAGGCAGGCCCAACTTCCACTCCCTTTCCAGCAACTCGAGAAAGGGCAGTATTTCCCTGCTCAGGTGCGCCAGATGCGGGATCACCGCCGCGGCGTTCCCGGCCCGGATGAGGTCGATCGCGTGCCCGAGGCGGGGAACCGGTGCCTGTGGCTCCGCCTGGTCGACGCAGGCCAGGACCCGGTTGCCGCCCGCCTGGCGGGCCGTTTTCAGTCGCTCGCCGGCCAGCGCGAGCAACGAGGTTGCCGATGCCGCCCGATCGACCGGCGTGTTGGCGACACCGACGCTGACGGACAGCGCCAGGCGCTGTCCATGTACCGCGATGTGCGCGACGGCAAAGGCCTCGCGCAGGCGATTGGCGAACGCTTCGCAGGCCGGGTACGGGGTGCCTGGCGAGACCACCGCCAGCTCGCTGTCCGAATAATGGCCGAGGCTGTCTTCCTTGCGCACCTTCTGTGCCAGGATGCTGGCCAGCTTCTGCTGCAGCTTGCTCGCCAGCTCGTCGCCGTGTTCGCTGCGCAGCGTGTCGAAGCGGTCGAAGCCCATGACCAGGATGCTCGCCGGAGCGCCGTGCCGCAGCGACCGCGCGAGGGCGCTCGCTGCCTGCAACTCGATGTGCTGCCGCGTCGGCAGGCCGGTCAGCGGGTGCTGTGCCGGGTTCGTCGCCTGTCGGGCGAGTTCGCTCTCCATCTGGGCAAGGTCGATCAGCGTGGCGATGCGCGTCAGCAGCTCGCTGCTGTCGAGGCTGCGGCTGACGAGATCCGATGCACCCAGTTCACGCGCCCGCTGGTTGGCTTCCGGGTTGTCGCCGGCGATCACCAGTACCGGCATCTGCCGCAGTCGCGCCAGCTTGGATGCGCGTACCCGGACCAGCAGGCCGTCGCCCTCGAGCAGTGGCAGCGTCAGCGGGCAGATCACCAGCTGGATCGAGTGGTCGAGCACCAGAGCCTGCCAGGCCGCCTCGCCGTTGACCTCCTCGCGAAAACCGTAGCGCTCGCGAACGCGCTTGATCAGGGCCGCACGGGCCATGCGCGATTCATCGACGATCAGGATGCGCGAGCTCTGGGTGGACTCTTCCATCGCGCCAGCGCTGCCCCGATCGCTCCCGACCGCTTCAGGCGCCAGCAATGGCGACAACGACGCGGCCGTGCGCATGACCCCGGATGTAGTCATCGAAAACCTTCGGCAGATCGTCGAGGGCGATGGTGCGCGTCATCTCCTGCAGGTGCTGCGGTCGCAGGTCGCTCGCCAGGCGTTGCCAGACGCCGCTGCGGTACGGTTCGCCGATGTAGCCGGAATCGATGCCGAGCAGGCAGGCGCCGCGCAGGATGAAGGGCATCACCGTCGTCTTCAGTTCAGCGCTGGCGGCGAGACCGATACTGGCGATCGTTCCGCCCTGACGCATCGTGCTCGCCATCCAGGCCAGCACGTCGCCGCCGAGGTTGTCCACCGCGCCCGCCCAGAGCGCCCTGTCGAGCGCGCGGATGCGTGTCGGGTCGAGCTGCGAGCGAAACATCACCTCGCTGGCGCCGAGGCGCAGGAGATAATCGCGTTCACTTTCCTTGCTGGTGAGTGCGGTCACCTGATAGCCGCGCGCGGCGAGCATGTCGACCGCCAGGCTGCCGACCCCGCCGGTCGCGCCGCTGACGATGACCGGGCCCTGGCCGGGTCGCAGTCCATTCTCTTCCATCCGCACGACGCCGAGCGCAGCCGTGAACCCGGCCGTGCCGAGGGCCATGGCGTCGTGCAGAGAGAGGCCGGCCGGCAGGGGCACGACCCACTGGGCGGGGATGCGCGCGTACTCGGCGTAACCGCCGTGATGTGCGACACCGATGTCGAAGCTGGTGGCGATCACCTCGTCGCCCGGCCGGAAGCGCGGATCGCTGCTGTCGGTGACGGTTCCGGAGAGGTCGATGCCGCCGACACAGGGGTAACGACGGATGATCCGCCCGACGCCGGTCGCTGCCAGCGCGTCCTTGTAGTTGACGCTGGAGTAGGCGACGCGGATCGTCACTTCGCCGGCATCGAGCTGTGCCGGATCCATCCGCACCAGGGCGGCGTGTGTCCGACCGTCGCGGTCCTCGATCAGAAAAGCCTTGAAGGGGCTCATGCGCACTCCATGAAATGGGTCAGTGGCGACAATGCCGGTGACGACGGCAGGTCGATGCGTCGGCAGAGCGGCGATTATAAACACAAACCATCGTCGGTTCCTTTATCGGCCGCGGCCCGTGGCGGCTGGCAAAGCCGCCACGACGGCGTGACCGGCGACGGCGACTGCCACCAGCGGCGCTGGCGGTGCTGGTGCGGGCGGCGGAAGCCGCCGGCGAAAGGCCCGGCGCGCGGCCCGCACGCTCCTTTCCGCCGGCCAGCGATCGCCCTGTGCGGCGGCACCGAGGCGCTCGGGCAAGCCGGCATTTGACCAAAGGACGCAAGCAAAAATAACTTGAACAATACGAGCTATTTGTCATTGTTCCGGGGTATCAGCCGGTAGTTCCATTCGCCATGAAACGCGTCGCGCTCGATGGCAAGCGAAGCAAGCTCTTCGTCGGACACCTTGATTCCTGACGTATAGGCGTTTTCATCAATCGCAGCCTGGATTCGCAAGCCTGTCGCGGTTGTCGTGTTACCGATCAGGTTCACCACCACCTGTCGACTGACTAGCGGTCGTCCGCGCCAGTTCGCGGTGATGTGGCAGAACATGCGATGCTCAATCTTGTTCCACTTGCTGGTTCCGGGCGGGAGATGACAAACCTGAACCGTCATGCGCAGTTCATCCGCCAGTTTCTGCAACTCCCTTCGCCATA